>CP128857.1:614752-922129 GCA_030388725.1 Prodigiosinella aquatilis
TGTGCAGGCAAATGTGACAGCCAACCCTGAACAATGCGCGTATTCCCTAACCATTTCCCTTGAATATAACTGACCCAGCACCCGAGGCTGGCGGCGGTAGTCAGTAACAGGATAGTAAAGGGATAATTCATCGTGCCTTTAGCAATCAACACACCGACTAAAATCAGCAGGCTATCACCAGGTAAAAAAGCAGCAGGTAGTAGACCGTTTTCCAGAAACAGGATCAAAAATAGCAATAGATAGACTGTGCCGATCAATTTTGGATTGGCAAGTACCTCGAAATTCTGGTGCCAAAGTGCGTGCAAAAGTTCTTTAATTATATCCATCCGGTATTCCTGTACTGCGGCATTGATGGGACCACGTTAGGGTAATCAATCTTCTATTCATCGGGCGGCGTATTTCGTATGTCTCGGCATGTTTTATTAATTCTGTTGTTCATTTCATTAACCGATGGTGTTGTATTTTTTACGCTCAATGTCGCTGATACATAGTGTTTTAGTCTTCCTGATTGAAAGCGACATCTTATTTCAGCGGTTTTATGCCATCACGGCCGATTAATCGTAAAAAAGGAGTTCTAACTGTAACAAAATAGGTGGAAATGAGACAGGGGAATATTACGTTGGAAGGTCTATGAGGCGCGGTTTATTGGGAGAGGAGAGGTGAACCATGTAATATTTACACTTACTGACAAAACTAGATGATTAATGAATGTTTTGCCCCACAAAGATGGAGCAAAAACGGGAAAAATCAGAGTTTACTGTGGGGCATTTGATCGAGATGTACTACTGGATTTTCAGCGAACATGTAGCGATCAACATTGAACTCAAAGTCATCGGTAGTGGCACGAAAAAGCATCTGCTTAGTGTTTTCCAGGTGTTGCCACATAGCGAGCTTAGCGGCATAAGGGTCTTTACGGATCAATGCTTTCAGAATTTGATCGTGTTCTTCACACCAGCTTTCAATGGATCGATCGTCAATGTGTTCGTGCAACTTGCGCCAGTAGGGGTTATGCACACGCTGACTCCACATTTTTTCCACAATGGTCGCCATTGCTGAGTTTTGTGTGGCCAGAGCAACCTGTACATGGAACTTCAGATCCCACTCTGAATCGCGGAAGCGGTCTTCCTGCCGGGCGTACTCCTGGATTTCCATCAATTGTAAGATATCCTGCCGAGTCACCTGTGTCGCCGCAAATTCCGCAATATTGCTTTCGATCAATTGACGGGCCTGAAGCAGCTCAAACGGACCGGCGGTAATAAATTCGGTTTCACTGCTGGAAGGCAAGAGGTGGCGTTGTTGATTGGACATGACATGAATACCTGAACCTTTGCGGACTTCAACATAACCCTCAACTTCCAGCATGATAATTGCTTCACGCACTACTGTGCGGCTGACATTCATTTCTTCAGCAATATAACGTTCAGCCGGTAATTTTTCGCCAACCGGATAAACACCGTTTTCAATACGCTGTTTTAATTCTGCTGCTAATTGTTGATAAAGTCGTCGAGATTCTGTGAGTGCCATGATGCCTGCCTTTAGATAGATGACGAGCTCTAATTGGTTATTAGTGCTACGGATACTATCTTTGTTGAACGCTGAAATAATTTGTTATACCACTTATCCTCAGTTGCAACCAACATCACGGGTCACAGTTATTCATTGTGGTAAAAATATATGCGGAAGGTTCATCCGGCATCAGATGATACCGGATGAAAGGCAGGAAACTA
This sequence comes from Prodigiosinella aquatilis, assembly GCA_030388725.1. Classification (NCBI taxonomy): domain Bacteria; kingdom Pseudomonadati; phylum Pseudomonadota; class Gammaproteobacteria; order Enterobacterales; family Pectobacteriaceae; genus Prodigiosinella; species Prodigiosinella aquatilis. The sequence continues at coordinate 616,480 of CP128857.1, forward strand.
AAATTTATCAGTGTTAGTGCGCAGCATGTAATATGGTTTTTTCTGCAGCGACTTCGTCTGCTGGGCGGTTTTGCAGTACGGTCCAGATAACGATGGCACCCAGCAAGTCAAACACGGACAGTGCGGCAAATAGTGGACTGAAGCCCATCGTATCCGCCAGCGCACCCACCACCAGAGCAAACATTGTGCTTGCCGTCCATGCTGCCATACCGGTTAAACCGTTAGCAGTAGCAACTTCATTACGACCAAACACATCTGAGGACAAGGTAATCAGCGCACCAGAAAGTGATTGGTGGGCAAAACCACCGACACATAGAAGTGCGATAGCGATATAAGGGCTGGCGAACAAACCGATCATCCCTGGGCCGATCATTAACACGGCACCCATGGTGACGACCAGTTTACGGGAGACTATCAGGTTAACCTTGAAATATTTCTGGAACAGCATGGGCAGATAACCACCGATAACACAGCCCAGGTCTGCAAATAGCATCGGCATCCAGGCAAACATGGCGATTTCTTTCAGGTTAAAGCCATATGCCTTGAACATGAACAACGGGATCCAGGCGTTGAATGTACCCCAGGCCGGTTCAGCCAGAAAACGCGGTAAGGCGATACCCCAGAACTGACGGTTGTGTATAATCTGCCAGGCCGACATTTTCTTGGCGTTGTTGGTTTGGTGCTGTGCTTCCTGACCGCTCAGAATATAATCCCGTTCTTCATCGCTCAGTTTCTTCTGATCTTTAGGGTGTTTGTAGAAATAGAGCCAGCTTAATGCCCAGACCAGACTTAATACACCGGTAATGATAAACGCCAGCTCCCAGCTATGCATGATAATTGCCCAGGCCACCAGTGGTGGAGCGATCATTGCACCGATAGAAGAACCTACATTGAAGTAGCCTACGGCGACGGAACGCTCTTTGGCCGGGAACCATTCACTGCTGGCTTTCAAACCTGCTGGAATCATGGCTGCTTCAGCCATACCGACCGCGCCACGAGCAACAGCCAACCCACCCCAACTGTTTGCCAGTGCGGTTCCTATACAAAAGAGCGCCCATAAGATGGCAAACACGGCATAGCCTATTTTGGTGCCAAGCATATCCAGTACATAGCCTGCGATGGGCTGCATGATGGTATAACAGGCAGAATAGGCAGCAATGATGTAGGAGTATTGCTGGGTAGTAATATGAAGTTGTTCCTGCAACGTTGGTGCGGCGACAGCAATTGCGTTACGCGTCAGATATCCGAGTACGGTACCGATGGTAACCAGGCCGATCATGTACCAGCGTAACCCTTTAATTTTACGCATTTCAAAAATCTCTCCGAGTTAAATCACCGTAGCGGAACAAGTACTGCCACGATGTTGTACAAACCACGCCGAAAGTGACGGGATGAATAGTTTTTTTTGTCGACTCGCTGGTATAACTTTCCACTAAAACATCATTTCCGACATAAAGATGTAAACCATGGCAGCTACCGAGCGTTAAACCATGCGGTGATTTTTTGTCCGAATGGCGGGTTGCATCGTTGTCTTGTTATCTACGTCATCGTTTTCTTAGTAGGAAAACCAACCTTGTTGACAATATTGAGATTGAATCCCTGTGTCATACAGCGCTACAATAATTTGTCATACCAATTTAAAAATTGAGTGATATCACAAAACCATTATTTTCATACGGAATAAAAAAATTGGTCCTGATGTGTTCATAAAGTGGGTTTATGCATAGGGAATGCGGCTTTTTACGGCAGAATGCCTTTTTTTTGCGATCATGACCTCACTAATGAGATAAGTTATCGAACATAATTGGTGTGATATCTTTGTGAGAACAACCACGTTGGTTGGTAAAAGCATTGTGAGGAAGCGAAACATGCCCCAGTTTATGAGTGAAGATTTTTTGTTAGACACCGAGTTTTCTCGCCGTCTGTATCATGAATATGCGGTTGATCAACCTATCTTTGATTATCACTGTCATTTGCCGCCGGCGCAGATTGCTGAGAATTATCGTTTTAAAAATTTGTATGACATCTGGTTGAAGGGTGACCATTATAAATGGCGTGCTATGCGCACTAACGGCGTGGCGGAACGTTTATGTACCGGTGATGCCAGCGACTGGGAAAAATTTGAGGCTTGGGCAGCAACAGTTCCTCACACCATCGGTAATCCGCTATATCATTGGACCCATCTGGAATTACGTCGTCCGTTTGGTATCACAGGTACGCTGTTGTCACCGGCGACAGCCAAAGCTATCTGGCAGCGTGGCAATGACTTGCTGGAACGAGATGAATTTACGGCTCGCGGCATTATGCAGCAGATGAATGTGAAAATGGTCGGTACTACCGACGATCCGATTGACGATTTGCAGCATCACAAAACGATTTCCCAAGATAGCAGTTTCTCTATTAAGGTTTTGCCAAGCTGGAGACCAGACAAAGCGTTTAATATCGAACAACCGGCCTTCAATGATTATATGGTGAAGCTTGGTGAAGTGTCTGATACCGATATCCGTCGTTTCAGTGATTTGCAGGCAGCATTGACCAAGCGGCTGGATCACTTCGCTGCGCATGGCTGCAAAGTATCTGATCATGCACTGGATGTTGTGTTGTTCGCCGAAGCGGATGAGACCACGCTGGATAGCATTCTGGCGCGTCGTCTGTCCGGTGCAACCCTGAATGAACATGAAGTGGCGCAGTTCAAAACAGCTGTACTGGTATGGCTGGGCGCGGAATACGCACGCCGCGGTTGGGTCCAGCAGTATCACATTGGTGCACTGCGTAATAACAACCTACGTCAGTTCAAGCTGTTGGGGCCGGATGTGGGGTTTGATTCGATCAACGATCGTCCGTTAGCCCAGGAACTGTCCTGTCTGCTTAGTAAACAAAATGAAGAAAATCTGCTGCCGAAAACCATCCTATATTGCCTGAATCCGCGGGATAACGAAGTAATCGGTACGATGGTTGGTAATTTCCAGGGTGAGGGTATGCCGGGGAAAATGCAGTTCGGTTCCGGCTGGTGGTTCAATGACCAGAAAGACGGTATGCAACGTCAAATGACGCAGTTGGCTCAGTTAGGCCTGTTGAGTCGTTTCGTTGGTATGCTGACAGACAGCCGCAGCTTCCTTTCTTATACCCGCCATGAGTATTTCCGCCGCATTCTGTGCCAGATGGTTGGCCATTGGGTAGAAAACGGGGAGGCGCCAGCTGACCTGCCGCTACTGGGCGAAATGGTAAAAAACATCTGTTTTGATAACGCCAAGCGTTATTTCGCCATCGAGTTGTAAGGGTAAAAACGGGCATCATTAATGGTGCCCTATCCACGATTTCTGTTCTGGGGTAGTGATGGTTTGTATCAACCCTATCCCTGATTGTTATTCATGTCATGAGGTAGCATCGTTAATGCAAACGTTAAATCGCCGTGATTTTCCTGGGCGTCATCACCCTGATCGCGTCATTCAATTTGGTGAAGGCAATTTCCTTCGCGCTTTTATCGATTGGCAACTGGACTTGTTAAACGAACATACTGATTTGGATGCGGGTGTTGTGGTTGTTCGTCCGATAGACACTGATTTCCCACCTGCTCTTGATACTCAGGATGGTCTGTATACCACGATTATCCGTGGGCTTAACGAACAAGGGGACGCGGTACGTGAACCGCGGCTGATTCGTTCTGTTAATCGTGAAATTAATGTTTACCGCCAATTCGATGAATATCTGGCGTTGGCGCATGATGCTAACATTCGTTTTGTTTTCTCTAATACGACAGAAGCAGGTATTAGCTATCACGCTGAAGACCGTCTTACCGATACGCCACCTGCCAGCTTCCCGGCCAAACTGACTCGGTTGCTGTATGAGCGCTTCAACCATTTTGCCGGAGCAGCGGACAAAGGCTGGATATTACTGCCGTGTGAATTGATCGATTACAACGGTGTAGCACTGAAAGAGCTGGTATTGCGTTATGCCAAGCAGTGGGATCTGCCAGCGGCGTTCACTGTCTGGCTGAATGAACATAATACGTTCTGCTCTACGCTCGTCGACCGTATCGTCACCGGTTATCCGCGAGCCGAAGTCGAGGCGCTGCAACAGGAACTGGGTTATCAGGATACATTCCTGGATACTGCCGAATATTTTTATCTGTTTGTAATTCAGGGACCACAGTGGTTGGCGGAAGAACTACGCCTTAATAAACTGAACCTGAATGTACGTATCGTAGATGACATCAAACCCTACAAAGAACGTAAGGTGGCGATTCTCAATGGTGCTCATACAGCGCTGGTACCGGTTGCGTTTCTGGCGGGCCTGGATACTGTTGGTGAGGCCATGAATGATGCCCAGATTAGTAAATTTGTGGAAAGAACCATTGCCGAAGAAATTGTCCCGGTACTGGATTTACCGCACGACGAATTGATGTCGTTTGCCCAAGCGGTATTAAGCCGATTCAGAAACCCGTTTATTCAGCATCAGTTGTTGTCTATTGCCCTGAACGGCATGACAAAATTCCGTACCCGTATCCTGCCGCAATTGCTGGCCTACCGTGAGCGTAACGGAGAGTTGCCGCATCGTCTTACTTTTGCTCTGGCGGCGTTGATCGCTTTTTACCGTGGCGAGCGTAACGGAGAGAGTTACCCATTACAGGATGATGCGCAGTGGCTGGAACATTATCAGGCGCTATGGAGTGGCGTAAAAGACAATACTACTACCTTGGCACAAGTGGTTACTGCGGTATTAGGTAATGCTCAACATTGGGAACAGGACCTGATTAATGTGCCGAGACTGGTGGAGCAGGTGACTGAACAACTGCAATCTATCGTTGAACGCGGTATGCGTGCGGCGCTAGAGAGTTACTGCTAATCGCAAAAGGCTTATCCATGCAAAGCATCATTAAAATTCACTCTTTGGACAATGTTGCCGTAGCCTTGCGCGATTTGGCGCAGGATGAAACGGTAACGATTGATGATATCACCTTAACGTTGGCACAGCCCGTTTCACGCGGACATAAGTTTGCGTTGGTCACCATTATGCCGGGGGAGATGATTATTAAATATGGGTTGCCCATCGGTCATGCATTGGTCGCTATTGCTCCCGGTGAGCACATCCATTCGCAAAATGCCAAGACTAACCTGAGCGATCTGGATGAATACCAGTATCAACCGGAGGTTATCTCTCTGCCGGCACAGATGGATGACCGTGAGGTACAGATTTATCGCCGCAAAAATGGGGGGGTCGGTATTCGTAATGAATTGTGGATCCTACCTACTGTTGGGTGTGTGAATGGTATTGCCCGCCAGATTCAGCAGCGTTTTCTGAAAGAAACAAATGATGCTCAGGGGATTGATGGTGTCTATCTGTTCAGCCATCCGTTTGGCTGTTCACAATTGGGGCAGGATCATGAAAACACCCGCACCATGTTGCAGAACATGGTACGTCATCCGAATGCTGGTGCGGTATTGGTCATCGGTCTGGGTTGCGAAAATAATCAAGTTGATACTTTTCGTACCACGTTGGGTGAATATGATGCAGAGCGCGTCAATTTTATGATTTGTCAGCAACAGGATGATGAGGTGGAAGCCGGCGTTGAACGTCTGCATCAGCTTTATCAGGTTATGCGCAACGATAGCCGTGAAGCTGGTAAACTCAGTGAGCTGAAGTTTGGTCTGGAATGTGGTGGATCTGACGGGTTATCCGGGATTACCGCTAACCCGCTGCTGGGCCGTTTTTCTGATTACCTGATAGCCAATGGCGGGACGACCGTATTGACGGAAGTGCCGGAAATGTTTGGTGCAGAGCGTATCCTGATGAGTCGCTGTCGTGATGAGTCAACGTTTGAGAAAACGGTGAATATGGTCAACGATTTCAAGCAATATTTCATTGCCCACGATCAGCCGATTTACGAGAACCCTTCACCAGGTAATAAAGCTGGTGGTATTACTACACTGGAAGAGAAGTCATTGGGTTGTACGCAGAAAGCTGGACAGAGTAATGTTGTTGATGTCCTCAAGTATGGTGAGCGGTTACATACACCGGGCCTTAATCTACTTAGTGCTCCGGGGAATGATGCGGTAGCGACCAGCGCTCTGGCTGGGGCCGGGTGCCATATGGTACTGTTCAGTACCGGGCGGGGTACGCCTTATGGTGGTTTCGTTCCAACGGTAAAATTGGCGACCAATAGCGAGTTGGCGAAGAAAAAACCACACTGGATTGATTTTGATGCGGGTCGCCTGATTCATGGCATGCCAATGGATGAGTTGTTGGCGCAGTTTGTGGATTTGATTGTTGAGATCGCTAATGGCAAACAAACCAGAAACGAAGTCAATGATTTCCGCGAACTGGCAATATTCAAGAGTGGTGTGACGTTGTAAACCCATCCGATTCCGAATAAAATAAAACGGCGTTTTGTAAAGCGCCGTTCGTTTTTGTCACACTTTCCAAGGCAGGGATCATGACATACTACTGGTTTGCCCAGGCAGTAGGGGTACTGGCTTTTTTTGTCGGTATCACCATGTTTTTCAACCGTGACGATAAAAAATTCAAAACTCAGCTCTCGCTTTACAGTGTGGTTATTGGTTGTCATTTTTTTCTAATGGGGGCAAATTCTGCGGGCATCAGTGCCACGCTGAATTCCATCCGCACACTCATTACTCTGAAAACTAACAATATTGCGGTGATGTTTGTCTTTATCGTCCTGACACTGGTGTTTGGCTTGTCTGAGTTAAAGCATCCGATGGAGCTACTGCCTATTATCGCTACCGTAGCCAGCACCTGGGCATTGTTTCGTACTCATGGCTTGACCACACGTTGCATTATATGGTGTGCCACAGCAATGTGGGTTATGCACAATATCTGGTTAGGATCGATTGGCGGATCATTGATTGAAAGCAGTTTCCTGCTGATGAATGGCTTTAATATTATTCGTTTCCGACGTATGCAACGAAGAGGTATCGATCCGTTTAAAGTGGAAAAACAAGTATCGAAACATGCCTGATCAGCATGTAGAACAGGGTAAGGAAAAGTCCCTTACCCTGGAAAAGATTACAGTACGTCCAAACGCTCCTGCTCTGTCTGGTGAGTGTTTTCAGCCTGGCAAACTGCCGCGATAAATATTACGTCGGTGGATGAATTGACGGCAGTTTCTGCTGAATCCTGCAATACACCGATGATGAATCCCACCGCCACCACTTGCATAGCGATATCGTTGGAGATACCGAACATGCTGCATGCCAGCGGAATCAGTAATAGAGAACCGCCAGCGACTCCCGAAGCACCACAGGCACAAATGGATGCAACTACGCTTAACAACAAAGCCGTAGGGATATCGGCCTGAATGCCCAGTGTATGAACAGCTGCCAATGTTAGCACTGTGATGGTAATCGCTGCGCCCGCCATGTTGATGGTGGCACCCAGCGGAATCGCAACAGAGTAGGAGTCTTCATCCAGATTCAGTTTACGGCACAGTTCCATATTGACGGGAATGTTAGCGGCAGAGCTACGGGTAAAAAAAGCGGTTACCCCACTTTCACGCAGACAGGTCCAGACCAGTGGATATGGGTTACGCCGGATTTTCCAGTAAACAATCAATGGATTGGTAATTAATGCAACTATCAACATCCCGCCGATCAGAACAGCCAACAGATGGGCGTAGCCCCACAGAGCACTAAAGCCGGTTGCCGCCAGTGTGGATGAGACCAAGCCAAATATTCCTAGCGGAGCAAAACGGATAACTACGCGCACGATAAATGTCGTCGCATGAGATATGTCAGTGACAACGGTTTTGGTGGTTTGAGAACCATGACGTAATGCGACACCCAGACCTACAGCCCATACCAGAATGCCGATATAGTTAGCATTCAGCAGCGCATTGATTGGGTTCGACACCACATTCATCAGCAAGCCTTTAAGGACACTGACGATGCCTGATGGCGGAACCACATCGGTCGCTTGTGCGTGGAGTGTCAGTACGGACGGAAAAAGAAAGCTCAGAACTACTGCCACCAATGCTGCACAGAGTGTACCTATGATATACAACGCCAAAATTGGACGGATATTGGTCTTCTGGCCTTTCTTATGGTTGGCGATAGAGGACATAACCAGCATCAATACCAATACCGGTGCTACAGCTTTAAGTGCCCCAACGAACAATGTTCCCAGTAACCCTACTGCAATGGCCGCTGGCTTGGAAACCGAGGCCAAAATAATGCCAAGTGCCAGTCCTATCAGGATCTGTTTTACCAGACTTCCCTGAATCAGATAATTAAAAAATCTTGATTGTGTTTTCATAATATTAACGGTGGTACCGCTTGTGAGGAATGATTGTGATTAACAGGCTTGCCTTCTCTGACGGAACTGGATGACTTCATGACCTGTTACCAAGTGCGTTTGCGTGTATCAGTATATGAAAATATAAGTTTGAGGGAAGGGAAGTCGCGTTTTTTTGGACAGAAAGCACAATAAAATACGTAAAAAGTCTCCGTTACAGGAGGACGATAGCCATGATAGTCAGCGCGTTATCAGGGGAAAGACCGGCGTTGGAGATATGCAGTAGCTGTCCGTCAGTGGATGAAATTTGTTCACTTTGCTGAAGTGTCGCGATAGTGACATTACTTTCCGCTGACGGAGGTGAGGGTATCGGCCGGGAATACTACCCCTGTCTGCCGACGTATTTCCGTCAACAGCGCAGCTACGGCGCGGGAACGGGCCAGTGCAACGTGGTTAACCTCACTATTGGCGACCAAGGTGCTAAAGACTTCGGCTTCATACAGCATGCTATTAATATGTTGCGGTTGAGACAGATCCAGCCGTTTCCCATCACGGGAAACTAACAATACCTGCTGACATTCCGATAGCTTTTCAATGACCAGTGTTCCGTCTTCACCTTGAATTTCACTTGGAATAGCGGATTGACTGACTTTGGAATGTGCAATACTCACATCGAAGTCGCCATAGTTGAGAATGACGCTGCCATGGGCATCGACACCGCTTTCAAGTAATGTGGCGCTGGCCTGTACACTACGTGGCTTGCCCCACAGCGAAACCGCAAACGCCAGACAGTAGTAACCAATATCCATAATTGAGCCGTTGGAAAAGGCCGGGTTAAACGTATTGGGATTCTCGCCTGACAGATACCGCTGGTAACGGGATGAGTATTGACAGTAATTGAGAACCACTTTTCTCAACCGTCCGATACGCGGTAAGGCCTGAGTAATTACACTGAAATTTGGTAGATAGGCGGTTTTAAACGCCTCGAATAACACCACATGATGCTGCCTGGCGCTGGCAATCATCTGCTCCGCTTCATTGAGGTTTGATGCCAGCGGTTTTTCACAGATGACATGTTTACCATGACGCAGGAATAATTGAGACTGTTCGCAGTGCAAGGAATTTGGACTGGCAATATAAACTGCATCAATGATGTCAGAGCCAGCCAAGGTTTCCAGTGATGTGTATAGACCATCAACCAAATAATCGGTCTGAAACTGTCGGGCATTTTCTGGTGAACGTGAATAGATGGCGGTCAATTTCATTTTCCCACTTTCATGGGCGGCATCAATGAACTGACGGGTTATCCAACTAGTTCCTACAATAGCAAAACGTATCACTATGGTTCACCATACGGTTCTGACAGGTAAGTATAAATCTAGATTATCATGATGGAATCTCAAGGCAATTTTACGATACTGATGCTCTCTTAAAGCCAATTACCGGGCAGGGCGGAGAAAACCATTTACTGTTGTATCGTTTTAAGGGATAAACGGCACAAAATTTTGCATGATAGGAGAGGCGATGAGCCAACTCAATCTGGAAACACATAACCTGACGCTGGCCCGTTATCCTCACATTGAGGACGATACGGTGTTGCAGGCATGGGAAGCTGCAGATGAATTTTTACTGCGGGAGATTGCTTCCATGTCCATTGGCCTTGGGCCAAAGTTGATTTTTAATGATGCGTTTGGCGCACTGGCTTGTGGACTTCAGGCCCAGTCACCTTATTGCATCAGCGATTCGTATTTAAGCCAATTGGCGACACATCATAATCTATTACTGAATGGTTATAGTGAGGATTCGGTAACTTTGCTGGATAGCCTGACTGAATTGCCATCTGCACCCGCGCTGGTGGTGATTAAGATTCCTAAAGTGTTGGCATTGCTTGAGCATCAATTACGAATGCTACAAAAAGTTGTTGTGCCACAAACGGTGGTTATTGCCAGTGCCAAGGCACGTGACATTCATACTTCTACACTGCAACTATTTGAGCAGATTCTGGGACCGACCCGCACCTCTCTGGCGTGGAAAAAAGCTCGCCTGATCCATTGCCAACCAGATATGCATGAAGTGAGTGAGCAGTCACTTACAATAACATGGCCGATAGAAGAGTATGGGTATTGCATCCATAACCATGCCAATGTTTTTGCTCGTAATAATCTGGATATTGGTGCCCGTTTTTTTATGCAGCATTTGCCACAGCAAGTCGAAGGAAAAATAGTGGATTTAGGCTGTGGTAATGGCGTAATCGGCCTTGGTGCGCTAGCGCTTAATCCGCAGGCTTATGTCAGCTTTTTTGACGAATCTTATATGGCGATTGCTTCCAGTCGTATGAATGTGGAAATCAATCGGCCACAGGACCGTGATCGATGTGGTTTCGCCGTCAATCATGCGTTGACGGGGATTGGGCGCGAGAGTCTTCAGGTCGTACTGTGTAACCCTCCGTTCCATCAACAACAGGCGGTAACTGATAGCGTTGCCTGGCAGATGTTCCGTGATTCCCGGCGTTGTCTGGACATTGGCGGTGAACTGCGCATTGTCGGCAACCGCCATCTTGATTATTTTCACAAGCTGAAGCGCTTGTTCGGTAACTGCGAGATCGTCGCCAGTAATGCTAAATTCGTGGTGTTAAAGGCAGTGAAAACAGCAGATAAACGTCGCCAAGCTTAAATGTTCAATGCCGTCGGGTCGACTGATGAATCGCCTGGCGGGCATCCAGCCCTTGTGATATATCCGCACCGTCAAAAAGAAGGTACACCCAGCAGTGGCCGGTATAACTCTCACCTCGGTCCCTGACCTGAACAGATAATCACTAATACCAGGCAACTATAGTGGTAAAACCGGCACTCCACTCAGTAGTACGGCGGGGTACAACTCGTCAATCCAGCGTATCAGAAGCGCACTACATGGGTATCCAAGCGTTCTGCGGGTAAAAGCCAATAGCCGTGATTAAGATAGTTCTCAACAGCAGCGTGTTTTTGCACGTCTGAATAACGGGGTTTTCATCATTCTTTGTCGACTACATTACCGGTAGCTTCCCACTCGTATACCCAGCGCCTAAGATTTCTTTCAGAGGGATAACCCAGTTTACGAACAACCATAGCAGCCTTTCGCCCATACTTAATGTAAAGCTCAATGGCACTGAGCCGTTCCTCGAATGAATACATAAACAATCTCCTGAGAGTCCAGAAAATCGTCCACATCCCTTTTTTACGGTCTTATATCAGTGTTGCTGACAATCAGACCTTCTAACCTCTTCAAAGTCTGGATGAGGCAGCATACGAATGCGCGAAGCATCTCGGCACGCTAAAGATGCTTTCTCAGGTGTGAAAGGTATGGCTCAGCCGGAAGAGTCAAAATTGTTCTGGTGAAAACCAATAATGGCTGGCAGGCGCGGTAATTTCAGGAAAATACGCTATGAACTCTATGCATTGGGCGTTTTTCATTGGTCTGCCGATGAATATACCAGCAATGGCTCCCGTGCTGTTTCTGAGAAAGTCGTAAAAGAACGTGAAAGTCTCTGTGGCGATAAGGTTCTATCTTCTTAATGCTTTCTTGGTGCTGTCGCTGCTCACGTTATCTCAGAACACCACGCAAAAATACGGGCTGTTCCCGATATGGCTGGTCTTTGCCGCTATTGGACTGTTTATGGTCATGCTGGTTCCAACGGTTAAATTTGTGCGTAAGTATTCATCCATAGGGAAAAGCCGGGCTGTTATTCTGTCATCGTTTTTGATTATCTATGCCGTAAGGTTTCATGGCGTATTTTTATTTGGGAACGGTAGTGGATACACGCTTAATGGATACAATACAGCATGGCCATTTTTCTTCTTGTTTGCCTGTCTGCTGGCTTATCTTGGATGTGCTGGGAATAAGTTATATTCTGGTTCTTTCGCGCCATCATCAACCACACAACCAGACTATTATAAGCCTACCAAGAAATATGAAACACAATCTCAAATTGATTATGATATTGCTGTGAAAGGACGAAGTGTTTTGTTTGATCCAAACATCAATATTGTTGAGCAACAGCGTTATCGGGATGCTTTGGAAAAGCGAAGTGCCGAAAATTGATAAATATATTATTTGTGAACAGTTCTTGATGTGGACTGTTCACATGATGATTTTTATTTAATCGGCGAGAAATTGCTTGGTATAAGAATTCTACTTTCTTGTTTTTCTAGCATTGGTAGGGCTAATGGAATAAATTGAGTAATCCATTCATCATCTTGATAAAGTTTTCGACGTTTTTGAATTCTTTCATCAAGGCTTTCATATTCCCAAATGTGAATGACTTGGTTCAATTCCCCTGATTCTGTCTGCCAGTAGCCAATGAGCTTTGAATATTTAGATATTATAGGAAGACCTACATCTTCGAACAGCTTTATATAATTTGCCAATTGACCTATTTTTACTGTATAAGTTCGCATTTCGAAAAACATAAATAACTCCTTTTTGTCCGGTCTCTTACTACCTCTGCTAACTGATCTTGCCCAGTAACGTTGGACATAGCCTTAAGCGAGGTTTCTTTCCTCAAATTGTATCGGACTCAACCCGCCATTGGCATATGCTGTCGATGCCGGTTGTAATCAATTTCAGTGTACCCGAATACCGCTGTTTTCATCTCTTGGCGCGTATTGAACCGTTCTCCGTGGATAAACGCCACTTTCAGACTGTGGAAAAAGCTTTCGCACAGGCGTTATCCTAGCAACACCCCGGTAAGTGTCAATGAAGTTGTCATTCCAGGTTAATTTAGACGGCCTGTTTTTCCCGCTCTGGGTTTAACGTGACGCTATCCTGCCGGTGCCAGTTCCGCGTTTGCCGTGACCAACGTTTGCGGCTCGCTGCTCTCGCGGCTTGATACACGTTGTCTCGTCGGTCTTCAAGGATCTGGCTGAAGCCCGGCGTTGGTTCGAAGGCTTCAGCCAGTGGTATAACGAGGAGCATCGGCATAGCGCCATCGGTTATGTCATACCAGAACAACGGCATCGGGGGGAAGATATAAGACTGTTGGCAAAACGAAAAGTATTATATGAATCGGCCAGAAAAGCCCGACCAGAAAGGTGGTCAAGTTCATGCCGTCAATGGCAACGAGTTGAGGTAGTGATGTTGAATCCGGACAAGCCAGAAACCGGGCTGAAATCTGCAGCGTAAAAACAAATAAGGGTGTCAACTTCGTTGGCAGTTACCGATGATGAAGTCTGACGCGTTGAGATCATTTGTTGTCATGCTAGACAATCATTATAATTCGCTGGATAAGTAAATGAAGGAATCTCTATGTCTTATATTGAAGAGTTAGGCGCCCGCTTGGAAAGTGCATTGGAAGCATTGGAATACAGTGTTCAGAGGCAACAGCAAGTTTGGCAGCGTGATAATCAGCATCTTCATTTGCAATTGATACAGGCCAGGAAACGGGAGGCTGATTTGTGTGCGCAAATTAGCCTACTCGTTAATCAAGTGAATGCAATAGATGCCTCGCCCGAGCGTAATCCTTTGCTGCAAAAGGTTAATATAATTCGAATGCATATTGATGCGTTGGCGAAGGACGCGTCTGCTTTTGTCCGTACTCTGCCATGATTGTGGGCATCGGTGATATTTATCTAAAAACAATGATGTCTTTGTCTAGATAATCGTTCTATTTCTATTTCTATTTCTATTTCTATTTCTATTTCTATTTCTATTTGCATTGTTAATTATTCACATTTATGCCTATTAGATAATATTAACTGACTATTAATTTGTAGCATTTTTGAAAAACTAACGATTCAAATTCATTATCCTTACACATCCTTTTCTTTATTTTATCAATGTTCTTTTTTTTATTATCGAATTTGTTGTGTGGTAATTAACGGCATAATATAGTTATGAGGATGCGTAAGCACTATTGTCGTGTTCTCTTGTCTGATAAATCAGATACCTGCAAATGAAAGCTTTTGTTTCATTTTATTATTTACTATTTGTTAATTAGTACATGAGTATAGTTATGTCATATCCTAATAATGGCACTGCAGATATGGTTGGTTTTGCAAAAGCGGGTAGCACAACGAGTGGTGCTGGTGGTACTGTCGTTTCAATTACTAGCCTGAGTGTATTAAAAACGCATATTGCTGGTACCGACTTCGAAAATATTGGTCATTAATGCGAGCATTTCCGCAAGTTCTTTAACAAAAGTCACAATGGAAACCAATAAGTCTATTATTGGATCCTATTCAAATAATACATTGACTAATATTCATTTCAGGGCTGCGTCAAGTTAAACGAATATAATTTTTCAGAACCTTACTATTAAGCATGCAAACACTATTAATGCTAATGATGATACTCAAATTTATTTGTCACATGGTAATAAATATTGGCGTGATCATCTGACTTTCTCCGGCGATGGTTATACGCTGGCAGATGGTGGCGGTTATTCCTCTACTTATGATAACTACTCTCATTTAACTATTTGTCATTGCTATTTTAATGATATTTATGTTCGTGCCCCCGGTTTGATGCGGTATAGTTATTTTTATGCTTACAATAACTATATTGAAAATTATTACCTGGGCTTTACGTTGGCTCAGGATGCCAAAATTGTTTCTGGGTATAACTATTTTGACACAACCAGCAGTACAAATGGCATGTTGGATGATAAAGGAACCGGAACGTTCACTGATACGGGAAGCACGCCATCTATTACCAACCAGACTTCATCACAAAGCAAGTGGTCACCATCATCTAACTATAGCTACAGCCTGAAATCGGTTTCTGCTGCAAAAACCTTCGCCAGTAATTATGCTGGGGTCCAATCATCCAATCATCCAATCATCCAGTCTGACGTTTGGGGGGTAATATAAAAGGCAGTGTAAGATATATATGGGTCATCATGGCCATTCTTTTCGTCATCAGTATATTCCAATCATGACCTACATAGTATTTCCATATTCTCCATAATTGACGTAATTGTGAGTACTATTCTTGCACATATTTACCGTTTCTCTCATTACCTTAAGCTCAGAGGGCTATACTGAGTCACATAGGTTAATACGATGTGTTGATAACTAAAACTGAAACGCGAGGAATATATTATGTCTAAATTTACCGCTATTGTAGTTGCCTCTGCACTGGCATTAGGTGCTGTGGGTATTGCTGATGCTCATGGTAATTTTTATGGTCAACAGGGTTCTGGTAACATGATGGGACAATCCCCATGTGGTGGACAATGGGCACCACATAACAGGATGTTTAACGGAATGAATTTGACTAATGAGCAACAGCAAGAAATGCAGAAATTCATGCAAGGCTATAGAAATAATAGACAATGGCCTTCAATTGAAGAACGTCGTCAATTACATAATATCATAGCTAGCGATAATTTCGATAAGCAGAAAGCGCAGAGCATCGTGGATAGCATGGAAACAGCTAATAAAGCGCGTATGATGCAGCGTCTGGAAGAACAAAACCATATGTACAATATTCTGACTCCTGAGCAGAAAAAGCAGTTCAATGCAAATTTTGACAATCGTCTAAACCAAGGAACCCCGGCACCTAAAGCGCAATAATAATCCAAGTCAACTGAAGCCGCTGGTTTTATTTATCACTATTTGCTGGATAAGTGATGGACTAATACCAGCGGTATTTTTTCATAGATAAAGTTGGTTTCAGAACATCGGCGTGAGTGCCATTTCCTATCTTTTATCTGCGCACGTACTGGCATCCTTTCCATTATTTTTTAATGATGTAAAAAACTGAAAATAATCAATATGGATTTTTTTTTGTCGTTAATTGATTAATTTTTAGGATATTTCTTCATTATTCTTGAGCCTTTTTAATAGATATTATTATCTGAGAGATTAGGTGGCTGTTAGCAAATTGAGGAACATATAGTGAAGAAAAAAATGTTGGCACTTGTAATGATGGTATTTGCAGGGAGTAGTGCTTTTTCCACGATATCCTGGGCCGATCAGTTGGATAATCGAGAACAGATGCGGTCGCCTGGGAGCTATCCTTATGGTGAAACTGGACCTAATCATAAGCCCATCGCTCATGTGGCAGAGGCAGACAGGCATAATAATGGTAATGATAGAAAGCATCATAGCGGACCTGTCGCTATTGAACGTGATCATTTTACATGGAAAGGTCATGATTTCAGAAAAGGACGACCAATGCCCAGTCATTTTCAAGGGCAACGTTATCGGGTTCATGATTGGCGCGCCCGGGGCCTTCAGCAGCCACCTTCAGGCCACTATTGGAGCTACATCGACGGGAATTATGTGTTGATTGCGGCTACTACGGGAGTCATCACTGCCATTATTTTAAACAGTGCTGTAAATCATTGATGTGATACTAACGTGTTGATGTCGGGAATCGATACGTCAGTTCCATTTAAATAAAATAGCGCGGCGTTTGCGTGATGCTCAGTCATTGCTAAATCTGTATATTTCGAAGAAAGTGAAGGCGTTACGTTGTTAACGTAATTCTTCGAGAATTAGCTGGTTCTTCTCCGTCTGTGAGCGATGCTCCATCAAAGTCCAATTAGACTAATTCCCTTTCTCTTTCATCGACAAGCCAGGTGTTGCCATTCATTATTCCACTGGCTACGGCCAAAGGCTGCTACCTACATTGAGGATGCTGGGCCGATGGAAAAACTCTGTTTTCGTACCAAAAGGCACGGCTGAGGCCACTCTAGTCAAGCGTAAAAATTCTTGTTTTAACTGATCTTTCGTGGCTGTACTGTAATCTATCATTATGAAATTTTTGTCTTTATATTAAGAGTAATCCTACTAGGATAATTATTTTTATATCGCAGATAGAACAGGTAAAGGCTACCCCCCAACCTCACTCACTCTGACTTTTCTTCCGGGGTAATACATTGGTGTTCGAATACTGGACAACGATGTATTACATGCGCGGTCAATCACGCAAACAAGGTTCTATGGCAACCGGTAGCTGTCAACGAAGTTGACACCCTTATTCGTTTTTTACGCTGCAGATTTTAGCCCGGTTTCTGGCTTGTCTGGATTCAACATTACTACATCTACCCGCTGCCACTGACGGCATGAGGCTGACCACCGTTCCGGTCGGGCTTTTTTAGCCATGTCATACAAGGCTTTTCGTTTTGCCAGCAGGCTTATATCTTCTCCCTGATGCCGTTGTTCTGGTGTGACATAACCGATCGCGCCATGCCGATGCTCCTTGTTATACCACCGGCTAAAGCCCTCCACCCAACGCCGGGCTTCAGCCAGATCCAGGAAGCCTGATGACGGCCACGACAGAACATATTTTAGCGTTCTGAACAGCGACTCCACATACGGATTATCGTTGCTGACTCGTGGTCGGCTGTGCGAACCCGTGATGCTCCGTTCTTCCAGTTTCGCTTTCAGCGTCTGGGATTTCATCGGCGCACCATTGTCGGCATGTAACACTAACGGATGGCGGTAACACCGTTCACGTAACACGGTGCGGTGCAGCAGCGCGGACGCTCTGCCGTGGGACGACGGTCTTCAGCCTGGTGATTCCAGCGCCGCCAGGTGCTCAGGCTTAACCCTACTTCCCGACAAGCGGGGAGCAGACGTGCGCCAGCGTTCATGGCTTCACGTATCCATCGGATCAGTTGCACGCGTTCGTGAGCGGGGGTCAGTCGTCCTCGTCCGCCTCGCCGTAATACTGATTCAGCTTTTTTCTCAGGACCAGCAGGGCTGCCGCCTCCGCCAGGGCCTTTTCTTTGCGCGCCAATTCACGCTCCAGCCCTTTGATTTTCTTTTGGGCCTGTTTTTGCGACTGCCGGGTATCGACTTGTGGCGTCTGGAGAAAATCCTGTTTCCACTGCGCTATTTGTTCAGGATAAAGCCCTTTGCGACGGCAGTATTCGCTCAGTTCGGCTTCACTGAGTGTGGCGGTTTCAACGATGACGGCAAAACGGGCTTCTGTCGACCAAAGGTCTGTGGTTTTGTTGGCACCGGGCACTGGTTTTCCCTCCAATTTGGCTTGGACCCGCCAATGATAAAGGGTAGCTTCCGATATCCCTTCCTGTTGTGCAAGTGCGGTGACGGTCATGTTGTAAGGAGGAAGTAATTTAGCCAATACAGCGGCCTTACGCTCTGGTGAATAAAGTTTCATAACAGGCTCCGTTGCCCCATAGAGATTTTCAGTCTGGGGTGTCAACTATCCTGCCAGAGGGGGCGGGTACCAAGCTGGTAGAAATGAGTGTGGCTGAAATCAGGCAGCATCTGGACGGTTGTATTGGTAAGGCTGCTGAAATGGACGTGTAGTCCCCCCTGAATTTAGTCTTACCGCACAATGGAGTTCTCTGGTTAAAATACAACCAACGGAGGCTCATCATGAAGAAAGCGCGTTTCACTGAAACTCAGATCCTACGTGTTCTGAAAGAGGTTGAAGGTGGTCGGCATGTGAAGGATGTGTGCCGAGAAAACGGTGTGTCGGAAGCCAGCTATTACAATTGGAAAGCCAAATATGGTGGCATGGAATCCTCTGATATCAAACGAATGAAAGAGCTGGAAGAGGAAAATCGCCGGTTAAAGCAAATGTACGCATCCCTTAGTTTAGATCATGAAATTCTTAAGGATGTTGTATCAAAAAAACTTTAACGGTGCCTGAGAAGCGTGAGCTGGTGCGTTACGTCATGACGGAACATCAGGCCAGCGAACGACGCGGGTGCCGGATTATCGGTATTAGTCGAAGCCTGTTGCATTATTGCCCGAACACGGCGCGGGATCTGCCCGTGGTCGAGGCATTACAAAAACTTGCACATCAGCATCCGGCCTATGGTTTTGGCCTTATGTTCAATAAGTTACGTCAAGCAGGATTATCGTGGAATGCAAAACGGGTTTACCGGATCTACCGATTATTAAAACTGAACCTTCGGTGTAAAGGAAAAAAACGCTTACCTAACAGGCATCCACAGCCGTTGGTTATTCCGCATAAAATGAACCACTGTTGGTCAGTTGATTTTATGAGTGATGCCTTGATCGACGGGCGGCGATTCAGGTTATTTAACGTCGTCGATGATTTTAATCGGGAAGCGCTGGCAATCGAGGTTGATTTGAATATACCAGCTCATCGCGTTGTACGCATCCTGGAGCGGTTAAGTGCTGAAAGAGGCTATCCGGCATTTATACGCAGCGATAACGGGCCAGAACTTACAGCCGCTGCTTTAGCTGAATGGGCAGAGTTGCACGGCGTGATACTCGATTTTATTCAGCCAGGCAGGCCAATGCAGAACGGATTTATTGAGCGATTTAACAAAACGCTACGAACAGAAATACTCGATATGTATCTGTTCAGAACACTGTCAGAAGTCCGTGTGCTAACAGAAGACTGGCGCGCAGAATATAACGAAGAACGTCCGCATAGCTCACTGGGTGATATGCCACCCGTTATCTATGCGAGGCAAAAACTGGCCGGAGATCCTCATTGGCGGTGGTACTAAAAACCGGAGGGACTACAGACGCAGACGAGCGCGCAGCAATGGCGGCTAAGGCTGTGGACCTCTATCTGAGTGAAGGCCCTGACAACCCACCTGTAACGTTTGGCGGCTACCGCCTGTCTATTGTTGAAACGCCAGAATGTGAAACCGGGCAAATTATCGCGGGTGGGGCTTTTGGGCTGTCTGCGGTGGATGTGGTGTTTGAGTGTCTGGACTACACGCTTACGCTGATGAGCGACGAAATAGAGGAAACAGCGATGCGTGAGGTTATCCCCTCGTTGCTCTATGCCCTAGGAAATGATGAATAAATTACTTACCTAGTGGGCTATAGACCTGCAATCTCCAACCTTTGCCAGCCTCAGTGTTGGCTTTTTTTACTTCAATTTCGATGCGTCAGAATACCTAAAGCGTGGAAAACTGAGGCAATCTTTTTTGACCATGGTCAATGGATTGTATTAATGGAATAGGAAAATTCCGTCTTGCGACTTATAAAAAGTATTGCAGGAATTTTCCTGCTCAAACTTCTGGTGAAACATGGCTGAAAAATGGGCTGACTACTTGATTTCCAAAGTTCGATATAACGACGAGCATACGCACATTACCCACGTATATGTGCATGTAGACAAGGGAGATACTGTAGGAGACGGGACATCAGAAACCCGACAATGGGTAGTTAATAAAATCGACGGTAGCTACACGTTCTACACCATTTATAAAGGTGATGACGGTAAGTGGAAAAAGGGGCAAAAAGTTGTTAAAGACCGTGTTAACGGTACTAACTACTTAACCACGCGGCCAAATGGAACATCCAAAGACAATTTAGAAAATCTCCCAGAGTATTAGAATTGTGATTTATCAAAACGCCAAAGCATCAGATTTGTTCTGGTGCTTTTTTATTTCTGCGATGAATAAAATGTTTTTCTTCCAGTAAAAAGACTTAGTCGCTATATCCATCCATCAAGATTTTTTTGAGCAATGAGTGATCTGTATGCCTTATCAGAGGCTTATCTGAACCGACAAATCGGGTGTCTTTCTCAACCATCCACGATCTACCAACTTTTAGGGCTGGCGGATAAATCATTCCTTGCTTTGCATAGTTACAGAGTGTCGCCTTGCCGGGCGCAGCATCACCAAACTCTTCAATAGCCCATTCATACAGTGTTATTAATCTTGCCATTTTGAATCCTTTTCATGGTTTGTTTAATGCCGTTCATTATTCCGTGTAGTCATTGGTGTAGTCATTTCAATAAAAAAGGCACTAACCAATTAAGGAAGGTTTCCTTTTAAACAACAACTTAACTGACTAGTATCAGTTCATGCCGTATTTTTAATGTCTGGTGTAAGTATATGGGAACTATTTTTCCGGCTAAAAAATAAATACACTCAAATTACAGTTTTGCAGTTTTTTGAAAAAAAAAGTTACTGTCCCATATAATTTGGAACTAAAAACATAAGGATTACGTAAATGGCTGGACAATTAGACGAAGCAGCAAAGCAAATTCTTGGGACGTTATTAGCGGATTTTAGCGATAGAGAGTTAACTGCTAAAGATTTGAAGTCGGGTTATGAAGGCCCAAAACCCGAGGCATTGGCAACGGCGATATGCAATGTTGCAGATATTACAACTATAGATTTTGAAGTGGCATTCTCAGATCTTGAGAAAGACAAATTGATCAAAACTGGTCCTATGGCTATGTACGATAACGATAGAAATAGTTCTGTTATCTTCATCGGGTCATACAGCAAGCGTGAATACGTGTATTTAACAGAGGCGGGCTACAAGGAATCAAGAAAAGCACCCAATCGTCCACAGAGGGTTCAGCGTATAGTCAATAATCTTACTATTACTGGTGGACAATTCAGTAACATGCAATTGGGACAAGGTGAGAGCGTTAGCCAATCTATGGGTATTACCGCCGCCAGTTCTGACTCAGAAATTGTGGCAAAGTTGATTTCTATCCTTGAACAACAAGGGCAGTCTGTTAATAGCGATCAGCTGGCTGATATCACAGCTGCTGTTGCAGCAGCAAATGAGGGGAATGGTAAAGGAGCCAAATCTTTGCTCGCTAAAGTTTGTGGGCCTGTATGGGAGTCTGTGCAGCCGGTTATGTGGCCTATAGTTGGTGAACTTGTTAAAAGAAGTTTGGATCTCTAAATTCTTTTGGAGGTCAAATTAGGTCGCTTAGGTACCTTTTTTGATGATAAAAGTATTTTTAATACCGGTTATTACCGTTCTGAGGTATCCCATAAGTATCCCAGAAACAACAAAGGAGTTACGCTATTAACGTAACTCCTTGTTTTATTTGGTGGCCCCTCCCCGGCTTGAACGGGGGACCAAGCGATTATGAGAACCATTTAAACCAACTGAAAAACAATAACTTAGTTATAAAACAGTGAGTTGATAAATATATACAAGACAATAAAGGGCAGTAATCCTAAGCTGGCGCGACACTTTTGCGACATTTTAGAGGATTGAGCTTAGCTGCCTCCTCCAGATGATTTGGGGCAAAGTGAGCATAGCGCATTGTCATTTTAATATCAGTGTGACCAAGTATTTTTTGCAGTACCAAGATGTTCCCGCCGTTCATCATAAAGTGGGATGCAAAAGTGTGACGTAGAACGTGAGTGAGCTGTCCGGGAGGAAGGGCAATCCCTGCTCGCTCGATAGCATTTCTAAATGCGTAATAACATGGCGTGAATATGGTGCCGCTCTTTTTTGGCAGTTCAGCTATTAATTCCGGGTCTAATGGAATCGTCCGGTTTTTTTTTACCTTTGGTTTTTATGAATGTCACCTTGCCTGCCGATATTTGTGAGCGTTTAAGGCTTTCTGACTCACTCCAACGCGCGCCAGTAGCTAGGCAAATTTTGACGATCATCTCAAGGTCTTTAGCTGAGCTTTGGCGGCATTCAAGCAAAAGGCGGTCGATATCTTCGCCGGTGAGATAGGCCATTTCGCTTTCATCGGTGCGAAACTGGCGAACATTCTCAAGTGGGTTAGGTGCGCTCCATTCCCCCAGACGTTTTAATTCATTAAACACCGCCAAAAAATAGGCGTGCTCAAGGTTCATCGTGCGAGGGGAAACTTTGCTAATGCGTTTAGTTCGTGCGAATTGCCCATCTAGTCGTTTAGCCCTATAAGCAGTAAAAAGCTGTGCGCTAAATTCTTCAGCGAGAGGGGAACCCATGCAATCAGCCGCCCAAAGCATGGATGATTTTCTTTTTTTCCCCATCACGAAGAGTAATGCCGTGTCGCTCGAACCAAAGATGAACCAAGTCTGTTAGGCTGCGGCGATCTTTTCCATCGCCTAGCCAGGGTGCATTTTCAATTTTTTGTAGGGTATAGTTTTCAAAGGCCAGAGCCTCGCCTTTAGTCGCAAATTTTTTACGGACACGCTTACCTTGCTTGCCGTCGCTGCGATTAATAGTATAAAAATCCGCGAGCCAATCACCGCTTTTTAACTTACGTACACTCATATTATTGAATAGTGAGAACGACTCTACCTAATACTGTAATGTCATCAATATTGCAGTCAAAGGCCACGCCCGCACCTTCAACTTTCAATCGTTTGACAGGGATACGTGTTAGAGACCTCACACTTATTTTTCCTTCAATATTGACTAGCCATAGCCCATCGCTGACTAATTCTAAATGTAAATCAACTATGTATTGCGTGTCTGAGTCAACCACTAACTGAGGTTTATTGGGGAACGTGCGTGGCTCAATGAATAGCGATTTATCGAGCAAGACATAGCCTGCATCAATAAGCTCACCTCTAATTAGACTTTTTCTAACAACACTTGTAGAGGTAGTGCCATTATCTTGATGTTTTTCACCAGATCCTGTCAATAACCATTCAAGCGTTACTCCTGTTTCCATCATGCATTGCACCATAATGTCACTGGGCAAACCGCCACGTTTGTAGCGCGCCGCTAATGAGCTAGATGCTATGTCTAGATGGTCAGCAAGGTGAGCTTTCTGAGTAAATCCATAGGCTTCAATCACTCGGTCCAAAATTGGGCCACTACCTGCATCGGGGTTTATACGGAATCTAGCCATAAAATTTTAAAGCTAGATTAAATCTACAAATATTGACATGTAGAAAATATCTAGCTAATCTCCATCTTGT
This sequence comes from Prodigiosinella aquatilis, assembly GCA_030388725.1. Taxonomy (NCBI): domain Bacteria; kingdom Pseudomonadati; phylum Pseudomonadota; class Gammaproteobacteria; order Enterobacterales; family Pectobacteriaceae; genus Prodigiosinella; species Prodigiosinella aquatilis. The sequence continues at coordinate 640,286 of CP128857.1, forward strand.
AGTTAGTTTTTAACTGTCATTGACTGATATTGCCGTATCAATCTAATCAGGAGTTTGCCTTATGCGTCCCAACATTACAATTATCATCCCTGAACCATACCTCCCCTTAGACGAGTATTGCCGTCGCACTGGCACCAATAAAGAAACAGCCAGAAACCTGATTGAATACGGGAAATTGCCTATCAAACCGAAAGGTCAGCAAAAGAAAGGGCTGGTCGAAGTGAATATGGCTGCCTTGACGATCCAAGCCTTGAGTCAGTGTGACATTTCGCTTAACGCGAACTAATCATTGCGATTTAGGACGACGATAACCATGTTTGATTACCAGATCGCCAAACAGCCACTTTTTGATGATGCCTGCCGAAAATTTGCCAGTCAGCAGAATCTGGTCGATGTGGCAAACGCCGTCAACATACGGCCTCAAATGCTGCGCAACAAATTAAACCCGGAACAGCCTCATAAACTGACATGTGAAGAATTGCTGACCATCACTGATGTGACCGAAGACGCCACACTGATTGATGGCCTACTGGCACAGCTCAAATGTATGCCCGCCGTTCCCATGAACGAAGCGAACGCCGAACGCATCACCACTTACGTGTTGCAGGCCACCGCCGCGATGGGTGCCGTAGCGGCGGAAAGCGTCTCTACCGAACGCATGAGCCAGACACGACGCCACGCATTTATCAGCAGTATTAACTCCGGTATCAAATATCTGTCGTTAGTTGGCTTGTCGCTGCAAACACGCATCCAGGCAAACCCGGCGCTGGCGTCCACCGTAGACGCTATCAGCGGGATAGGCGCAAGTTTGAGCTGAATAACAACACCAGGGGAAACCACGCGCCGGGCGTGGTGAAACATCCCGGCACCTACTCGCAACTGCCTATTTGTGGGCAGTTACCAACAGGAGGGAACAATGCAAAAACCGATATCTATTGCACCTTTTCTCTGGCGTCATCAGGTAGAGAAACCACTCCCCGCAGAGATCCGTCACGGGAAAGGTAAACAGGGGATCATTATCCGGCCCGATGGCCGTCGCTGGGCACCACCCAGCGGCACGTTCAAAGACTTATTCAGGAGGCATTCATGAACCAGCATTACGCATTTACTGCCGGGCACCTGAACACCATGCCAGGCAACTTACGCGCCCTGATTGGCAAGCACTTTGCCGGTAGCCGCTGGCAGCAATCTTGTGATTTTTACAATCACCTGCCTGAACGTTACCGGGCAACGGTTGTTTTCCATGCCGGGCTTAATCAGAGCGTTGCGGTTTATCACCTTGAAGAAATGGAAACCAGCGTTTGCGAACGAGTGATCGGCGCACTGGATGAATTACGCCGCGCCTTTGCTAAATACCGTAAACACGAAATTAGCAATACTACGTTTATTCAGCGTTTATCTATTAGCGAAAGAAAATCGTTATTTTTCCATGCCGGATTATCTGCCGAGGAATTTAATCAACCAATCTGGCGTATTGAAAGCGATAGCTGTGAATGGAAACCCGCGTTAATTCGCTCATTGCAGGAGCTGTTAAGCGCGTTCGAAGATTCACCCGCTATTTTGACCAGTATTAAACCCGAAATTTATACCTGTTAATTAACGCCCGGAAAAATCAGACGCTTCACCGCGTCGGGCATTCTTTTACCTGAAAACGAGAAAACACTATGCAAACTATTGCACAAGCACATCAAGAGAAATTAGCTCGTGAAGCAAATCAGTGGAGTTTAGCACAGGCATTAAGTGCTGCTAGAAAAGAAGAAAAGGCACACGCCGCCGTCCTGTTTTCCAGCCATCTTGACCGGCTGGCCGTATACGCAGAACAGGAACAATTAAGCGGTGCCGAAATTATCGAATTGCTACGCCAGGAAGCAGAAAAAGTCCATCAGCAAGCGAAGGAGCATCACTAATGGCGGACAGCATGGATATTTCCCAGGAACAGCAGAACATGCTGCTAGCCGCCCAAGTAGCAAAGGCCCGAGCGTTACCCTTTCGGGCGTCTGCCTTTTTCTGTGAAGAGTGCAACGCCCCAATCCCAGAAGAACGCCGGGCCGCCGTTCCCGGCGTGTGCTGCTGCGTAACCTGTCAAGAAATCCAGGAACTAAAAAACAAACACTATCGAGGTGCTTTATGAGTAATGCGCATGAGTTGAAGATTACTACTGACCTGTTTCAGAAATTGTGTTCTGGGAGGAACAATATTATTTGTCGCGTTAATGATCGGGTTTATACGCCTGGTGATTATCTAGTATTGCGCGAATGGATATCAGTAGAAGAGAAATATACAGGCAATTGCATCAGGACAACGATAAATAATGTTCGCATTGTTGGTGACGCTCTTCACGGCTCTAATGGTTCTGCAATTCTGTCGGTCGATAATACGCGTATTGAGTCGGATAATTCTCCACTACTCCTGGATCTCAGCAAAATACCAGACTCACCGGCAGACCGCATGCAAATAGGCGGTTGTGAATGGCTAGACTGGAATCAATTGAGTGCGCTGGGGCTAATTAAACGTATCAATCGTGAAATTCTGCACCCGCTTGGGTTTGCGATGTTCAGGGATACTGAATCTGGGGCATCTCCCGGTGCAATGATCGCCAATGATGGGGTCTGGATCTATGGCGATGAGTCAGGGGATAAATCATGATCCGTCCGTTCATCAAATGGGCGGGGGGTAAAACCCGCGTCCTACCCGATTTGCTGTCACACCTTCCCGCCGCTGATTGCCTGATTGAACCGTTTGTCGGCGGTGCGTCGGTGTTCCTGAATACGGATTACCGCCGCTATGTGCTGGCCGATATCAACCCGGATCTTATTAACCTGTATCGCTGTGTAACCAGCTATACGGATCTGGTTATCGAAGCCGCGCAAGGAATCTTTGAAAAGTTCAATGATGCCGAGGGCTACGGCAAAATTCGCACTGCTTTCAACACTCAGAGGCGATCCGCGCGTATGTGTGCGCATACGCTGGAGAATATTGGACGCGCTGCGCAATTCCTCTATCTGAACCGCCATTGTTATAACGGCGTTTGCCGTTACAGCCGTAAGACTGGCTTTAATGTGCCGTTTGGCAAGTATAAAAGCGTCTACTTTCCTGAAAATGAAATTCGCCTGTTTGCCGAAAAAGCCAATGATACTAAGGCGATATTTCTTTGCGCGCCATTCCAGCGTTCCCTACAGGTCGTCACTGGTGGCGACGTTCTCGTTTACTGCGATCCGCCGTACCTGCCCATCAGTGAAACAGCTAATTTTACGCAATACCATGCCTCTGCATTCACTGCTGCCGATCACCGTGCGTTAGCCGCCGCCTTGCTTGAAGCAAACAGAAAACACGGCGTCCAGTGCGTTATTTCCAACAGCGACACCCTGTTAACCCGCGAAATTTACCAGCCTTTCACAATGCACGAAATCAGCGTGCAACGTTCTGTCAGCTCCGACATAGACAACCGCCAGAAGGCCAAAGAGGTAATCGGCGTTCTACCTGTCTGTAAATACTGCGGATGCTATGTGCGCGGCGGCTGCGTGACCTGTCAAGAAATCCGGGAACTAAAAAATAAGCACTACCGGGGGGCAATATGATTTACGCCTTTCCTTTTATCGCCTGTGGTTGCGGCTTGCTAGTCGGGGCCGCTGCCTGCCGGATCATGCTGTATCACCTTTCCCGGTAGGATATTAACAGATGACCCACTCCCACCGGGGCCATGCTGCCCCGTCCTCAACTACCTCCGATCCGGGTAGTCAGCCGAGCCACTTTGTCGGCGCCTACCCGTGGAACGCTCCTCGCCCCGCCATTGGCCCCGATGAAAGAGCGCTTACCCGTGAAGAAATCCTTCAGGGGCAAGCGGTTTTATCCCGCCTGCATACCTTACCGCGCTTTCTGGCGGCCCGCTTCCGCAGCCGTTACGAGTATCTGAAAAAATCCCAGGGATTAGCTGCCGCCTTTCGTTATCTGGTGCTGACCGTTGAGCGCCGATTGTGGCCACGGATTGAGGCTATCAATCTGCGCCACGGGGTTGATCTGCGCCGGGCGCTGGATGAATCCGACGGCTTTCGCCATCTGCCAGACATGACCGACCCAGATTTAAAACAGTTTGCCCGTCGCATTGCCCGGCAAGTCAGCAAAAACTACGAATGGCTGAGTGATGACTATCTGGCTGAACATGGCCCGGATAATGCGGTGCTGTTTACCCACAAAGCGCAAAGCCACCTGTACGGCAAAATCGCCGGGATGTGCCGCGCATTTAACGTCAGGCCGTTACATTGGCGCAAGTATTGCCGGGGAAAACTGGACATGCGCAGCGCCTTTGCCGCGCTGGTTCGTTTGTGTAACGAGGAGTGGTGGGAGCGCCAGTTGAAAGCACAGCGTACCCGCTGGCGTGAAGCCTTCCTGATAGCTATCGGCCAGGTCAACAAGGACGCATCACCCTACGCCAGCAAACAAGCGATCCGAGAAGTCTATTCTCGCCGTCTTGCCAACCTTGAATTCCTGAAAAGCTGCGAGGTGGAGAACGTCGCAACCGGGGAACGTTTCGACCTGATAGACAAGGTGATGGCGAGTATCTCTAACCCGGAGATCCGGCGTATGGAGCTGATGAGCACTATCGCCGGTATTGAACGTTACGCCAGCGAACAGAATGACGTCGGCATGTTTATCACCCTTACGACACCCTCCAAATATCACCCGACGCGAGTGATCGGCAAAGCCCGGAACGTGCAGTTTAACCGAAATTGGGACCGGGAAGCTTTCACGCCGAAAGACGGACAGCGCTACCTGGTGCGGGTGTGGGGGCTAATGCGCACCGCGTTTAAAGATAATGATTTGCAGGTGTATGGGATGCGTGTTGTTGAACCACATCACGACGGAACGCCGCACTGGCACATGATGCTGTTTTGTGAAAAAGGGCAGCGTCAGCAGATTATCGACATCATGCGCCGCTATGCCTTGAAAGACGATGGCGACGAACCCGGCGCACAAGAAAACCGCTTTGACTGCAAGCACCTGAACAAAGGCGGAGCCGCAGGCTATATCGCCAAATACATTGCCAAGAATATTGACGGCTACGCGCTAGATGGCGAGTTGGACGGTGAAACCGGTAAGCCATTGAAGGACGCGGCGTCCGCCGTTACCGCCTGGGCGGCAACGTGGCGTATCCCTCAATTTCACCCGATTGGTATCCCGACAATGGGTGCGTATCGCGAGTGCCGCCGTATCCGTGACTGTTCGCTGGCCGACCAATTTGACGAACAAGTAGAGGCAGTCCGTTTTGCCGCCGATGACGGAGATTTTGCCGCCTACATGAAAGCCCAGGGCGGCGCGAATGTGCCGCGTGACCAGCAAACTGTCCGCGTGGCGCGTACCCTGGCCGCCAACCTCAACAGCTACGATGAAGAAGTGCAAAAAGTGGTCGGGATCTTCTCGCCGCGTTATGGCGCCGGCCAGGTATTTACCACCCGAGCCGATGAATGGCGCATCGTCCCAAAGGCCGTTGACGTTGATGTTTTGCCGTTAAAAAGCGGCTCTGCCGCGTCTCGGAGTCCTGTCAATAACTGTGGATCGGGCATCGGCAGCACCGAGGAAAATCGCCACGTTAACCCACAAAATCAGGGCAATACGGCGTTTTCCGGGCCGCCCCCGATACCGATTGACTGGAATGATGAAGGCGCTGTGCTGTCGTTGGTAGTCGCAGCCCGAGGGCAAATAACACGACGACGCACGCTACAACAGAATATTGACCCAACAACGGCCACGCCGCGATCACCGTCGGCACGTTTAACCATGGCACAACGTCTGGAGTTAACCCGGATTCAGGCTGATTTGCAGCGGCGAGGAATAGAAACCAGTCGTCAGGAACGTGAAGCGCTGGTTCGCGGTGCCACCCTGCGCGTGGATGGCGAAGATATTCGGTTGCCGTCAGAGTCCGTGGACGGGTGGGGGTGGTGAGGAATGGGAATAAAATAACCCCAATAACTCTATCTTGGTTGTTTATCGGGGTTATTAGGGTTATAATAACTTTATCGTAAGGTGATCGGGTGAAAGGATGGATAGCAAGACGCTAATAGCAGAAATAAAAACGGATGGTTGGGTTCTGGTTAGGGTTAACGGTAGTCATCACCATTTTACTCACCCGACTAAACCGGGATTGGTGACAATCCCACACCCTAAAAAGGACTTGCCAATAGGCACAGTCAAAAGCATCAGGAAGCAAGCGGGGATTTAACCCCGCTTCACAGAGAGGGGCTAAATATGTTGTATCCAATTGCTATCGAGCCAGGCGACGAAAAACACGCGTATGGTGTGACTGTTCCCGATCTGCCGGGTTGCTTTTCTGCTGGTGATGCTCTTGATGAAGCAATGAGCAACGCGAAAGAAGCTATTACCGGTCACATTGAGTTGTTGATTGAGACGGGGGGCGATATTCCTGCTGTTTCCACTGTTCAGGATCTGGCGAAAAATCCGGAGTATGCGGGTTATACATGGGCGTTAGTTGATGTTGATGTCTCCCGCCTGATGGGAGGCGCAGAAAAAATCAACGTCACGTTGCCAAAGGTATTGATTGACCGTATTGATCGTGTTGTTGCTTCCCATCCCGAATTTAAAAGCCGATCTGGTTTTCTTGCACAGGCTGCGCTGGAGCGGATCACAGTGATTCGTTAGGTTGTCCACTCACCGTAAAAAACCGCTTCGGCGGTTTTTTTTTTGTTTTTGGTCAGGCCGTTGATAATTAATATTTACACTATTCACAATTTGAAATGTTATGCTTATACTGTATTTATATACAGTATTCATGGAAGGAGACAATGTGGATAAAGAATTAGAAGAACGTGTAATGCTAGAACGTGTGGAGCTGATTGCGCGCCTGACAACCGCAGGTGTATGTCAGGAACGAGATCGAGAGATTGCCCTGGAGTTAATTGCTGAGCTTGCAAGGGGGAACTTATTGAGAAGCAAGTCATTTTCTGTAGTTTTCTCTGCAAAACCATACGAGATTGATTAGGGTGAGTAGTCGACTTAAAGCTGTGGATACTGAGTAGGGTTTTGTTAAAATGCTCGAGATTTTACAGATACCCAGTTATACTCCGCTTGGAAATAAATCGGAGACTAAGATGGCGGTAAAAGTTGTTGATCTTTTTTGCGGTGCAGGCGGCTTAACGCATGGCTTACATTTAGCCGGTTTGGACGTTGTTGCCGGCATTGATTTGGAAGGTGATTGTCGTGTTGCTTACGAAAGCAATAACGACTCACTTTTCATTGAAAAAGATATATCTCTGGTGACTAAAGAAGAAATTGAGAACCTTTTTGAGGGGGCTAGTGTCAGGGTGTTAGCTGGTTGTGCACCATGCCAACCTTTTTCCAAGTACACTCAAGGGAAAGATAAAAAAAATGATAAAAAGTGGCCGTTACTATATGAATTCGAAAGATTAATAAGGGCAACTAATCCGGAAATAGTCACTATGGAGAATGTTCCTGATGTGACGAAACATTCCGTTTATGATGATTTTTACAATAGCTTAAGCTCATTGGGTTATCATGTTTGGGCTGATAGGATTGAGTGTGTAGATTTTGGTGTTCCTCAGAACAGGGTCAGGCATGTATTGCTTGCCTCGAAATTCGCCCCCATTTCTTTAATAAAACCACAATCAGACATTACGCTGACTGTTAAGGATTGCATCGGTGGTTTGACGGCTTTAGAAGCGGGTCAAACAGACCCAAAAGATCCTCTCCATAAGGCTAGCAAGTTGAGTGAAATCAATCTCAAACGTATCTTGCATTCTAAGCCTGGAGGTACATGGAGAGATTGGCCTGCTGAATTGATAGCTTCATGTCATGCGAAGGAGAGCGGACAGGGTTACGGTAGTGTTTATGGCCGCATGTCTTGGGATAAGCCGAGTCCAACAATAACAACTCTTTGTTATGGATTCGGGAATGGTCGTTTCGGTCATCCAGAACAACATCGGGCAATCTCACTTAGGGAAGCAGCATTACTTCAAACATTTCCTATTACATACTCATTTGCGCAACCGGGCGAATCTATCAAAATGAAGAACGTAGGCCGCATGATAGGTAACGCTGTTCCCGTTAATTTAGGTAAAGCCATTGGTCTCTCAATCGTTCAGCATCTGAGCGAGTTTCAACCGGCAGCTCTTAAATAGGACTGCGTATCAAGATAGGTTTGTATGTTATCAAGGATACAGTTGAGGTAGTGGAAAACTTCATCCTTCATTTTTACTAACGTATCAATAGAAGTGTCTCTACCTTTATTCCTGAACGACTCAGAACCATGAGCAAGGTCGTTTCTTGCTTTTTTTATTGGAAGTAAATTATAGCCGTTACGTGTGACTTCTGCATTTGTGTCTGAGGAAAAACCATATTTTTCTGCAACCTCCCTAATTTTCTTTGCGTCAACATTTCCGGAGAATAATGGGTTCTTATTTGCTTCAATTAGTTTTTTATGAGCGGCTAACCATTCCTTTAATATGACTTTCGCTATATTTCCTTGCGAGAAATCTATCTGACCATTTGGCGAGTGCAGGCTTTGAAATGCTACCTTTGTCAGGTTTTTATTTATTGTGTCTATACATAATGCCTCGTTGGACATGAACACGTTATGAATATCTTCAATAGCATTAGAAATGGTTGCTTCTATCAGGTTATATAAAATTATAAACGCATTTGCCTTGAGAATATGCGTCATGTCCATATCGACAGTGAGCATTGTAGGCTCATCGCCTGGGTTTTCTTTATAAACAAGAGATGGCCTCTTGTTTATTAATAATTGAATGAATGAGAAATATTCATTAATATCTTGCATTCTTTCGTTGAAAAGAATTTTGCTGGTCATTTCCTCCATTTATTTCACCTCATTCCATTTCATCAGCTTCATCTTCATCTTCTTCATTCGCTTCTTCAACTACATCTCTTCCAAGTAACTTGTTTTTAACATATTCAATGCGTGCTTTTACTTTTGGTTTTGAGTTGCTGGCATCTGAGCGAGTGTGGGTAATGAATTCTTTGGAATTAATCCAACTTTCAATATTTTGTGGTACTAAGTTTGGATCTTCTTCTAATGCTAACGTTGCACCAACAGCAAGGGCTTCGAAGCGAATTCTCGGTACTGTAGTGGCATTTTTAACTTTTCTGAATCCATTAGGGAAATAGGTTTCAATAAATTTACACATCTGATGGAATTTTGTTGTCAGCGTTTCAGCATCTTTCTCAGTGTATTCAGCGTTTTTACGCTTCAAATAAGTTGTCAAAAATTCATCAACACTTTTTCTGAATTCAAGATATTCTTCTGTATATGCAAAATAGCGTAGTGCTAACTCTGGATATTCAGAGCGACATTTTCTTGCATCACCCAAAGGACAGATACTCTGGAAAAGGGCGTCCTCAGAAATTTCATTGACAAAAGCAAGGAATGGGCCGTCGTTGCTACCTTGACGCTGTTCCATTGTCGTTAATTTCTTGCCTCCAGTGTTAAGCCGGTCAAAAATCTCTCTTCTTGTCTCTTCATCACAATATTCGGTAAGTTCGATCATTCGAATCGTTTTTCTATCGAAACGTAAGCGGCGGGGGGAGCTGAAATCAGAGTATTTAAAACCATTTGCGGTTACTAGCTTTTGAAGCCCTTCCAGTGTCAACATGTTGTTAGTGAATTGGTGGAGGGTTCTTATACGTTGACTACCGTCAACTATCTCAAGCCTACCCTCATTTTCTCCAGAGCCAATATCGGCGACGAATATATAAGGAATAGGGAGGTTCAAAAGCAAGGACTCAATAAAACGGGATTTTTGTTTATTATTCCAGATAAACTCCCTCTGATAGTCAGGGATGAACAGCTCTGCTTCATCATCGGCAAGACCTGTCTGGAACTTGTCAACGATGACACTGATAGGGAACTCTCGTATTTCATGGTCAGTGATTTTTTGCATCTCAACGATGCTTTGGTCTAATAGTTCCTTTTCTTCCTTCGTTTTTGGTGTGTGTTCCGCTTTTTTTCTCGCCATGATATTTTCATCCATACTGTGCGTGTAAGTGCATAAAATTGCATGTCAAACAAGACGCTAATCTATACTAGCCAATCCAGTAGTGGCAAGGCATTGCCTATAAATACAACTGCATTAAAACCGACCCATAAAGCGGGCAGGCGTAGCGGGGCCATGATTGCGCGCTATCACTTTTAATGCGTGAGTTGCGTCGCAGGTGCAAGCTTGAAGCGGAACGCCAGATTTACCCAGCCTAATGCCACAGTAACCTATTGACGTTTATTACAGTTTGTAAAATGCTGTTTATATGTACAGTGGAGAGGTAAGGTATGGACTCCTTAGAAAACGCACAGCTTGCATTATCCCGTGTGCAATTTATCGCTGAGATAGCGTTAATAGCTGACTGCGACAAGAAAGACTTACAGATGGCTCTGTCAATGATCTCTCATCTGGCCGAACAACAATACATAGAAAGCGGTCAGGTTGAGAATTGCTCTAACGTGGGCCAGAAAAGTTAACCGGTATCCTCTGCTATCTGGCCACGTCGGCCAGGTAGCGAAAAATTGTAATTCTGTGCATGGATCCGCATGATCCAGATTACGCAAGAAATCATACTCGCCGCCAGTACCACCGCGCTTTCAACTGGATCATGCACCTGCATGAAAACCATTACACGAAGCGGGCAGGCGTGGCGGGGCCATGATTGCGCGCAAGGCATTCTAAGGAGAAATTCTGTTTCAAGGTCTACATCCCATTTTACTTTTTAATCATTAGATATTCTTATTAAAATAATGGTTATACGGAGATGTATATGGCGTATCAAGTTGAAGCCGTTTGTCCTTGCTGTAAGACGGTTGCAAGTGGCGATTTGAATAAGATTGAGGAAGTATTTGGGTTTCGTACTGTTGATGGCGAAAGATTGATTCCACAATCATATTGTCGTAATTGCCGCCGATTAAGGTGTTCACCCAACGATAAACGTTGTGGAGCATAAAATATAAAAAAGCCGCTTTTAGCGGCTTTTTGCAATTAGTATGTTACATAGCGACATTATGAAGAGGGAAGTAAGACAGAGATCCCCCCATCATCGACGTCCAACTGATAAGCCTCGAATCTTATAACCTCTTCCCCTACCCACGTATTTAGCTCAAGCATTTGGCGCTGCAGTGGCATCAACTCATTCCGCACAAACACCTTGCTGGCTTTCTCCACATCCCCGAACCCGCCGACGTTACTCGGCATGATCCCCATCATCTGCGGCGGTACGCGCTGGGCGGCTAGCATATCGTCACGGGATACGTTCTTGATATTCAAAAACTCATCCTTTGCTGCCACTTCCGACAACGGGATCACCTGAATGCCGTCTTTCTTACCGTTCGGCGCATACATAAACAGATTACGGAAATTGCCCGGCCCTTTGGCATTCTTCATTGCCTGACGAATATTATCAACGTCGGTCTGCGTCTGGGCTGCGTCGCTCATATACAGAATAAATCCGGCATGACTGCCATTAAGGTAATACTTACGACGGAACAGCGTTGCCGACTCATTCAGTAACGTAGAGGGAATAGCGGAGAGGTATTCCGGCAGGCCGTAAATCTCCTGATTCAAATCCGGTTCCATCAGGTGAAACACGCTGTCCGCCTCAAAGGCATAAGGCTGGCTGTTATAGCCGTAGCGGGCAAACCAATAGGTATCCAGATCCAACCCACGCCGGGTATATTTCGCCAGTATCGGTTCCAGTGCCAGAATACCGCCCAGACGGTTGGTGCGTTTCTCCAGATAGGCATTACCGAAAACCAGATAATCCTGCACAAAACGACTAAACGCCTGCTGACTTAACAGCTTGTGCGGGATAAAAGTGCTGGTCAGAATGTTGCGTTTAACAAAAATCGGCGAACTGTGATGTACCGCTGCCCGGAACGTTCGTGCCAGTCCATCAAAGCTGATCGGCGGTTCATACCATCGGTCCATCTGTACGCACTCGACATAATCCAGTAATTCCCGCCGGTCCAGCACCGGGATCGGGTCACCAAAGGTAAAAGCTTCTACGCCCGGCGTCACCGGAGCGGTCAGGGTAGTCTTTTGCGGTTGGGGCTTGCGGCGTTTCGCCATTAGAAAATCTCCACGATGTTATTACTGTTGGCGTTTTCACCTTCCAACGGTTCATTAAACAGGGCATGCATGGTGGCCCACGCCAGATCCGCATGGCTGGCTTCCTCGCTGCGACTCGCTTCATAAGTCGGACGGTTACCGCTGGCGGTAACGGCCTTGCGGATGGACATAAAAGATTGCGCGATATCGGTGTTACCGGCGTCGAATTCCAGCCGACGATGGCTGATCACGTCGTAGGCTTTCAGCACCAGGGCGTTTTTGACATTAGGGTTGTAAACGAACTCCCGCACTGCCGGGAAAAACGATTTTACATTCTGGTAGACACCGAGGCCGACGCCGGTCGAGTCGATACCGATATAGGTCACGTTATACTGTTCAGTCAGTTTCTTGATGGCGTCAGCCTGGGCGCGAAAATCCATCCCACGCCATTGGTGGCGCTCCAGAATGCGAAATTTACCGCCTGGTACTATCGGTGGCGCGATCACCACGCACCCGGCGCTGTCACCATTTTGCGTACCTTTTGCCGGGTCGTAGCCAATCCATACTGGACGCCAGCCAAAGGGCCGCAACATCAGCGGCTGGAAATCCTCCCACACCTCCCAGCTATCCACCATGCACGCCTGCAAATCGGACAGTTGGAAGACCGACGCCAGATCGTCGATAAATTCACACATCAACAGGTTTTGATAATCCGGTGGGCTGTATTCCAGCCGCAACTGGTCGAGGTCGAACAGATTGCAGCCACCGCGCACCGCATCTTCCACGGTGACAATCTGGCGATATTGACCGTCCGGACAGAGCACACCTTTTGCAAGGTGTGAATGGGTCAGGTCGATATCAATTCGGTCCGACTTGGCGCGGCCACGATTGAACAACGCACCAGACCAGAACGGATACGCGCTATGTGTCAGGCTGGATGGCGTAGAAAAATAGGTCTGTCGCCATTTTTTGTGTAGCGCCATCCCTGATGCGACTTTGCGCAGTTCCTGAAATTTGGGGATCCAGAAATATTCATCCAGATAAAGATTGCCGTGATAACTCTGCGCCGTCCTGGCGTTGGTGCCGAGGAAATACAGTGTTGCCCCGTTACTGAGCGTCATCGGGTCGCCGCGCAGTTCAACATCCACTTCACGGGCAAAATCCAGAATGTACCCTTTGAACACATGCGCTTGCGCTTTACTGGCCGACAGAAAGATTTGATTACGGCCAGTGATCAGCGCATCAATCAGGGCTTCACGGGCGAAATAGTAGGTCGCCCCAATCTGACGGGATTTCAGTACATTACGGATACGGTGCTGATTACCGGCATGCCACCATGCTTTTTGATAGTCGAACAATTGATCGTGAAACAGGGATTGCAGCTTCTCGATCTGCTCGTCACTGAACAGGTTCTTTTCCGGTGTTTTGCGTGGGCCGTTGTTCCGGCTGGCGATGTTAGGGTTTAAATCCGCCTCATTGCCGCCGTTTTGGTATTTACCGATGCGGGCGTGTCGTTCGGCCTGCCGGGCCAGCAGGTCGATTTCCTTAAAATCTTTCCCCTCCTTCTGCGGTTTCATAATCAACTGGCAGTAACGCGCCGCCGTGGTCAGTTGCATCTGATCCAGTGGGCCGTAATCGCCCCACTTGTCGCGCTTCTTCCAACTGTGTACGGTGGCGGGTTTCTCACCCAGCATTTCAGCAATGCGGGCAATGCGTAATCCCTGAAACCACAGGAACATGGCCTGACGGCGGGGATCGAGGTCGGTGTTTTGTGCTGTCGTTTCCATGCCGCCAGACTACGGCCCACCGCAACGCCTTTCCGCTCTCGCCGATTGTGTCCCACGCTGCACAATGCCCGTGCGTTGTTTCCTCTGCCCCATCCCCGCGACCATAAAGGCTCTGATTTGACTAAACCCCGACTGGAGCCTGTCACATGGCAAAAAAAGCAAAGCGTTTTCGTATCGGCGTGGAAGGTGCCACGACTGACGGGCGCAACATCGAGCGTACCTGGCTGGAACAAATGGCCACGAATTACGATCCGGTCTATAGCACTGCTCTGATTAATATGGAACACATCAAAGGTATCCTCCCGGATAGCCCCTTCCGCCGCTATGGTCGTGTTACTGGCCTGACAGCAGAGGAAATCAAAGACGGTAAGCTGGCCGGGAAAATGGGGCTGTATGCCGATATCGAACCAACCGAAGACTTGATCACCATGACCCAGAAGGGGCAGAAGGTATTCACGTCTATGGAAATTAACCCCAAGTTTGCTGACAGCGGAGAAGCCTATCTGGAAGGGCTGGCCGTTACCGATGATCCGGCCAGCCTCGGTACTGAACTACTGACCTTCAGTGCAGGTGCGAAACACAACCCGCTGGCAAAGCGCAAGAATTCCCCCGACAACCTGTTTTCAGCCGCTGAAGAAACGCTGATCGAATTCGAAGACCTGGACGATGAAAAACCGTCATTGTTCAGCCGAATTTCTACCCTATTCGCCAAAAAGCAAACCTCTGACGATGCGCGATTTAACGATGTTCATCAGGCGGTGGAGCTGGTCGCACAGGAACAGCAGGCACTGGCGGAACAAATCAGCACCTTTTCTGACCAGAAAACCCGCATTGACACGCTGGAAACCCAACTGAACGCCCAGACCAATGACCTCAAGGCGTTAACGGAAACCCTGAGCCAGCAGGATCGCAATCCGTCGTTCCGTCAACGTGCCACCGGTGGCGCTACGCCGTCCGTTATCCTCACCGATTGCTAAGGAATTTCTGACCTCATGAAAAATGAAACCCGCTTTAAATTTAATGCGTTCCTGCAACAACTGGCGCAGTTAAACAACGTACCGCTGGAAAACATCAGTACGAAATTTAACGTTGAACCGTCCGTCAGCCAGACACTGGAAGACAAAATTCAGGAATCCTCGGCTTTCCTGCAACTAGTTAACATCATCCCGGTGGATGAACAGTCCGGCGAAGTGCTGGGACTGGGCGTAGGTTCCACTATTGCTGGCACTACCGATACCACCAAGCAAGAGCGTGAACCCACCGACCCGACGTATATCGACGGAACCGGCTACAAGTGTACTCAGACCAACTTTGATACCGCGTTAACCTACGCCAAGCTTGACCTGTGGGCCAAATTTCAGGATTTCCAGACCCGTATCCGCAATGCGATTGTTACCCGTCAGGCGTTGGATCGCATCATGATTGGGTTTAATGGCGTGAAGCGGGAAAAGACCTCTAGTCGTGTGCAATATCCACTATTGCAGGATGTCAATATCGGCTGGCTGGAAAAAATCCGACAGGAAGCCCCGGCCCACATTATCAGCAATATTGTGGATGAAGACGGGGCCGTCATTTCCGAAACAATCCGCGTGGGCGAAAACGGTGACTTCAATAATCTGGACGCCCTGGTGATGGCCGCCGTGGATGAAAAAATCGCCGTTCAGTACCAGGACGATACCGAACTGGTAGTGATTTGTGGTCGTGGCCTGCTGGCTGACAAATACTTCCCGCTGGTTAACAAGGAACAACCCAACAGTGAAGTGCTGGCCGCGGACCTGATTATCAGCCAGAAACGCATGGGCGGATTGCAGGCAGTACGCGCACCGTTCTTCCCGGCTAATGCCCTGCTGATTACCCGTCTCGATAATCTGTCTATCTATTGGCAGGACGGCACCCGCCGTCGCGCAATCATTGATAATCCGAAACGTGATCGCATTGAAAACTTTGAGTCAGTGAATGAAGCCTACGTTATCGAAGATTACGACTGCACCTGTCTGGTAGAAAACATCGCTCTGGGAAAAGTTGAAGCCCAGTCCGCGACCGTAACACCTGCCGCTACCGAGGAGTAAGCATGGCGCTTAACCCTTTTCAGCGACATACGCGTTACATCCAAGCACAACAGGCCGCCCGTTCAGGCGGCACTACCCGACATGCCTCCGGCTATGAACAGATGCTGATGCAACTGACCGAAGATCAGCATCACCTGAAACGCATTCAGTCGAAAGAAAAAAAAGCCGAACTGAAACGCCAGTTACTACCGAAGTATGCCCCCTGGGTGGCGGGCGTACTAGCAGCGAAGAGCCATCGGCAAGATGACGTACTGATGCACATCATGGTCTGGCGCATTGATGCAGGCGACTACACCGGGGCATTGGCGCTTGCTCGTCATGCATTAACCCATGACTGGGTGATGCCCCGCCCCTACACCCGACAAACCGCCTGTACCGTGGCAGAAGAATTCGCCGACGCCGCTATGCGAGCCTTTGTGGCGCAGAAATATTTTGATGCTGACGTGCTGATGACGGCGCTGACGCTAACCGACAGTGCCGACATGCCGGATGAATCCCGCGCACGCCTGCATAAGGCGCTGGGCTATGCGTTACGCGCCGCGTCCCCGATGCAGGCGCTCAATCACTTGAAACGGGCTTTGCAACTTAACCAAACCAGTGGCGTGAAAAAAGACATTGAGCAGTTGGAACGCCAACTGCGCAACGCCAGCAGCGCCGGATAACCGAACGTGCCCACGCGCAGGGCGGCACGGGGTAGCGACAGGCTATCAGCCACATCAAAACCCCGTCCACCGCCCACCTATTCAGAGGATGCCATGAATTTTATTGCACCTGAGTCCATGCCGGGCCAGCCGGATGTCATCAAAAATACCAGCTTTTGGCCCGATCTTAATCTGGCCGATTTTCGCAATGTAATGCGGACTGACGGCACGGTCACACCGGAACGGCTACGCCCGACAGTGCTGACCGCCATTTCCGAAGTTAACGCCGAACTGTACGAATGGCGACAGCAACAACAAACCGCCGGTTACACCACGTTGGCTGACGTACCCGCCGAGCAGTTGGATGGTGAAAGCGAGCGTGTTCAGCTCTACCGCCGCGCGGTGTGGTGCTGGGCGCGGGCCAATCTCACCGAACGTTACCGCGACTATGACACCACCGCGTCGGGCAACAAACGCGCCGACGCGTTGGATCCGGCCATTGATGATTTATGGCGGGATGTTCGCTGGGCCTTAAGCCGTCTGCAAGCACTGTCGCACATGATTGTCGAGCTGATTTAATGAAAATCCGGGCGCAGCAATACGACACCGTTGATGCGCTGTGCTGGCGTTACTACGGACGCACCGACGGCATGACCGAACAGGTTTTACTGGCGAATCCAGGGCTGGCTGATGTCGGCCCCATTCTGCCGCACGGTCTGGAAGTCGATATGCCGGAGGTCGTCGCTGCGCCCACACAGCAAACTGTTCAACTCTGGGATTAATCTATGAACGAAACCGATAAAAGTCTTATTTCCCTGTTCATCATTGGCGTGCTGATTGCGGTCGGCAAGGTACTGGCCGGTGGTGAGTCCATCACCTTCCGGCTGTTTGTGGGCCGCATCTTGTTGGGCGGCTTTGTCTCCATGATTGCTGGAGTGGCACTGGTGCAATTCCCCGACCTGTCGCCACTGGCAATCAATGGTATCGGAGCCGCGCTGGGGATTGCTGGTTATCAGACTATCGAGCTGTTGATCCAGCGTCGTGCCCGCCAAATGAGTGACAAAACGGATAGCCAGGAGAAACCAGATAATGAGTAATCACCCGAACGTGATCGCCTTTCTGACCATGCTGGCTTTTTCTGAGGGAACGGCTAACCACCCGTTAACCCGCAATCGGGGCTATGACGTGGTAGTGACGGGCATTGATGGCAAACCGGAGATTTTTACCGACTATAGCGATCACCCGTTTGCCAACGGTCGTCCGGCCAAAGTATTTAACAAACAGGGGCAACGCTCCAGTGCCGCCGGGCGTTATCAGCAGTTATACCGCTACTGGCCACACTACAAAGCACAGTTGACCTTGCCCGATTTTGGCCCGGCCTCACAAGATGCGCTGGCGGTTCAGCTTATCCGCGAACAGCGGGCACTGGATGATGTGATCGCCGGACGTATCGCTTGTGCCATCACTCAGTGCCGTAATATCTGGGCATCCTTGCCGGGGGCTGGATATGGTCAGCATGAGCATGGTTTTGAACGGCTAGTTGCCTTTTATCAGCAGGCGGGAGGAAAGCTGGCATGAGTATATCGCGGGCAGGGCTGGTTATTGGGGCAGTGGCGGCGGTGCTGATTGCTGGATTGGGGTTGCAGTCATGGCGCTTGCACAATGCCCAACAACTGACGATCCAACAGGCAAAAACACTGTCGGTACAAGAGACGGCGCTGACTGAGAAAAACAGTCAATTGAAAAGCGTCGCTGAACAGGCCGAACACAATAATCAGGAGCAGGCCCGATTACGGGCGCTGGCTAATGAGAACCAGGCAGCGTTGTCTGCCCGGCAGAAAACCATAGAGAGGTTAAAACGTGAGAATGCAGAACTTAAACGCTGGGCTGATACCCCTTTGCCTGCTGATATTGTCCGGTTGCGCCAGCATCCCGTCCTCACCGGCGGTCACGCTTACCGTGAATGGCTGTCCCAGTCTAACGCCGTGCCGGTTTCCGGCAGCCAGCCCACAGACCAACGGCGAACTCAATAATCAACTGGATGAAACCGAAGCGGCGCTGGCAGATTGCGCCGATCAGGTAGACATCACGATAGCTTGTCAGGAACGCGCACATGCAGAAACCGCACTCCCTACGAAACGCATTGACTAATGCCGTTCAACACTTGCGGGAAAACCCGGAGTGTCTGCATATTTTTGTCGATAACGGCACGGTAGTCAGCACGCTGGCCCCCTCGTTGTCATGGGAATACCGTTACACTCTGAACATTGTCGTGACTGATTTTGCCGGTGACCAGAATTTGCTTATCGCGCCTATCATGCACTGGCTGAGAGAGAATCAGCCGGACATGATGGCGAACCCGGATAACCGGGAGAAAGGGTTCACCTTTGAAGTGGACATACTTAATCATCAGGTGTGTGATATCAGCATTGACCTGAAACTCACCGAACGTATTCAGGTTCAGGAGCAGGACGGCAATCAGGTGGTCGCGGCGTTGCCCGAGCCCGGCGACCCCGAGGAATACTGGACGCTAAAACATGGATGACTTGCACCAGGTTGAAGGCTGGCTGTCGGCTCTGCTGGCAAAGTTGAGCCCGGCCGAACGTAAGAAGCTGATGCGGGAGATTGCCCGCGACCTACGCAAACAACAGCAAGACCGCATCCGGTTACAGCAGAACCCGGACGGCACCACTTTTGAAGCCCGACGGGTTTCCGCTCGCACTAAACCCGGTCGCATCCGGCGGCAGATGTTCAGCAAACTGCGCACCGCCAAATACCTGAAAGCCACCGCCACGGCAGACGTGGCCGAAGTCGGTTTTTCCGGTGCGGTGCAACGTATTGCCCGCGTACATCACTATGGGTTACGGGATAAGGTGCGGGAACGCGGGCCTGTGGTGAAATATCCAGAGCGTAAGCTGTTGGGACTCAGTGAGAGGATCACAGCATCTATCCGTAATGCGGTTATTGCCCACCTCGATCGGTAGTTTTGTATCACCCTCCGCACAATAGCCCGCCCGTGATGTGTCGTTTCATCGCTGGCAGGCTATCCCCATGAATGCAGAAACTACCGAAATCATGCGCCTGTTGCTGAACCTGATCCGGGTTGGCGTCGTTATCGACGTCGATTCTGATAACTGGTTATGCCGGGTACAAACCGGCGAATTGCAAACCGGCTGGCTGAACTGGCTAACAACCCGCGCCGGAACGTCCCGCACCTGGTGGAAACCCTCACCGGGGGAACAAGTGTTGTTACTGAGCATCGGCGGCGAACTGACTACCGCCTTTGTGCTACCCGCGATTTTCTCCAGTGAGAATCCGCCGCCGTCCGTATCTGATGATGCGCTGGTGACCGTCTTCCCCGATGGTGCCCGCTTTGAGTATGAGCCAGCATCCGGCCAGTTGCTGATTGATGGCGTAAAAAGCGTGGTGCTGAACGCGAACACGCTCACGCTTAACGCGGCAGTGACCATCAACGGCCCGGTCATCCAGCAGGGTGGCGCTATGTCGTCAAATGGCGTCGTGGTGCATACCCATCAGCACCGTGGTGTACAGACCGGAGGCAGCAACACCGGAGGGCCAGTGTAATGCGCTACCTCGGCATGAATCAGCAAAGTGGTGAACGCATCAGCGATGCCGCGCACATCCGTCAGTCGGTCCGCGACATTCTGATCACACCAGTGGGCACCCGGCTGGCCCGGCGGGAATACGGTTCACTGGTCTTTGACTTGCTGGACCAGCCACAAAACGCCGCCACGCGCTTACAAGTCATGTCCGCTATTTACACCGCGCTGAACCGCTGGGAACCACGCCTGCGGTTAACGTCGGTTCAGTTGCAAAGCGCCTTTGACGGCAGCATGGCCGCTGATGTTACCGCCGAACTGGTCAGCGGCCAGCCGGTGAATTTATCCGTATCGTTGGGGAATACCTGATGAGTGTGATTGATTTATCGCAATTGTCCGCACCGGAGATTGTCACGGTGCCGGATTTTGAAACGGTATTCGCTAAACGAAAAGCGGCATTTGTTGCCCTCTACCCGACAGATGAGCAGGACGCAGTGGCCGCGACGCTGGCATTGGAATCTGAGCCGGTGGTCAAACTGCTACAGGAAAATGCCTATCGGGAGATCCTGTTACTACAACGCATCAACGAAGCCGCACAGGCGGTGATGGTGGCCTATGCCCTCGGCAGTGATTTAGATCAGTTGGCCGCCAACCATAACGTGCAGCGCCTGACCATTACTCCGGCAGATACCGCCGCTATCCCGCCAGTAGAGGCGGTCATGGAAAGCGATGATGACCTGCGCCAACGCATCCCGGCGGCGTTTGAGGGGCTGAGTGTTGCCGGGCCGACCGGTGCCTATGAATTCCACGCCGTCAGCGCCGACGGGCGGGTATCAGATGCCAGCGCGATCAGCCCCTCGCCGGCGGAAGTGATTGTCACCGTCTTGTCACGCGAGGGTGACGGCACTGCTGATACCGACCTGCTGGCCGTAGTAGAAACGGCGTTGAATGATGAATCAGTGCGCCCGGTGGCTGACCGGGTAACGGTGCAATCGGCCACGGCGGTGAACTATGAGATTGACGCCCAGTTATATCTGTATCCGGGGCCGGAAGCCGAACCGGTCCGCATTGCGGCGGAAGAACGTTTGCAGACCTACATTTCCGCCCAACGCCGCCTCGGGCGTGATATCCGCTTGTCAGCTATTTATGCCGCCCTGCATGTCGAAGGCGTGCAGCGTGTGAACCTGCTGGCCCCACTGGTTGATGTGGTGCTGGACCAGACACAGGCGTCATATTGCACCGGCTGGCAGATAACCATCGGAGGCAGTGATGAATAACACTCTGTTGCCACCGGGTTCGTCCGCATTAGAACGCCGTCTGGCACAGGTGGACGCCACCATCAGCGGGTTACCGGTTCCAATCCGCCCGTTATGGAACCCGGATACCTGCCCGACCTCATTTCTTCCTTACCTTGCCTGGGCGTTTTCTGTTGACCGCTGGGATGAGCACTGGCCGGAGAGCGTAAAGCGCCAGGCGATAAAAAATGCGTTTTTTATTCATAAACACAAAGGCACGCTCGGCGCATTACGGCGCGTCGTGGAGCCATTCGGCTACCTGATCCGCATCACCGAATGGTGGCAGACCGGCGACGCCCCCGGCACCTTCCGGCTGGATATTGGCGTGCAGGACAATGGCATTACCGAGGAAACCTTTCTTGAGCTGGAGCGATTGATTGCCGACGCCAAACCGCTCAGCCGTCACCTGTTGGGATTGTCCATCAATCTGGATACCAGCGGAGAACTGCCAATATCGGCAAGCAGTTACGGCGGCGATGAACTGACGGTGTACCCCTATTTCCCTGAAACCCTGACCGTCTCTGGCGCGGATATGCGCGGGGTGGCCCTTCATCTGACTGATAATGTGAGCGTAACCGCATGAGTACCAAATATTTTGCACTGTTGACCCACATTGGTGCGGCACGACTGGCAAACGCCACCATGCTGGGTGGTCATCTGAATATTACCCAGATGGCCGTTGGCGATGGCGGCGGAACATTACCCACCCCCGACCCGGCACAAACCGAACTGATTGGCGAAAAGCGCCGGGCGCCGCTCAATTCGCTGACCATTGATGCCAATAACAGCAACCAGATTATTGCCGAACAGGTGATACCGGAAAACGAAGGCGGTTTTTGGATCCGGGAAATCGGACTGTATGACGCTGACGACAATCTGATTGCCATCGCCAACTGCCCGGAAACCTACAAACCGCAGTTACAGGAAGGTTCCGGACGTATCCAGACCGTGCGCATGATTTTGATTGTCAGCAACACCGAGGCGGTGACGCTGAAAATTGACCCGGCGGTGGTGTTGGCCACACGTCAATATGTTGATAACGCAGTTATTGAAGTCAAGACCTATGCCGACAGCCAGCTAGCGGCACATATTGCCGCGGCCAATCCACATCTGCAATACGCCCCGATTAACAGTCCGGCATTGACCGGAACACCAACCGCGCCGACCCCGGCACAAGCGACAAACAGCACACAGATTGCCACCACAGCTTTTGTTCGGTCTGTCGTCGAGGATTTTTCCGAATCATTTAAAAGTTTGCTGGCCGACAATGGATATCAAGTGCTGCCGAGCGGCTTGATTCTGCAATGGGGAACACTATCCATGACCTCAACGTCTGCCAATACGTACACAATATTACCGTTTTTGTTTCCGATCACGTTCCCTGCTGCACTGTGTTCGATATCGGGATCGATCCGGACAGGGCTGGCGGGTGATGCGTATACCAGCTTCTCGTTTGAGAAAGCAACCAATGCGGGGGCTACGTTGTATTACACTACTGCTGGAACCGACATGTTTCCGACCATAAACTGGATGGCTGTGGGGTACTGATAATGCCATATTATTCAAAATCTACGGGTGGCTTTTATGCCATCGCCATTCACGGTAATGCGATGCCATCTGATGTGGTTGAAATTAACGCTGATTACTATCAACAATTATTGAACGAGCAATCTAATGGAAATGTCATCCAATTCAATGACACGGCTGAGCAGCCCATCGCTGTACAACCCCCGGAACTGTCAGCTGCAGAACTTGCCGCAGCGGCAGTGAAAACAGCAGAGAATGAATTACTGAGCCGTCGCGCAACCGCTAACACCCGTATCACGGAACTCACCTATGCGGTGGATCTGGCTCTGGCAACCGACGAAGAAAAAACGGCCTTGACCGACTGGAAAACCTACGTCGTACTACTGAGTCGCATCAATACCGCTACCGCGCCGGATATTGACTGGCCGACGGTGCCGGAGAACTAACCCCAGCGCCGTGGTTTGTGCCGAGCGCAACACAAACCTTGTACTGTCCTTCACACAAGGGGCGATTAATGCACAGTCGCCCCGGTCACATCACCATAACGATTACTCACTCACCGGAGAACCGTTTATGGCAACTGATTACCATCACGGTGTGCGTGTCGTTGAAGTCAACGAAGGCACTCGCACCATTACCACCGTATCGACAGCGATTATCGGCCTGGTCTGTACCGCCGACGATGCCGACGCGGCAACCTTTCCGCTCAATAAACCGGTATTGATCACCGATGTTTTGACAGCCAGTGGCAAGGCGGGTGGATCCGGCACGCTGGCTCACTCACTGGATGCCATCGGCGACCAGGCAAAGCCCGTTACGGTAGTGGTGCGTGTCGCCCAGGGAGAGAGCGAAGCCGAAACCACCACGAACATCATCGGCGGCGTGACGTCCGACGGCAAGAAAACCGGAATGAAAGCACTGCTGGCCGCCCAGGCCCAACTGGGGGTAAAACCGCGTATTCTCGGCGTACCGGGGCATGACAACCGGGCGGTATCCGTAGAGCTCGCGAGTATCGCGCAGAGTCTGCGTGCCTTTGCCTACATCAGCGCCTACGGTTGCAAGACGGTGGAAGAGGCTATCGCCTACCGCGACAATTTTAGTCAGCGTGAACTGATGCTGATTTGGCCGGATTTTATCGCCTGGGATACCACAACCAATGCCGACACCACCGCTTATGCTACCGCCCGTGCGCTGGGGCTGCGTGCCAAACTGGACGAACAAACTGGCTGGCACAAAACCCTGTCCAACGTCGGCGTGAACGGCGTCACCGGCATTTCTGCGGATGTGTTCTGGGATTTGCAAGACCCGGCCACCGACGCCGGTCTGCTGAACCAGAATGAAGTCACCACGCTGATCCGCAAAGACGGCTTCCGCTTCTGGGGTTCCCGCACCTGTTCAGACGATCCGCTATTCGCCTTTGAAAACTACACCCGCACCGCACAGGTACTGGCTGACACCATGGCCGAGGCTCACTTGTGGGCTGTGGATAAACCGCTGAATCCCTCACTGGCCCGCGACATTATCGAAGGTATCCGCGCCAAGATGCGCGAACTAACGGCACAGGGTTATTTGCTGGGTGGTGACTGCTGGATTGATGACACCGTAAACGATAAGGACACCCTGAAAGCGGGCAAGCTCTCTATTGACTACGACTACACGCCAGTGCCGCCACTGGAAAACCTGATGCTGCGCCAACGCATCACTGACAGTTACCTGATCGACTTTACCAGCCAGGTGAACAGCTAAGGAGCAACATGGCATTACCACGCGTACTGAAATATCTGAACCTGTTTAACGACGGCAACAACTGGCTGGGGATTGTGGAGTCATTCACCCAGCCCAAGCTGACCCGCAAGTTTGAGAAATACCGCGGCGGCGGCATGTCCGGGGCCGCAGATATCGACATGGGGCTGGATGATGGCGCACTCGAGGCTGAGTGGCAAATTGGTGGAATGGAGCCGCTGATTTACAAGCAGTTGGGAACCGCGAAAGCCGACGGTGTCCCGCTCCGCTTTACGGCCTCCATCCAGCGTGACGACACGGGCGAAGTGTGGGCAGTAGAAATCGCGCTCCGGGGCCGTCACAAAGAAATCGACAGCGGCGAATACAAACAGGGCGAGAAACCGACAACCAAGATTTCAACCGTCTGCACCTACTACAAGCTGACCGTCAACGGTGAGGTGCTGGTAGAAATCGACCTGCTGAACATGATTGAAAACATTGGCGGTGAAGACCGGCTGGAGGAACACCGCGCTGCCATTGGCCTGTAATACCGACGCCGCACAGACGAAACGGCCTGTGCGTTCAGATATCCCGGAATAACGAGAGAACACGATGGAAAACGACGACACCCTGACCACTGAAAAAACCATCACGCTGGATACCCCGCTGAAACGCGGCGATACCACACTGACTCACATCACGGTACGCAAACCCAGCGCCGGGGCGCTGCGCGGTACGCGCTTACAGCCGCTGATGGAAATGGACGTCAACGCACTGACTGTCATTTTACCGCGTGTCACCACACCGGCATTAACCACAGCCGAGGTGATGGAACTGGACCCGGCAGACTTGATTAGCCTGTCAGTCGAGGTGGTCAGTTTTTTGTTGCCGAAGTCGGTCCGGTCCGATTCCCTGACGGACTGACGGTAGATGATTTGGTGGCGGACATTGCCACCGTGTTTCACTGGCCGCCTTCTGTCACACAGGACATGCCATTAACCGACGTACTGGAATGGCGGCACAAGGCAATCATCCGCAGCGGAGCCGGTGATGAGTGACAATAACCTGCGTTTGCAGGTCATCATGAATGCGGTCGATAAACTGACCAGACCATTCAAACAGGCACAGGCCAGCACCCAGAAGCTGGCCGCTGCCGTCAAAAAAGCCAGGCCCAGTTGAAACAACTGGATAACCAGGCGGCGCGGATTGACGGTTTCCGTAAAACCAGTGCGCAAGCCGCTGTAGTCAGTCACAGCCTGAAGGCAGCACGGGAAGAAGCGGCGCGTCTGGCCAGACAGTTTGCCGCGACAGAAAAGCCCACCGCACAGCAAACCCGGCTACTGGGTGCGGCGAAAAACCGTGTAAATGAATTACAGGGAAAATACAACGGTCTGCGCCTGTCCGTTCAGCGTCAGCGTGAGGCGTTGCACGCGTCTGGTCTGGACACAAAAAAGTTGAGCGACGCCCAACGGCAATTACGCCGTGATACACAATCGGTGACGGATGCGCTGAGACGCCAGCAGCAGGCGTTACAACGGGCCGGGGAGCGTCAGCAAAAACTGAATGCCATCAGAAGCCGGTATTCCAGAACGATGGAAACCCGCAATAAGCTGGCGGTAAAGGGTGCGGCCATCACCGGGGCGGGTGTCGGGATGCTTTACACGTCCAAGCGCA
This sequence comes from Prodigiosinella aquatilis, assembly GCA_030388725.1. Lineage (NCBI taxonomy): Bacteria > Pseudomonadati > Pseudomonadota > Gammaproteobacteria > Enterobacterales > Pectobacteriaceae > Prodigiosinella > Prodigiosinella aquatilis. Next base: position 666,638 of record CP128857.1, read on the forward strand.
CGATGGCACCCGGTTTTGACTTTGATCAAGGGATGTCAAAAGTGCAAGCGCTGACCCGCCTGAAAAAAGCCGCACCGGAAATGGCCGCATTGCGCCAACAGGCGCGGCAGTTGGGCGCATCCACAGCGTTTACGGCCAATGATGTGGCACAAGGGCAGAGTTTCTACGCCATGGCGGGCTTCAACCCGGAACAGATACGCGGCGCCATGCCCGGCACACTGAACATGTCGCTGGCGGGAGATACCGATCTGGCAACCACCGCCAACATCGGCTCTAACATCTTGACCGGTTTCAAACTACCCGCCAACCAAATGAGCCGGGTGGGCGACAGTCTGGTGGCCACATTTACCCGCTCCAATACCAACTTGCAGATGCTGGGTGAAACCATGAAGTATGTGGCACCCGTGGCGGCGACGCTGGGCGTGGATCTGGAAACCGCGTCAGCGGCGGCGGGCAAGCTGGGTGATGCGGGTATTCAGAGCAGCCAGGCAGGAACCTCACTCCGCGCTATTCTGGCGCGGCTGGCCTCGCCCCCCAAAGCGGCGGCGGAGGCACTGGCAGAACTGAACATCAAAACCAAAGACGCGCGCGGTAACCTGCGCCCGTTAACGGATCTGCTGTCGGAAATGTACGCCCGCACCCAGAGAATGGGCAACACCAAGCGGGCAGCCCTCTTTAAACACATTGCCGGAGAAGAGGCATTTTCCGGATTGAGTGTCCTGGTTGAGCAGGCCGGGACAGGACAGTTGCAAAAACTGGTGGCCGAGGTGCGCGCCGCGCATGGCGAAGCTGAAAAAGTGGCGGGTACGATGACCGATAACCTCAGCGGCGATCTGAAAAGCCTTTCATCTGCCTGGGAGGATGTTGGCATCACGCTGTTTGACAGTGTTGACAGTCCACTGCGTGCCGTCACCCATAGCGTCACCGCGCTAACGTCGAAAGTTGGCGGCTGGCTGATTCAACATCCCCAGTTGACCCGCGTCATTACCGGTACGGTGTTGGCACTGGGCAGCTTCCTGACAATGATGGGAACCATCATCCTGAGTGTGGTGGCGATACTAGGCCCGATGGCGTTATTGCGTCTGAGCTGCAATGTCTTGGGGATCAAGGCCGTCAGTGCTTTTGGTCTTATCCGTGGTGCGCTTGGCATTGTGGGAAAAGCCGTCTTGTGGCTGGGACGGCTGATGATGGCTAATCCCATTCTGGCGATCATCAGCCTGATTGCCATGGGCGCGCTTTATATCTGGCAACACTGGGACACGCTCGGCCCCAAATTCAAGGCGCTGTGGGATGCTATTTGCAACGCAACATCGGCGGCATGGGAATGGGTGAAAAACGCCATCAGTACCGCCTGGGAAGGTATCAAGTCTTACTTTCTTAACTACACCCTGTCGGGGCTGATTTATAAAAACTGGGATGCTATCAAGGCTGGCGTGTCAGAAGCCTGGGAGAACATCAAGAAAACCATCAGTACCGCCTGGGAGGGTATCAAGTCTTACTTTCTCAACTACACCCTACCGGGGCTGATTTATAAAAACTGGGATGCTATCAAGGCCGGCGTGTCAGAAGCCTGGGAAAGCATCAAGAAAACCATCAGTGATCGCTGGAATGACCTGGTTAGCACCGCTGAATCCATGCCTGCCCGGTTTCAGGAAGCGGGTTCCCAACTGATTGACGGACTGATGGCCGGTATCAATGAAAAATGGGAATTGTTGAAAACCAAGCTGGCGTCATTGACTGACTACTTGCCGGACTGGATGAAACCCGATAGCAAGCAGATGCCATCCCTGCCCACCGTACCGGGTGCTGCCGGGGCCGGTTCGCCGGTATTAAATGACATCCCCCGGTTTGACACCGGCGGCGTTATCTCGTCCGGGCGGATTGGCATTGTCGGGGAAAATGGCCCTGAAATCGTTAACGGCCCGGCGAGGATCACCAGCCGTCGCCGAACGGCCGCGCTGGCTGCCTCTGCCGCCATGATGTTAGGCGCAGCCGCGCAACCGGTAACGGCGCGTCCGCTACATCCGTTCAGTCTGCCCACGAAAGAATACGCGGTGAACCGGCCAGAACTTCGTCCTTCAGCGCTGGCACCGGTATCTATTCACGCGCCGATCACTATCGTGACCCAGCCCGGACAGAATGCCACTGACATTGCCCGCGAAGTCGCCCGTCAATTAGATGAACGGGAACACCGCGCCCGCGCCAAATCACGCAGCAACTACCGCGATCAAGGGGGTATCGGATGATGATGGTGCTGGGGTTGTTCGTCTTTACGTTAAAGACCATCCCCTATCAGGAATTACAAAGGCAACGCTCATGGCGGCACCCCACCAATAACCGGGTTGGTTACCGTCCGGTGGCACAGTTTTTGGGGCCGGATAACGACACCATTACATTACAGGCGGTACTGTTGCCCCAGGTCACCGGCGGCAAACTCTCCCTGCTGGTACTCGAACAGATGGCCGAAACCGGTAAAGCCTGGGCGTTGCTGGAAGGTTCCGGCACCATTTACGGCATGTACGTGATTGAAAGTATGAGTGAAACCCGTAGCCAGTTTTTCAGCGACGGCAACGCCCGCCGGATTGAATTTACCCTGACGTTAAAACGCGTGGATGAATCACTGAATGCCATGCTGGGCGACCTGACGGAACAGCTTTCCACACTGAAAAACCAGACAACAAACTATCTCGGCCAGGCACAGACAACCCTGACCGGAGCACTCGACAGTGTGACGTCGGCAGTGAATGGGGTGCTGTCCTGATGGGCTGGTTAGCGGGTACGGAATTAACGCCGGATTATCGCATCCTCATTGGGAAAGATGACATTACCGCCACACTGGATAAGCGTCTGATGTCACTCACTATCACCGACAATCGCGGTTTTGAAGCCGATCAGTTGGATATTGAACTGGACGACGCCGACGGGCAATTGGCCTTACCCCGGCGCGGGGCTGAAATCACCGTCTTTCTTGGCTGGAAGGGTGAACCCCTGCTGAAAAAAGGAACCTTTGTGGTGGATGAGATAGAGCACAGCGGTGCACCTGACCGGCTGACGCTACGCGCCCGCAGTGCGGATTTTCGGCAAACGCTGAACCTCAAGCGGGAACGCTCCTGGCACAAGACCACAGTCGGGGCCATGGTGAACGACATTGCCGCCCGGCATAAGCTGACCCCGGCACTGGACAGCGACACCGCTGCGCAGGCAGTTGACCATATTGACCAGACCAATGAATCAGACTGTTCGTTTCTGATGCGCCTGGCGAAATGTCATGGCGCCATCGCCGCCGTCAAAGATGGCCATCTGCTGTTTCTGCGACAGGGTCAGGGAAAAACCGCCAGTGGTAAAGCGCTGCCCGTTGCCACCATCAGCCGCAAGGATGGCGACAGCCACCGCTTTACCCTGGCTGACCGTGGTGCCTACACCGGCGTCATGGCTCACTGGCTGCATACCCGAGAGCTAAAGAAAAATCAGAGCGTGAAGGTAAAACGTCGTCGCAAAACCACGACGGCAAAAAAGAAAACGCCGGAAGAAAAACAGGGAGAGTACCTGCTGGGAACAGATGAAAACGTGCTGGTTCTCAGCCGTACCTATGCTAACAAGGAAAATGCTGAACGGGCCGCAAAAATGCATTGGGAACGTATTCAGCGCGGGGTTGCGACATTCTCCATTGAACTGGCAAAAGGCCGGGCCGAGCTGTACCCGGAACTTCCGGTGAAAGTGACCGGGTTCAAGCGAGAAATCGACGCCGCCGACTGGACAATAGGCACCGTTACGCACTCACTCAGTGATCGGGGATTCACCACATCGCTGGATCTGGAGGTAAGAATTGATGAAGTTGAAATGGAATAAAAAATTAGATTTTATGTAATTTATTCTGCTGTATAATTAGCATTATTCAAATAATGGCGTTATTTGTTGAGGATTATTGAAATGATGAAATGTCCTTTGTGCGGAAGTGCCGCACACACGCGATCATCTTATGAGGTGACGAGCACAACAAAGGAACGTTACAACCAGTGTACTAATATTAACTGCGGTCATACGTTTATCAGCCATGAAACCTATGTCCGCTCGATTTCGCGGCCCGAAACTGTTCAGCCTGTTGCACCTCATCCGCAGGGGCGGCAGGCGGTGATGAACATCTGACCAATACAAACTGATTAACAGAAGGCCCGCAGATGCGGGTCTTTTTAGTAAATTGTCTGGTTAATATCATATATCGGGGATTTGACCCGTTTCTAAAAAATCAATGAACTGAGATTCATCAATGATGATGACACCTTTCATTCGTGCGGTGCTAACTTTTGTTGGCCCTGCGTTGTATCCACAGCACAGCATGTTGAGGTTTTGGGTTACTGAGCTTCGGATAATCAGTCCATGTTCTGTTGCGATGCCTGCGAGCCTGTCTTTATCAGCTTTCTTAAATCCGGTGAAGCAGATATCGAACGTTTCTTTTTTGGGTGGTTTTGTAATGAGGTGTGCATAGTCATCGGGAGAATATTTACACACGGACTCGATCGCTAACGTTTCAGATTCAAACTGACAAATAACCCGATCTTTTCTGAAAGTTTTTAGTGTGTTGGATGCCTTGCAAATACCCTGAATATGGTTATCGCTGTAACTGATTTTTGTAACGGAATAGGCATCAATGTACCCCTTGGCATTTATATAGATGAAATGCATTTCTTCCATGAGTAGCACCTTCTGATTGAACGTTTTGCTGATTATCTGCGGTCCCGTGTGCAGGATTTTTGTTGGCCGAATTCGATATGCCTGAAAACCTGAGCGACACTTTTGAGACACTCGGATGTAGAAAATAAAAAGCCACTTTCTGAGAAGTGGCTTAATGTGCTGATTTTACAGCTAAAATTTGGTGGCCCCTCCCCGGCTTGAACGGGGGACCAAGCGATTATGAGTCGCCTGCTCTAACCACTGAGCTAAGGGGCCAACGGCCGCTAATTATACGGTAATCCGGCAGGGGCGGTCTATAGCTGGGAGACCGTATGGCTGTTTTCTATCCAGACTAGCCTATTGTTATTGCTGCCAGAATTTGCCATAACACTTATAAACGATGTTAAAGGGCTAATAATGATTACGGATATTCTGGCTTTCAACCTGCATGTTGTATTTTGCGGTATCAACCCCGGTCTTTCCAGTGCACATCATGGCTATCATTTTGCCAATCCCAGTAATCGTTTCTGGCGAGTCATTTATCAGGCTGGATTTACTCAATGCTTGTTGAGACCAGAGGAAGAGACGCAACTGTTGGATACAGGTTGTGGTATTACGATGTTGGTGGAACGCCCAACGGTTGAGGCGTCGGAGTTGGGGCGTTATGAGTTGAAGAAGGGTGGAGAGGCCCTGATAGATAAAATATTGCACTATCAGCCCAGTGCGTTGGCAGTATTGGGAAAACAGGCATTCAGTCAGGCTTTCAACTGCACTAAGGTGGCATGGGGCAAGCAGGATTTTTCGCTGGGGAAGACACATGTGTGGGTGTTACCTAATCCCAGTGGCCTCAATCGTGCGACAGTGGAATCACTGACAGCGGCTTATCGTGAATTGTACTGTGAGTTGCAATTGCATCAGCAATAAAAAAACCCCGACGAATCGGGGTTTTTTTAACCAGAAGATGATTAATCATCTAGAAAACTGCGCAGTACTTCAGAGCGACTGGGATGACGTAGTTTACGCAGTGCTTTCGCTTCAATCTGTCGGATACGTTCACGCGTAACATCAAACTGTTTACCCACTTCTTCCAGTGTGTGGTCGGTGTTCATATCAATACCAAAGCGCATGCGCAATACTTTCGCTTCTCGGGCTGTCAGGCCGGCCAGCACATCATGTGTCGCTGAACGCAGACTTTCAGAGGTTGCGGAATCCAGCGGCAATTCCAGCGTGGTATCCTCAATGAAATCCCCAAGATGTGAATCTTCATCATCACCAATCGGTGTTTCCATCGAAATTGGCTCTTTAGCGATTTTCAGTACTTTGCGGATTTTGTCTTCCGGCATCAGCATACGTTCAGCCAGTTCTTCCGGAGTGGGTTCTCGACCCATTTCTTGCAGCATCTGGCGTGAAATACGATTGAGTTTATTGATGGTTTCAATCATATGTACCGGAATACGGATAGTCCGCGCTTGATCCGCAATAGAACGAGTGATCGCCTGACGGATCCACCAGGTAGCATAAGTTGAAAATTTATAACCACGACGATATTCAAACTTATCTACGGCTTTCATCAGACCGATATTTCCTTCCTGAATCAGGTCAAGAAACTGTAGGCCACGATTGGTATATTTCTTGGCGATAGAAATAACCAGACGCAAGTTTGCCTCCACCATTTCTTTTTTTGCACGACGGGCTTTCGCTTCACCAATGGACATCCTGCGGTTGATATCTTTCATTTGTTCAATGGTCAGCCCGGTTTCTTCTTCAATCATATGAAGTTTCTGCAAGCCACGTTGTACATCTTCTTTTACGTCGTGCAGTTTTTCGGACCAGGGTTTACCCATTGCCATCGCGGCTGCAAACCATTTATTGTTGGTTTCATTGCCGGAAAACAGTGTGACGAAGTTTTTCTTCGGCATTTTGCTCTGCTCAACGCACAGCTTCATGATCAAGCGTTCTTGCGTACGCACACGATCCATCATTGAACGCATGCTGTTGACCAGCAGGTCAAACTGTTTTGGTACCAATCGGAATTGTTTGAAAACTTCAGACAGATTCAGAATTTCTGCACCAGCACTTGGATGACTGCGTCCGTGGGCTTTGATTGCCTTCCGGGTCGTCTCATGCTGCTCACGCAGTTCGGCGAATTTCTGACGGGCCAGCTCAGGATCAATGCTGTTATCGTCCTCCTCTTCGTCATCATCCTCGTCTTCGTCGTCATCTATCTCATCGCTGGAAAGCTCAGAACCAACATGTGTTGCTGTTGGTGCCAGGTTTTCTTCCGCGTTTGGATCGACAAAGCCAGTGATCAAATCTGATAAACGGCTTTCACCTGCTTCAACACGATCGTATTGCTCCAGTAAATAGCTGATGGCTTCAGGGTACTCAGCAACGGAGCACTGTACCTGATTGATACCGTCTTCAATACGTTTGGCAATATCGATTTCACCTTCACGTGTCAAGAGTTCAACGGTACCCATTTCACGCATGTACATACGCACCGGATCGGTAGTACGTCCAATCTCGGATTCAACGCTGGATAACACCTGTGCTGCAGCCTCCGCTGCATCTTCGTCAGCAGTGTTTTCGGCTAACATAAGATCATCTGCATCCGGTGCTTCTTCCATCACCTGGATGCCCATGTCATTAATCATCTGGATGATGTCTTCGATCTGGTCGGAGTCGATGATATCTTCCGGCAGATGGTCATTGACCTCAGCATAGGTCAGGTAGCCTTGCTCCTTACCACGGGTGACAAGTAGCTTGAGCTGTGACTGCGGGTTTTGCTCCATAAGACGGTATCCACACTTCAGAGTATTTGGGTTGGTGTCGGTCGGCGGAAATCGCCAACAATAACATTAGGGGTATTTTTTCTTGTCGCCGCAGCCCCTGTCACGGCATTTTGTAGGGATAGTCCCTACTATTTATCGGCAATTAAGCCTCAGTAATCAGTTTTTTCTCGTTAAAGCCAGTTGCAATGACCAAAGTTCTTTTCGTTCTTTTACACTGAGCCCATGTGTTCTGTCGCGGGCAATCAGCGTATCCAGGCGCAGCTGCAATAGTTGGTCGTAGAGCTCAGCCAAACTAATTCTGAATTTTTCTTCAAGCTCTTCCTCTACGATCATATGGTTCCAGGCAGCCATGGTTTCAAGCTGTTTTCGATATTTACTCTCTCGATACTTCTCTAACAGTAGGCCGGTATTCAGACCTGGACTGTCATCACAGGTTTTTACCAACTCCAGAAATAGCTCCAGTCCCGCCACTTTGCTTTCTTCAATATCTTCCAGTGCCAACGTTGGCACTTCTGCGGAAAGACCGGGATTCTGAACTAAAAGTCCTATCAGTATACGCATAGTTGTGACTTTTAGCTGTGGGGGTTGGTAGGATGTCTGTTCTGACATCTTTGGTAACAATCGGTCTAGCTGACTGTCATCCAGAATCCCCAGTTTGGTTCCCAATTGCTGACGCAAGTATAATCGCAACGTTTCACCAGGCACTTGACTAATCAAGGGTAGTACCAACGAACTTAGTTTTGTACGTCCATCCGGTGTACTCATGTCCACCTGGTGCTGCAGAGTTTCAAACAAAAAAACCGACAGTGGCATTGCCTGTTCAATCCGCAATTCAAAGGCATCTTTGCCTTCCTGTCGAACCAGTGTGTCAGGATCTTCACCATCAGGTAAAAACATGAAGCGTAGCTGCCGGCCATCATTTAAATAGGGTAGCGCGGTTTCCAGCGCTCGCCAGGCAGCTTCTCGTCCTGCTCTATCACCGTCATAACAGCAGATAACCTGGTCAGTAGCTCTAAATAGTAACTGAATATGATCTGCTGTAGTGGCGGTTCCTAATGAAGCAACGGTGTAATCAATGCCGAATTGCGCCAAAGCGACAACATCCATATACCCTTCAACCACCAGTAATCGTTTCAATTCAGGGTATTTCTGTTGCGCCTCATACAGGCCGTACAACTGCCGACCTTTATGAAAAATGTCTGTCTCTGGTGAGTTCAAGTACTTGGGTAGACCATCGCCGAGAACTCGACCACCGAAAGCAATGACTCGGCCTCGTTTATCGCGGATAGGAAACATGACTCGCTCACGGAAACGGTCATAGGTCCGGCCTTGCTCGTTAGTCACCAGCATTCCTGCATCGTTCAGTGTACTTCTGTCATCGTTGCTACGCCCAAAGCGTTTTAGTGCGTTATCCCATCCTGGCAGGGCATAACCAATAGCGAAATGCCGGATGACCTCAGCACTCAATCCTCGTTTCGTCAGATACTGCATAGCAGAGGCGCCAGCGGGTTGATTCAGGTTCTGTTGGTAAAACGTATTTAATTGTTCCATCAGCCCATACAGGCTTTGCCGTTGATGGCGCTCAAATTGTGTAGGACCAGTTCCTGTTTCGTAAGGGACTTCCAGACCGTACATGGTCGCCAATTCTTCAATACATTCAATGAATTCAAGGCGATCATAATTCATTAAAAAATCGATGGCGTTCCCATGCGCACCACAGCCAAAACAGTGATAGAACTGTTTGTCACCGTTAACTGTGAACGATGGGGTCTTCTCATGGTGGAACGGGCAACACGCATGGTAATTCTTGCCCTGCTTTTTTAGTTTTACGCGTGCGTCTATCAGGTCGATGATATCCGTGCGAGCCAGCAGGTCATTAATAAATGCGCGTGGAATGCGTCCAGCCATAAGCCCCTTATCTATAAGCTTATAAACGACAACAAGCCGCGCATTCCTTTCGGAAAGCACGGCCTCCGTATGCAACTGCTAAGTCTGCGGATTAATCACGCGATGGAGGTAATATCCTCCCAAAAATTAATACAGACGAGTGCGGCGTGCGTTTTCTCGAGCCAACTTCTTCGCGTGACGTTTCACAGCAGAAGCTTTAGCGCGCTTACGTTCGGTCGTCGGTTTTTCATAAAACTCACGGCGACGAACCTCAGCCAAAACACCTGCTTTTTCACAGGAACGCTTGAAGCGACGCAGAGCTACGTCGAACGGCTCGTTTTCACGTACTTTAATTACCGGCATGTGCCTCTCACCTCAATAAATTCGGTTTGCCGCTGGCCTTGTGCCAGCCTTTTCAAAATGGTGCGGAATTCTACTGCAACTATGGTGCTTTTGTAAAGCGCTGTGGTGATTATAAAACACGCAGGCTATGCATGCGCTTAAAATAGAAACGCTTATGGTAGACTATCCGCCGCATGAAGCAAGCTGCATCATCTAAAGGCAGCGTGTACCGTAATAGAGAGTGAAAACAGCAATGCGCGTATTGGGTATTGAAACATCCTGTGATGAAACTGGTGTCGCAATTTATGACACGCAAAAAGGGCTGCTTGCTAACCAGTTGTATAGCCAGATTAAGTTACATGCCGATTATGGTGGTGTAGTCCCAGAACTGGCGTCCCGTGATCATGTTCGTAAAACGGTGCCTTTGATTCAGGCAGCTTTGCACGAAGCAGGCTTGCAACAAGGTGACATTGATGGTGTGGCCTATACGGCGGGTCCTGGGCTGGTCGGTGCGCTTTTGGTCGGTGCCACAGTTGGACGCGCATTGGCTTTTGCATGGAACGTGCCTGCAATTCCTGTTCATCACATGGAAGGGCATTTACTTGCACCGATGCTAGAAGCCAGCCCTCCTGACTTTCCGTTTGTTGCTTTACTGGTTTCTGGTGGACATACCCAGTTAATCAGTGTGACGGGTATTGGAGAATACCGATTGTTGGGTGAATCCGTTGACGATGCGGCGGGGGAGGCGTTTGATAAAACTGCAAAATTGCTGGGGTTGGATTATCCAGGTGGACCATTGTTATCAAAAATGGCTCAGCATGGGCAGGCAGGCAGATTCACATTCCCCCGCCCAATGACCGATCGCCCAGGATTGGATTTCAGCTTTTCCGGGTTAAAAACGTTTGCGGCTAACACTATCCGTGAGTATGGAAAAGATGCTCAGACTCAAGCAGATATCGCACGGGCCTTTGAGGATGCCGTCGTGGATACTCTGGCAATAAAATGTCGTCGTGCTTTGGATGAAACTGGGTTTACGCGGTTGGTCATGGCTGGTGGGGTCAGCGCCAATAATACGTTAAGGCAGCGCTTATCAGATATTATGGCAAAACGTGGCGGTGCGGTGTTTTATGCACGTCCAGAATTTTGCACCGATAATGGAGCCATGATTGCCTATGTGGGCACTATACGTTTGAAATGTGGAGGAACACAAACGTTAGGTGTGTCAGTTAGGCCTCGCTGGCCGTTGGCAGAATTGCCTACTATTGAGTGAAACGAGTTAGTAATTAGCCCCTTTATGTAAAAGAAGGGGCTATCAGGTAAAACGGAATTACAATTCCTGCTCAAACAGCATTAAAATGGCTTCATAGAGCTGTTTAACGCTGAAGCTTCTGGCCGGTGTTGTAAAAATGGTATCATCACCGGCGATAGTGCCTAGAATCCCTTCTGATTTTCCCAATGAATCTAGTAGACGAGCAATAAGCTGAGCGGCACCAGGACTGGTATGAATGACAACTACCGCGTCGTTATGATCGACATCCAGCACCAGGTTTTTCAAGGGGCTGCTTGTGGTAGGGACGCCAAGTTCGGCGGGCAGGCAATACACCATTTCCATTTTTGCATTGCGAGTACGGACTGCACCAAATTTAGTCAGCATGCGGGATACTTTAGATTGATTGATGTTTTCAAAACCATCATCCTGCAATGCTTGCACTATCTCACTTTGAGAACTGAATTTCTCTTCTTTCAGCAGCGCTTTGAACGCTTTAACCAAATCATCTTGTTTTGTTGAGTTACGCATTCTGCACCAGATAAAGCATGTTGGTCATGTCGATATTATGCATAAGAATGAATTTTTATGCAATATGAATGCGTATAAAATCGCTATTATCTGCAGGCATCGATCCCTCCAAAATTGAAAAATTTTTAGCTACCTAGCCAGTCAGAAAAATGTGCTCCTCATCACATAAAAGTGAAGGAAATGTTATCAAAATGATGTTGTTTGGAGGCTGATGGTCGGTGTAATGTAACTGCCCAGTTAATCAGTCGTGGACCTATGCTGAGTCATCAATGCAATTATCCATAACTTTACTTACCTTTCAGATCCGAGGTGGATTTTAATTTATTATTAAATAGATGGCTGTTTTTGCAGCGATTGTTATTGCCCACTGATGGTAGGTTGATTGCTTTAACTTTTCTCACGAGCATGAAGTTTATAAAACTAAACAAATCCACGGCATTTATTACTTAACGATAATAAGGAGTTCAGGATGAAAGTTGCAGTTCTCGGAGCCGCAGGTGGTATCGGTCAAGCCCTTGCTCTTCTCCTCAAAACCCAGCTTCCTTCAGGTTCGGAATTATCCCTTTATGATATTGCCCCCGTAACGCCGGGTGTCGCTGTTGATCTAAGCCATATTCCAACTGCTGTGAAAATCAAGGGGTTTAGTGGTGAAGATGCCACTCCGGCTTTAGCCGGTGCTGACATTGTTTTGGTCTCTGCAGGGGTCGCACGTAAACCTGGTATGGATCGTTCTGACCTGTTTAATGTGAACGCGGGTATCGTTCGTAATCTGGTTGAGCAAATTGCACGTACTTGTCCTAAGGCCTGTATCGGTATTATTACTAACCCAGTGAATACGACCGTTGCTATTGCTGCTGAAGTATTGAAAAAAGCAGGTGTTTACGATAAGCGCAAATTGTTTGGCGTGACTACTCTGGATATTATTCGTTCCAGCACTTTCGTAGCTGAACTAAAAGGAAAGCAGCCACAGGAGATTAATGTACCTGTTATTGGTGGCCACTCTGGTGTAACCATCCTTCCTCTTTTGTCTCAAATCCCCGGTATTAGCTTGTCTGAGCAGGAAGTTGTTGATCTCACCAAACGCATTCAGAATGCAGGTACAGAGGTTGTTGAGGCGAAAGCTGGTGGCGGCTCTGCGACCTTGTCGATGGGGCTGGCTGCTGCACGCTTTGGTTTGTCTTTGGTTCGAGCCATGTCGGGGGAAAGCGGTGTGGTTGAATGTGCTTATGTTGAAAGCGATGGTAAATACGCTCGTTTCTTTGCACAACCATTACTGCTGGGTAAAGACGGTATTGCCGAATACAAGGCTATCGGTTCCCTGAGCGCTTTTGAACAGCAATCAATGAGCAGCATGCTGGATACACTGAATCATGATATTGCGCTGGGTGAATCCTTCGTTAATAAATAATTCATTCTTGAAATGATTTATGTGAATAAAGCCGGAGGTTGTTATCTCCGGCTTTTGTTTCGCTAATTATCGAGGTCGAATAAGTTTCTTTCGGTCGAGCAATTCATTGGTATTAGGATCATAATAGCGACTCGGCCAAATTTCGGCGGGGTGAATACCCAATTTATCAGCAATCAGCCATTCCCCCTTGGGCCAGGGACGGGATAAGGCATTGGCGAGTGTCGATGAACTTAATCCGGCTGCACGGGAGACAGCGGCGAGCGTGGTCCCCTTCTTTCTCAACGCCGCTATGATATCAGCCGGATGCCAGTCATGTTTCCTTGAATTCATAATCCTTCCCTTATCGCTATAAGACGACAGCATATTAGTGGTATAAATAACAGTTCGTGGTGAATGACTTCATTAATAAGAAGTCATTATTTGGAAATAATATATCATCAATTTCCAATTTATTTCCAATTTATTTCCAAATGAACCTGCTTTTGTAACGAATAGCACTATCGGGATGAAAGGACATGAAAAAAGAGTGGTTTGCGACCAGCGAGTTGGTTGGTATTGGCGGACTCCCTAAATCACGGCAAGGATTGAATAAACGAGCCCGAGAAGATGGTTGGGAAAAGCGTCGCCGCAAAGGTGTTCAAGGAAGAGGAGTGGAATATTCCATTCATAGCCTGCCGCAACCTGTGCAGCATTCATTATTAATACAGGAGTCATCAGAAGAGTACGTGGTGAAGCAGCCCGACATGCTGGCTGTTTGGATACAGATATACCAGCAGCTTTCAGCATCAGAGCGGGAAAAGCTGATTGGTTATATTATGCGTGAAGGTGTCTCAGCAACGCTTAGGCATCTTGGCCTGCATACGTTGGATGCTGAGTCATCAATATCAGCAAAAGATTTTTCCGGGTAATGTTTTCGCCATTCCTTATACCAAAGGAATGGCATCCATCAATGACAAATCTATTTTCTCCGTCTAATCGAAAAATAAGTTCGATACCTTTTCCTGCATTACGAATATTTCAACCATTTCTGTAACGTCATACTGTTAGATGTTTTGGTAAAATTATTCTATTATGTGGAAACTTAATATGGAAACTGGTCATCATCAAGGAATGTGAGGAAATAATTAATGGAACAGGGCAAAAATATGGAGATGGATAAAGAGTGGTTTTCGACTAATGAACTTTTGGGGATCGCAGGATTACCCAAATCTCGTCAAGGGCTTAATAAAAAGGCCAGGGATAACGGTTGGGAGAGACGTCGGCGAATAGGCATTCAGGGAAAAGGGGTCGAGTATGCGATCTGGAGTCTGCCAGAAGACGTGAAAAAGACCTTGATTCAAGAAACACCGCCTGACTATATGACACCACAACAACCAACACTATGGGCTGCATGGGTGCAAATTTTTCATCAACTTTCAGAGACAGAGCGTTCGCATTTGATAAATTATATCTTGCGTGAAGGGGTGTTAACTATGCTGTCCCAACTTGAGGGTAAAACGAAGAATGAGTCAACATAGCTAAGAATCCGGGATTGTGAAAACTAAAACTCCCGTTGAACGGCAATATGAGCCAACCCTTCAAGTGCAGAGCGAAAAGGCGTGTCAGGCAGACATTGTAGTGCACTGATGGCCTTGTCCGCTTCTTCTTCTGCTCGATGCCGTGTATAAATGAGAGAACCATGCTGTTGCATGGTTGTAAGAACTGTTTCCAGTAGATGACGTCCATTGCCTTGCTCGATTGCCAGTCTAATCATGGCGCTCTGCTCTGGGTTACCATGATACATGGCATGCAATAAAGGCAGCGTGGGTTTCCCTTCGTTCAAGTCGTCACCGGTATTTTTTCCCAGTGTTTTTCCGTCGGCGCTGTAATCCAGTAGATCGTCAATCAGTTGGAAAGCTGTTCCAAGATAGCGACCATAATCCTGTAATGCATTTTCCTGCTCGGCCGTAGCGTCAGCAAGAATGGCCGCCGATTGAGATGCGGCTTCAAAAAGGCGAGCCGTTTTGCTGTAAATCACATGCATATAGCTCTCTTCGGTGATATCTGGATCATTACAGTTCATCAGTTGCAGGACTTCACCTTCAGCAATCACATTAACCGCATCTGACATCAGGCCCAGAACACGCCAGGAGTTGATGCTTGTCATCATCTGGAAAGCGCGAGTATAAATGAAGTCACCAACCAGCACGCTGGCGGCGTTACCAAATGTAGCATTGGCGGTAGCTTTGCCTCGGCGCATGTCCGATTCATCGACGACATCATCATGCAATAAAGTCGCGGTATGGATGAACTCAATCAAGGCAGCCACAGTCGTATGTTTATCACCTTGATAATTTAGTGCCCTGGCAGCCAATACAGCAATCATTGGCCGGATTCGTTTACCACCACCACTAATAATGTAGTGACCCAGTTGGTTGATAAGGATTACATCCGAGTTCAATTGTTCAAGTATGGTCTTATTGACGGCGGCCATATCCTGAGCGGTTAATGCTGTGATTTGTTCTAGATTCATTAGTCTGCCAGCTGGTTTCTTCAACATCGCCGTAAGATTGCTGTTTATCGGCATTTAAATGGGACTGTATAAATGATTGTACTTGAAAAATGACGTAGATAAATGGCAGTTAGTGGGTTGTATTCTTTTTCTTCATATTGGTTGATTCTGCTCTTGTCATGAGGGGGTTTTTTGCGTAGAATTCGCGCCCTATTATGAATATTTATAGTGCGCTCTGAATAAATCAATATAGGGTGCGCGGGAAGCGGAGTTTTATATGTACGCAGTTTTCCAAAGTGGTGGTAAACAACACCGAGTAAGCGAAGGTCAAACCGTTCGCTTGGAAAAGCTGGACATCGCAACTGGTGAAGCTGTTGAGTTTGACCAGGTTTTGATGGTTGCCAATGGTGAAGAAATCAAAATCGGCGTTCCTTTTGTCGATGGCGGTAAGATCAAAGCTGAAGTAGTTGCTCATGGTCGTGGTGAGAAAGTTAAGATTGTTAAGTTTCGTCGCCGTAAACACTATCGTAAGCAAGCGGGCCATCGTCAGTGGTTTACTGACGTGAAAATCACCGGCATCAGCGCTTAAGTTTTAGGAGAGCGGATTAATGGCACATAAGAAAGCTGGCGGTTCAACTCGTAACGGCCGTGACTCAGAAAGTAAACGTCTTGGCGTAAAACGTTTTGGTGGTGAATCAGTCCTGGCTGGCAGCATTATTGTTCGTCAGCGTGGTACCAAATTTCATGCTGGAAGTAATGTAGGTTGCGGCAGAGACCATACCCTATTTGCTAAGTCTACTGGCAAAGTGAAATTTGAAGTTAAAGGTCCGAAGAATCGTAAATATATAAGCATCGTTGCTGAATAATTATACAGTTCAGGTCCATTGACTTAAGCCCTGCAATTCGTTGCAGGGCTTTTTACATTCTGACAGAGCAGTATCACTGCATGGGTTGAATTATGAAACAGAATGCTGGCATCGGATTTTGTTTGGCGTTAACCACCGCGATATGTTGGGGGGCCTTACCGATTGCGATGAAACAGGTTCTGGTGGTCATGGAACCCTACACCATTGTATGGTACCGGTTTGTTATTGCCTTGGTGGGGTTGGGGATTGTGCTTTACTCCAAGGGCATGTTACCCAGGAGACGAGTTTTCCGCCACCGGCGTTGGTGGATATTGTTACTTATTGCCAGTTGTGGATTACTGGGTAATTTTGTCTTGTTTAGTTCGTCATTGCAGTATTTAAGTCCAACGGCATCTCAGGTGATAGGGCAGCTTTCTCCTGTAGGCATGATGTTTGCCAGCGTACTTATATTAAAAGAAAAAATGAGATTTACGCAGACAATTGGGGCAGCGATTTTACTTTGTGGGTTGGTGATGTTTTTTAATACCAGTCTGACTGAGATTTTTACCCGCCTGACTGATTATACCTTAGGTGTCTTGCTTGGCGTTGGCGCTGCTGCTGCATGGGTTTCTTATGGTGTAGCGCAAAAGGTCCTGCTACAGCGTCTGACATCACCGCAAATTCTGCTTTTACTTTATGCACTTTGTGTCTTATTTATTACACCGTTGGCGAAGCCTGAGGTGATTTTCCAATTGAGTAGATGGCAGCTTATTTGTCTGTTGTTCTGTGGTGCAAATACGTTGATTGGTTACGGTGCGTTGGCTGAGGCCATGGCACGCTGGCAAGCTGCTCGGGTGAGTGCCATCATTACATTAACTCCTTTGTTTACCTTATTATTTTCTGAACTATTGTCATCGGTCTGGCCGACAACATTTGATGTGCCGGTGCTTAATTTGTTGGGTTATATCGGTGCTTTTGTGGTTGTATCTGGTGCAATGTTCTCAGCCATTGGACATCGTATGATTTCATCAAGGAAGCCATCAGGCCCGGTTAACAGCAACTGATCTGAAGACGCTGTCGGTATTTATTATTGACATTGAATCCTTGCTGTTTATTTTTAATACAGATGAAATCCTTGAAGTAAGCGGGTACAATCAGCACCCTTTACCGGAATGGTTCTAACGCGTCGGTTTTTAATGATGTATGTTTTACATATATAAATAAGATGGTTACGCCAAATAGAACCAATAATTGCTGAAACAGATAGAGTGTTTTTCTATTGGTTTTTGCGGAGACAGTAAATGAAGTTTGTAGATGAGGCCACGATTCTGGTTGTGGCAGGCGATGGTGGCAATGGTTGTGTCAGCTTCCGTCGAGAAAAATATATTCCTAATGGCGGACCGGACGGCGGTGACGGCGGTGACGGCGGTGACGTTTACCTGGTTGCAGATGAAAATCTGAATACCTTGATCGACTATCGCTTTGAAAAATCATTTCGGGCTGAACGTGGACAGAATGGTCAGAGCCGGGACTGTACTGGCAAGCGTGGCAAAGATATTACCGTGAAAGTTCCTGTCGGAACTCGTATCCAGGATAAAGGAACGGGGGAGGTGCTGGGTGATATGACCCGTCACCAGCAGCGTCTGATGGTAGCGAAGGGGGGGTGGCACGGGCTGGGTAATACTCGTTTCAAATCATCAGTTAATCGGGCGCCCCGTCAAAAAACCAGCGGTACTCTGGGTGAAGAACGTGAATTGATGCTGGAACTACTTTTGCTGGCGGATGTTGGTATGTTGGGGCTACCCAATGCCGGTAAGTCTACATTTATCCGTGCTGTTTCTGCAGCAAAACCTAAAGTCGCTGATTATCCATTCACTACGTTGGTCCCGAGCCTGGGTGTGGTGCGTATGGATAGCGAACAAAGTTTTGTGGTGGCGGACATTCCGGGTCTGATCGAAGGCGCTTCGGATGGTGCTGGCCTGGGGATCCGTTTCCTTAAGCATCTGGAGCGTTGCCGTGTTCTGTTGCATTTGATCGATCTGGCACCGATAGATGAATCTGATCCGATTGAAAATGCCCGGATTATCGTGAATGAACTTCAGCAGTACAGTGCTGCACTGGCAGAAAAACCGCGTTGGTTGGTTTTCAATAAGGTTGATCTTCTGGATAAGGTTGAGGCTGAAAGGCTAGCTAAAGAAATTGCTGAATCTATGGGCTGGGAAGGGAAGTATTATCTAATTTCTGCAGCTAGCCGTGAAGGTGTTAATGCACTGTGCTGGGATGTGATGAATTTTCTCAATACACAGCCTAAAGCATTGGCTGCTACAGAAGAAGCGGCTTCTGAAAAAGTAGAGTTCATGTGGGATGACTATCATCGTGAACAGCTCGAGGCGGCCAAAGCGGAAGCTGAAGATGATTGGGATGATGATTGGGATGAAGGTGACGACGAGGGCGTTGAAATCATTTATCACAAATGATTGCCGACGACATTCTCGTTAATGAATTTGCTTGTGATTTGTTGATTTTTCCCTTATCTGCGCAGGTAGATAAGGGAATTTTTTAAGTAAGATAAATGGTTAGTTGTTTTGATAGATATCTTTATACAGATGGCTTTCAAAACGAACGAGAGGAATGCGTCGGGATTTCTGATCTTTCGGCGGAACAGCATAACCGGAAATGTATTGCACAAAGGCCATGTGCTGTCCGCTGGCGGTAGTAATAAACCCAGCCAGATTATAGACGCCTTGTAATGACCCGGTTTTCGCGGAAACTTTTCCGTCAACTCCAGCCTCATGTAAACCAGCGCGATAGCGTAATGTGCCATCGTATCCCGCCAGTGGCAGCATCTTGATATAATTCAGCTCGCTATCATGCTGAGCGATATATTGCAGTACCTGCATCATCGTGACTGGTGCTATTAGGTCATGTCGTGATAATCCGGAACCATCCACAATAATACTGTTATTTAAATCGATTCCGGCTTTTTGCAGCAGGATCTGACGTACTGCATCAGCCCCAGCTCGCCAGGTGCCCGGTACTTTAAAACGCTCATGACCAATAGTCCGAAAGACAGTATCCGCGATCATATTGTCTGACTTCTTGAGCATAGTTGTCAGTAATTCATGTAGGGGTTCTGATTGTGTTTGGGCCAGAATGGTTCCTGCGGGGTTGGGTTGAGTTTGGCGACGTAGGTTACCGTCCATGCGGATGCCTGCCTGCAGCAACTCATCTTTCACAATGGCCCCTGCATAGCTTGCGCCATCCTGAATGGCAAACGCCAGCGGTAGCGGTTCCGCTCGCTGTGTCAGACATCCGGTCAGCGTAAAACGATTTAATTCACCGGGCACGACATCCAGTTCGCAATATTTCGCATCAGGAGAGCCTTTAGCCAGCGTTCTGACTTCACTGAATATGTGTACCGGATAATATGAGGCTACGCGAATAAAAGCGTTGTCACCTGGTCGGGGGGCACTGTAAAGCGAAACAGAAAAGCAGTTACGATCAACAATGGCAGCGCCAGGCGGTGCACTGAAGCATTGCGTCATATCATTCCAGGGCCAACCTGGTGCTTTGTCATGACTGGCAAAAATGGAAGTATCAATCAGCACATCACCAGAAATTTCGTGGATTCCACGTTTTTTCAGATTTTGCACCATATCGCGTATTTCCTGGCGAGTTAACGTAGGATCTCCACTGAAACGGATAATCAGATTACCCCTTAGAACACCGTTGGTTACTGCGCCGTGACTTTCCATCGTGGTAATAAACCGATAATCGGGACCTAACTGAAGCAATGCCGCCAGTGCGGTAATGATTTTTTGTGTACTGGCCGGTAATGACATCTGCTGACTGTGGTAGTTAATCACTGGTGTCGATGCCCCGATTTTTTGCACAATCAGCGCCAGATTGGCGCCACTAGGCAAATATTGTATATGATTCTCTATGGGAGCAGCGTTGGCATGCAGAATAAAAGCACAGGTAAGTCCAGCAACAATCGATGAAAAACGCATAATCTCAGCTAAGAACAGGGTAACGTGTGGTCATACTACGGCGCAATAAGGGTTAAAGTAAACGATGACCCTTGTGGAACTCTAGGGTAAAATACGTATCAAAATGCAACATGGTGTCTAACCTGGAAGTTTTGTTCTGGGCTAGGGCGCTTTTGCTTGCCTTAATTGTCAGGGAACACTGGCTACAGACACTCCGTCGCAGTTGATTGTATAGCGCCAGGATGATGGCTATTTGATTTGTACGGATTTTTTAGAGGTATTGACAATATGAAACAATTTCCGATGACGTTGCGTGGTGCCGAAAAATTACGCGAAGAACTGGAATATTTGAAAAGTGTTCGTCGTCCTGAAATTATTTCAGCGATTGCGGAAGCTCGTGCACACGGTGATTTGAAGGAAAACGCTGAATATCATGCGGCACGTGAACAGCAAGGTTTCTGTGAAGGTCGTATTCAGGAAATTGAAGCCAAGCTTTCCAACGCACAGGTGATTGATATCACTAAAATGGCTGCCAATAATGGCCGTGTGATTTTTGGTGCAACAGTGAGCGTAATGAACCTGGACAGTGAGGAGGAACAGACCTATCGCATTGTGGGTGATGATGAGGCCGATTTTAGACAAAACCTCATTTCTGTGAATTCTCCTATTGCTCGAGGCCTCATTGGTAAGGAAAAGGACGATATTGTCACAATCCGTACCCCGGGTGGGGATGTGGAATTTGAAATTCTGAATGTTAAATATATTTAATTCTTGCAGATCTGATGGTTAAATCGACAAAGTTTGTAAAGAAAAGAAAAAGGCCGTTTACGGCCTTTTCTCGCACCCATGGTCATGGCACTTTGCTGTGAAAACAAGGTGACCTGAACCTAAAAGTGTTATCGTGGCAACACTATTCTGCGTTCTTTTGCAGCACGATAGAGTACTAAAGTGTGACCAATAACCTGTACATTACTGGCGCGGGTTTCTCTCAGGATGGCATCGACGATCAAACCTTTGGTTTCACGATCCTCCGTAGCAATTTTTACTTTGATCAGTTCGTGGTGTTCTAAAGCTTGTTCGATCTCAGCCAGGACACCTTCAGTAAGGCCATTATTGCCTAACATTACGACTGGCTTTAACGGATGTGCCAGACCTTTTAGGTGCTGTTTTTGTTTATTACTTAGATTCATTGTCTTTTTTTGCTTAGGTTGGGATTGAAAACGGGCCATTCTACCGCCATCTGATGATTATCACCAATTGGACTGTGTCATTTGGTTGTCATTGAGACGTTTTATTCACCGAACGCGCTTTTTTAATAATAGTTGGAAAATTGATGGCTAACAAAAAGCGTTCTGCAAGTTCCAGCCGCTGGTTGCAGGAACACTTTAGCGATAAATATGTGCTGCAGGCGCAGAAAAAAGGGCTCCGCTCGCGCGCTTGGTTTAAACTTGATGAAATACAGCATACCGATAAGCTATTCAGACAGGGAATGACTGTTGTGGATTTAGGGGCAGCGCCTGGTGGATGGTCACAGTACGTTGTCAGCCAAATCGGCGAAAAAGGGCGTATTATCGCTTGTGATATTCTGTCTATGGATCCTATTGTCGGAGTCGATTTTCTTCAAGGGGATTTTTGTGATGAATTAGTTCTGAAGGCTCTTTTGGAAAGAGTCGGCAGTGATAAGGTTCAGGTGGTGATGTCTGACATGGCCCCGAACATGAGTGGTACACCGGCAGTGGATATACCCAAAGCGATGTATCTTGTGGAATTAGCATTGGATATGTGCCGGGATATATTAGCGCCAGGCGGAAGTTTCCTGGTGAAAGTATTTCAGGGAGAAGGGTTTGATGAATATCTGCGAGAAATTCGCTCCCTGTTTACAACGGTAAAGATTCGTAAGCCAGATGCCTCGCGTGCCCGGTCCCGTGAGGTGTACATCGTAGCGACAGGGCGCAAAGTGTAGTACCCTAACGTTATTTTTTAACACAGTTGTAATATGAGGTTAATCCCTTGAGTGACATGGCGAAAAACCTGATCCTCTGGTTAGTCATCGCGGTTGTGCTGATGTCGGTATTCCAGAGCTTTGGGCCCAGCGAGTCGAATGGCCGTAGGGTGGATTATTCAACCTTTTTAACTGAAGTGAATCAGGATCAGGTTCGTGAAGTACACATTAATGGACGTAAGATCAGTGTCGTCAAAAAAGACAGCACGCAATATACGACTTATATCCCTGTCAACGATCCCAAGCTGTTGGATAACCTTCTGACTAAGAATGTGAAAGTTGTTGGTGAGCCACCTGAAGAACCGAGCCTGCTGGCTTCTATCTTCATTTCCTGGTTCCCGATGCTGTTGCTGATTGGCGTTTGGATTTTCTTCATGCGTCAAATGCAGGGAGGGGGTGGCAAAGGTGCCATGTCCTTTGGTAAAAGCAAGGCGCGGATGCTGACTGAAGATCAGATCAAGACGACATTTGCTGATGTTGCTGGTTGCGATGAAGCTAAAGAAGAAGTCAGTGAACTGGTAGAGTACCTGCGTGAACCTAGCCGTTTTCAGAAGCTTGGCGGTAAAATCCCGAAAGGTATTCTGATGGTAGGTCCTCCCGGGACGGGTAAGACGCTGCTGGCTAAAGCAATTGCCGGTGAAGCGAAAGTGCCTTTCTTTACTATTTCCGGGTCCGATTTTGTAGAGATGTTTGTTGGCGTCGGTGCGTCTCGTGTGCGTGACATGTTCGAACAAGCCAAGAAAGCTGCTCCTTGTATCATTTTTATTGATGAAATTGACGCTGTAGGGCGTCAGCGTGGGGCAGGTCTGGGCGGCGGGCATGATGAACGTGAACAAACACTGAATCAGATGCTGGTCGAAATGGATGGTTTTGAAGGTAACGAAGGTATCATTGTTATCGCGGCAACCAACCGTCCTGATGTACTGGATCCCGCGTTGTTACGACCAGGTCGTTTCGACCGACAGGTGGTGGTGGGATTACCGGATGTACGTGGCCGTGAGCAGATTTTGAAGGTTCATATGCGCCGCGTTCCTTTATCTCCGGATGTTGATGCTTCAGTGATCGCACGTGGTACACCGGGTTTCTCTGGGGCTGATTTGGCTAACTTGGTTAACGAGGCTGCCTTATTTGCGGCCCGTGGCAACAAACGTGTTGTTTCTATGGCTGAGTTTGAAAAGTCTAAAGATAAGATCATGATGGGAGCGGAGCGACGTTCTATGGTCATGACTGAGGCACAGAAAGAATCCACTGCGTATCATGAAGCGGGCCATGCCATTATTGGTCGCCTGGTTCCAGAACATGACCCCGTGCATAAAGTGACGATTATTCCGCGTGGACGTGCATTAGGGGTAACGTTCTTCCTGCCCGAGGGGGATGCTATCAGCGCCAGTCGCCAAAAACTGGAGAGCCAGATTTCTACGCTTTATGGCGGTCGTTTAGCCGAGGAAATTATTTTCGGTTCTGAGCACGTATCTACAGGGGCTTCAAACGATATTAAAGTGGCTACATCTATTGCCCGCAATATGGTGACTCAGTGGGGGTTTTCGGAAAAACTGGGTCCTTTGTTGTACGCGGAAGAAGATGGAGAAGTATTTCTGGGTCGTTCTGTAGCCAAGACGAAACATATGTCTGATGAAACTGCCAGAATTATTGATCAGGAAGTTAAGGTACTGATCGAGCGTAATTATCAGCGTGCCCGTGAATTGTTGATGGCAAATATGGATATCCTGCATTCAATGAAAGATGCATTGATGAAATATGAAACCATTGATGCTCCGCAAATTGACGATCTGATGGCACGAAAAGAAGTCCGTCCTCCAGCGGATTGGGAGGAATCAGCATCGAATAGTCATTCTGATAATGGTGGCGCTCCCAATATGCCAACGCAAGGCGGCGATGAGCCAAGTACACCCAACCAGGGTAATACGGTATCAGAACAGCTAAACGATAAATAATGGTATAGCAACCTGTATTGTTGATCTCTGTGATTTGTAAACCCCGGCTTGCCGGGGTTTTTTACTGGAGTTTAATGGTTCTAGCAGTATAAAAATGGTCGTGGTTTTGAGGAATGAATATGAAGCTGACTGCCAGAGGAGCGATTTTGGATCTCTCCTGTCCACAGGTGATGGGTATTTTAAATGTTACCCCGGATTCTTTCTCCGATGGAGGGAAGCACGCCACATTAGATGCCGCGCTGTTCCATGCACAGGAGATGATCGCGGCAGGAGCAACATTGATCGACGTAGGTGGTGAGTCAACCAGACCTGGAGCTAATGCAGTAAGTGTGGAAGAAGAGTTATCACGAGTAATCCCCGTTGTAGAGGCACTATCCCAGCGTTTTGATACCTGGATTTCCGTAGATACGTCAAAGCCAGAAGTGATCACTGCATCGGCATTGGCCGGTGCTCATTTGATTAATGATATTAGGTCATTACAGGAGCCTGGCGCTCTGGAAGCCGCTTCAGCTACCGGATTACCAGTATGTCTGATGCATATGCAGGGATTACCAGAAACCATGCAACACGCCCCGCATTATGACAATCTGTTGGATGAAGTTTTCGCTTTTTTTGAGCATCATATTGCACGTTGTGTGAATGCCGATCTCCAGAAAGACAGGCTTTTGTTGGATCCGGGGTTCGGATTTGGCAAAAGTCTAGCGCATAATTATCAGATACTTGCTCATCTGAAGGAGATGCATCGCTTTGGTTTGCCATTGCTGGTTGGTATGTCGAGAAAATCCATGATTGGTCAGGTACTTAATGTTCCGCCTCTTGACCGAGTGCATGGCAGCGTTGCCTGCGCGGTTATAGCTGCTATGCAGGGCGCTCACATTATTCGCGTTCATGATGTAAAAGAAACGGTTGATGCCATGCGCATTGTAGAAGCCACACTTTCAGCTAAGGAATAAAAAAAATTTATGAGCGGCCGTAAATATTTTGGAACTGACGGTATTCGGGGCAAAGTTGGAGATACACCGATTACGCCTGACTTCGTATTAAAACTTGGCTGGGCAGCAGGGAAGGTTCTGGCTCGCCATGGTTCTAAAAAGATCATCATTGGTAAAGATACCCGTATTTCCGGTTACATGCTTGAATCTGCGCTTGAGGCCGGATTGGCTGCAGCGGGACTTTCCGCTTCCTTTACCGGCCCGATGCCGACACCCGCGGTGGCTTACCTGACACGTACTTTTAGAGCGGAAGCCGGTATTGTTATATCGGCTTCTCACAATCCTTACTACGATAATGGCATTAAATTCTTCTCGATCGATGGCATTAAATTGCCGGATGAAGTCGAGGAGGCTATTGAAGCAGAAATGGAAAAGCCGATTACCTGTGTTGAATCTTCCGAGTTGGGTAAAGCCAACCGGATAGTAGATGCGGCGGGCCGCTATATAGAGTTCTGCAAAGGAACCTTCCCGAGCGAATTGAACCTTAATGGCCTGAAGATCGTTGTGGATTGTGCCAATGGCGCGACATATCACATCGCTCCCAGTGTACTGCGTGAGCTGGGTGCCAGTGTGATAACCATTGGCTGCGAGCCTGATGGGATGAATATAAATGAACACTGTGGTGCTACGGATGTCAGCCAGTTGCAGGCACGGGTTTTAGCTGAAAAAGCCGATGTTGGTCTTGCCTTTGATGGCGATGGTGATCGTTTGATAATGGTTGACCATCTGGGCAACAAAGTTGACGGTGACCAGATCCTGTACATCATTGCCCGTGAAGGCTTGCGTCAAGGGCAACTCCGCGGAGGGGCTGTCGGTACCCTGATGAGTAACATGGGGTTGGAACTGGCACTTAAGCAGTTAGGCATCCCTTTTGCGCGGGCTAAAGTGGGCGACAGATATGTACTGGAGTTGATGCAGGAGAAAGGATGGCGGATTGGTGCAGAAAATTCTGGCCACGTTATTCTGCTTGATAAAACGACTACCGGAGATGGTGTGATTGCGGGGTTGCAAGTCCTGACAGCTATAGTTCGTAATCATATGAGTCTGCATGATTTATGTAGTGGCATGACGCTGTTTCCCCAGGTTCTGGTTAATGTCTGTTTCACTGGTGAACATAATCCATTGGAAGATGAATCAGTTAAGCAAGTTACTCAGGATGTTGAAAATCAACTGGCCGGTCGCGGGAGAGTGTTACTACGTAAGTCCGGTACTGAACCGTTGATTAGGGTCATGGTTGAAGGCAAGGATGGCGAGATGGTTACACTTTTGGCTGACCGTATCGCCGAGGCTGTAAAAGCCGTTGGATAATATATATATGACACCACCTGTCTGGCTGATAATTGATCAACTATCTCGCTTACCCAGATGAGATGACATAAGCATATCGTAGTTGATTTAAAACTGAATAATCAATTGGATAATGTAGCCTTTGGTATGGGGGTGGCTGTCCGCTGTTTTTTTCCCCAATCGGCCAGGCAGCACTAAATTACCCTTGCTTACGGTGCATGCTTTGGTTAGTATTCAGACCCGCTTTGTAGGGGATGAAACAACATCCTACTGCGGGTTACAGCAGGCGGGTTAACCGCAAGAATTCAGCAATCCTCACTTCGTGGGGAAACAGTAACAGGTACAATTATGTACGAAGCTCTTTTGGTCATTTTCTTGTTGGTATCGATTAGCCTTGTGGGGCTGATTATGCTGCAACAAGGTAAAGGTGCTGATATGGGCGCGTCGTTCGGAGCAGGCGCTTCCGCTACTTTATTTGGTTCGAGCGGTTCTGGTAATTTCATGACCCGTACGACGGCTATATTGGCGACGCTGTTTTTCATTATCAGCTTGCTTTTAGGTAACATGAGCTCCAACCATAGCCAGAAAGGGAGTGAGTGGGAAAGCTTGAGTCAGCCAGCTCCAGCCAAAGTTGAGCAGAGTACGACTCCTGCGACTCCTGCCGCACCATCTAGCGATATCCCTAAATAATTGCGGATAGCTTGAGGCGAGCCGGATAAGGTTTATCGATGACAAGTGAATATGTTATCGGGTTGTAAAATAAGATTTTGATGCCGAGGTGGTGGAATTGGTAGACACGCTACCTTGAGGTGGTAGTGCCCGATTGGGCTTACGGGTTCAAGTCCCGTCCTCGGTACCAATACAGAATTAATAGACACCAATAGGTGTCTATTTTTTTTTATCTGAATCTCGTGGTTTTACTGCAGAGTTGTAAGTTGTGCTGGGCCGGGCACTTAATGTATTGGTGAAAATGACCGCATCCCACCAGGAGATATTAGTGACAGAATGCTGACAGTCGTCTTTTTTTTTGGTGGCCAGCAGTGCCGTTACAACCATCACTCATTTTCGCCCCCTCCCATGCTTGTCATGCCTGATATTGGTGGCACGTGACCTCTGTTCTCATAATAGAAAACGGCGTCAACAGGCCTCTTGGCAATATTCATCAAGAAGGCGCAATTGGTCTTTCAGATAAAATGGCAATGTTAGCGTAATTGCTATGTCGTTCGCGCCAAACCTTAAACCACGACCGGTGTCAGACATATAGTCATTCCTACAGTTTTATGGCTCAAGTGATTATGCTGCTGGCAAATCATCACTGTCTGGATACATGGAGTCCGTGCTGATGTACCGATTGATCTGTGACAACCGTCGGCGGATTGGATCATGGAATATTTGAAATTGCGGCTTTATCCACCGGAAGGTATCGAAACGAGTTTGAAGGATCAGACGTAACGTCTGATTTTATGAGTAACCGAGGACAACCCAATGAACAAATCAGGGAAGATTTCCGATGCTCAACTATCTGCTTGATACCAATATTTGTATTTACACCATCAAAAATAAAGCACAGGAAGCCTGAGAGGCTTTTTATCGCTATTACGTTCAATTCGGCATCAGTTCTGTCACGCTAATGGAGCTGATTTACGGTGCGGAAAAATCGATTAATCCTGAAAAGAAGCTGGCGGTGATTGAAGGTTTTGCCACCCGTATGGAAGTGCTGACATATGGCTTTGATACCGCTGTTCATACCGGTCAGATTCACGCAGAACTGACAAGAAAAGGAACGCCTATCAGGTCCCTATGATGCCATGCCTGCTCATCTGGACTGATACTGGTAACCAATAATGTCCGTGAGTTTGAGCGAGTGCCGGGACTACGAGTAGAAATTGGGTAAATAAATAAGTCGAACGCGTTAGGGACTTTCTGAGAGACAGGATTTATTCAAAATATAAAGGGGATAAAAACATTATTCTTGACTCCATAAGTCACCGATAGAAAACAGGGTATAGTCTATTGTCTTCTGCGATTAACCCGTAAATAATCCAGCCCTAAATGTTTGGGAGCAACTACATTTTCGAACTGGTGAAAATCCTTTTAAATCAAGAATCAATATGTGGTCAGTTCTAATCTCTATAGGACTAAGACACTTTCGCTATTGGGCTTAGCGTGCATAAAATTCCCATGGAAATTTGAACGACAGCACAGGCGGTAAATAATGTGCCAATGCCATAGCCCGACACAATGTATCCAGAAATGGCGAGGCCAAACGGCAAACCCATTTTAAACAGCGTACCAGTGATCCCCATAACCTTGCCCAGATTTTCGGTTTTGATACTTTCCTGCCGGTAGGTATAAACGAGAATAGCCGTAATGACTTCGAAGAAACTTACCCAGAAGAAAGCAGAAACTAGTACTAATGAATGGTTAGAAAACAAAATAAATAGATAGCCCAGTGCCTGAGTTATTGTCGTGGTAATCAACACTTTTCCCAGACCAAATTTGTTGCGCAAACGCACCGTCAACAGCGATCCGAGTATCCCACCGATCCCGCCCGCAGACGCCATATAACCGATATCCACGGCATTCATGGCCAACACGGTTTTGGCGTAATAGATTGACTGTAATGAAAAGACTACCGAGCTGGTATTTAACACCGCAATTGCCAATGCCATATGATAAAGAGGGGGGTTGGCCCGCAGGATTCTCCACCCTTCAATAATTGCTTTTCCTATTGATCCGGTGGTCCTGAATACCTCTCTCTCATACGGCATTTTTATCAGGTAACACCAAGCGATAAACAGGAACAAGGCGATCCACAGAAAAATAATATGCACAGAGGAGAATAAAATCACCACGCCTGATAGCAATGGCCCCATGGCCTGAAACAGGCTGTTTAGCGAACTCATGCTGGAAGTCGCGGCACTTTGCAACGATAAGGGGAGTATGTGCTTCAACATGCCCATTCTGGCATTAAGATAACCAAAATTGAACGCCATCATAAAGAAAGCACAAGGGAACAGCACCCACAGCGGGTTGGGTAAAAACTGAATGGCCAACCATCCCGTCAGTAGACACACAACCTGCCCAGCAACCATCCATTGCGACCACACTCTGCGATCCACTCGGTCGATCCACGCCCCAATTACCGACGCCAGCAGAATATAAGGCAGAAACTCGACGGCACGCACCCAGCCCATAATTTCTGATGAACGAGTAATGTCATAGATCAACAGCGGAAGTGCCAGTTCATAAACCTTGCCGCCCAGATTACAAAACAGCGCCCCAGAGAACAGAATGCGGAACTGGCTGTTTTTCCATATAGAGTATTCTTCCACCTTTTCCACGTTTCCTCCTCCATCTATTTCTACTTATGACTTCGCCAAAATCCGGCTATTGCCATCCTTGAATAGCTTGCTTTCCCGGATCAGGTCGCCATCGTTCTCACTGACTTTGGTGTGAAAATCGGAGGAAGGGGGATGGCCAAAATAGATCATTGAGAAGTCTAGTCCGCGGGAACGGGTTTCATCGTAGCGGCTATCGATGTCGATAAAACGCATCACAAAAGCGGTACGTGTTGCGATCTCTCCTTCTAATAACGGTTCACTGACGTGGATCAGATTTTTGTTAAAAATCAATACATCACCGAGGTTAAACGAATCAGTATGCTTGTAATATTCTAGTAACGTACTGAGCGCGGGTGAATTGAGAATACTGTGCCGTAACTCGATGTAATTGCCCAACTCAAGGGAATCTCTGTCCACCTCAGCAAGCTCACGCATCATTTGATCGATAGACGGATCGATATCCATATACATAAACTTGCCCGAAATAATATGTTCCGGCACATAGCTCATACCGCCTCCCTGATTATCGGTATCAATTTTTACTAACGGCACCCACATCGAACAGCCAAAATCCTCACCATGTTGATAACCAAAGCTTTGTGTCCCAATGTGCCAAGGAAAACCCGTGTGCTTTTCTTTTTCTATCTGGAAACCCAGCCCCTGGGTATAGAACAGGCTGCGATTAGCCAGCGTGGTCAATGTGCCGGAGAAGCAGTCATGGGCCAGTAGCGCCTTGATAACTAAATCGTTTTCAAAAATATCGTATCCGACGCGCTTGAAACCAGTTTGGTTTTCATCCAACAACCGCAGGTGTTCAGTGATGGAGTTCTTAATATGTGAAATCAGTGAAGTTGACAGAAATGATCGTAAAACAACAAAGCCATTCTTCTTGAATTGTGACACGTCATAATCGGTTAGGCTGAAGTGATTATTAATTGTTTCATTCATGTTCACGCTCACAGTAATTATTGATATAAATTTTGGTCGGCAGGTGGCGTTATTTCAGTGCGCCATATTTAGGCAGAGTATATTTGTTGAGGGGCAAACACAGGGTTTGCGTTTGGGTATACTGGTCCAGACTCCAGCGTCCCCCAACGGCACCAATGCCACTCTCTTTAAAACCGCCAAATGGGCAACGAATATCCCGAATGTATGGCGTATTTATTCCAACATTTCCCGCCTGCATTTGTCGGGCAAAAGACAATGCTTTGGATTGATCCGCACTCCATACTGATCCTGCTAACCCAAATCGGGTATCATTGGCCAAAGCAAGGGCGTGAACTTCATTGTCCGCAGTAAAAATTCCGATAATGGGACCGAATATTTCTTGTGTGGCCAAATCGCTCTGAGGATGAATCCCCGTGAATACAGTAGGCTCAATGTAAAAACCCTGCTGGTGTTCTGCCGGTATATGCCCACCGGTTCTCCGGCTTGCTCCTGCTTGCTGGGCTTGCGCAATGGCTTTCAGCATCCTTTCCCGATGCACGGCACTGATCATCGGGCCTATCTCGCTGGTTTCATCAAACGGATCACCAACGCGAATATGCTGAGTTCGTTCAATAAATCTGCGGCTAAACGCCTCGGCAATGGGTTGCTCGACAATGATGCGCGAACCCGCCGTGCATACCTGCCCGTTGCTACTGAAAGCAGACACCAATGCACCGTCCAGCGCAGTATCAATATCTGCGTCAGCCAGTACCACAGTCGGGGATTTTCCGCCCAATTCAAGTAACGAGCGTCGCACCGTATTCGCCGAATACCTTAAAACCTCTTTACCTACCTGAGTACCGCCGATAAAACACAACAGATCGATACCGGGATGCTGTATCAATGCCTGGCCAGTTGGCTGCCCTGCGCCATGTACCAAATTGACTACGCCTTCTGGTAGGCCGACTTCCTCAAAGATTTGGCCCAACAGAGAAACCGTGATCGGGGCCAGTTCAGAAGGCTTCAACACCACGGTATTGCCCGCAATCAATGCTGCAGCCAGATTGATCGATGAAACGGCAAGGGGACCATTCCACGGCGTCATGATGGCAACGACGCCAAGAGGTGCGTGGTGAGTAAAGTTGATGTAGGCATCCCCAACCGGGATGGCATCGCCAAAAAAACGTTTCCCCTCTTCCGCAAAAAAGTGAAAGTGCTCTACGGCTCGCGGAAGATGTCCATGCAGACACATTTTCGATAAAAAACCGGTATCTTCACATTCATGCTGTGCAAATAACACCAGGTTGTCTTCCAGTACGTCTGCGATCATATGTAGGTAAGCAGCCCTTTCCTCTACCGCCATGCGTGGCCAAGGCCCTTGTGTATATGCCGCTCTGGCTGCCTGCACGGCGGTATCAACATCCACTGGTGATGAAATATTTACGTGGGCAATGCGTTCTTCGGTTGCCGGATTTACCGAAAACAGGTTGCCTTCTCCCGTTGCCCTAATATGCCTGCCGTTGATGAAGTTGACGATCTCGATCATGGCTCCCTCCGCTTAGTCCGCTAAACCTGTAGAACTGTTTTGGTTTAATAACATGGTGAATGCTGTATGGAACCTGCCTGCCGCATCTTCAAGTACGTCATGCGTATGGCAGGCACTAAGCCAACCATGGGACTTGTGCATATCAATACCTTGGCAGGTAAGAATCGCTTTCAGCTCGCTATATATAGCCGCGTTTTTTTGCGCCATCCAGATTGCATCTTCAGAGGGCGCAATCTCAACCCCTGCCTTTTGCGCGCCAATCAATATGTGAAAGATTGAAGATTGATGGAATAACTGCACATCAATACCGACCTGATTGGCCTTATCATTCACCATGTCTACAAATAGTGCGGTGTTTCTGTCCAATGTTTTTTGAATCGTTCCATCAGCCACCAGTGCCAATGTGGTCAACCCCGCGCAAGCGGACAGCGGGTTACCGTTGAACGTACCGGTATGGAGCACCTTGGTGCTATGGTCTGCTTCAAAGCAGGCCATAACCGCACGACTCCCTGCCACAGCCGCACCGGGCAAACCACCGCACAGTACTTTGGACAACGTGGTGATATCCGGCATAACGGCAGACAACTGCTGCACTCCGCCGGGCGCGTAACGAAACCCACTCATTACTTCATCAAAAATCAGCAAGGTACCATGACGCAGGGTGATATCCCTCAACATCTGCAGATAGTGTGCATCGTAGGGTAATGTGCCGCTGCTACCGCCCCCCGGTTCAAGGATCACCGCAGCCGTTTCCTCTGCGGCCAATGCTGTTTCTATCGCATCCGGATCGTATGGCGGTACTAATTGCAAGTGTCTGGCCGCTTCTGGATGCGAACCGGTTGGCCAATCATCGTCGATCCCGGAAAGTGCCTCATCATGCCAACCGTGAAAATGCCCATCGACCCGTACAATATTGGGTCGTCGGGTATAAGCTCGGACCAGCCGTATAGCCAACAACGTGGCTTCAGTACCTGAAGCACTGAACCGGGCCTGCTCAGCACCCGGTACCAGTTGTGTTATCTTTTCTGCCCATTGCACCAACAGAGTATGATTTCCAGAAAGGTGTGTACCATTATTAAGTTGCGCTGTAAGCGCCTGGGTAACAGCGGGATGATTGTGACCAACGATTAACGCACCATGGCCCATCCAAAAGTTCGTGTATTGTCGACCATCAACATCTCACTTATAAGCGCCATTTGTGGCCCAATCATTCTTATGGAAAACAACGTCGTAAGGGTATTTACTGATAACCCTTATCTTTGGGAAGCGATCTGCGCTGTTGTGATCGCTTTTTTTGTCCGCCAGATGGTTGTCTCGGTTCTGACGAACTTACTGGTGTTCTACATATTGGTTTATGCGTTATAGATAATTGGTTTGCTGCATGGACCAGCGTTTATTTATCGGGCATTGGTGCGTGGACTGGTGAAAGAAAGATTGTGCGGTGAAGGTCTACACCTCGAAGTTGCACGTCTGGTCAGGCGGGTAGCCTTCTTTATGGGTCCCACTCGTGTTTCCACCGCAGATGCAGACGGTCACTGTCCATCAATGCAGTAATGAACAATATTATCCCAAACATTATCGGTGAATGTCGGCTGCGAGATGATTGCCTGTTTTCCTTATCGTCTTTCATAGACATTGAGTGAGGTTGTGGGTATGATGCCCACCGCATCAGAAACCCTGTGTTGTAATTTATCGCCGCTGTTATTGACTTTACTAAAAGTAGATGATGAAGGGCGCAATCAGGGATAAGTATATGGATGAGGACTAATTACGATAAGGTCTTGACAGGTCTCCTTGTGTTTCAATACGATAGGCTAAACCTTCAAGTATCGTCCTTGTAGCAATTCTAGAGATAACTTGCGTTTTTGCGGTTGTCAGCGTATTATTTTCCACGTTTTCGGACGCGGGGTGGAGCAGCTTGGTAGCTCGTCGGGCTCATAACCCGAAGGTCGTCGGTTCAAATCCGGCCCCCGCAACCATTTGATTTTCCCAATAAAGTTTTTTTTCACAAATAAACTGTTCTAGCGTGTCTGTGTATCACTTCCACAGTAAGTTTTGAAAAAATCCTTAACGGAAAACTACACCGCGTTGTATAGGCGGTATATAGGGTCCAGTTACTAAAAGCCTCGATATATCGGGGTTTTTTGT
Organism: Prodigiosinella aquatilis; assembly: GCA_030388725.1. Classification (NCBI taxonomy): domain Bacteria; kingdom Pseudomonadati; phylum Pseudomonadota; class Gammaproteobacteria; order Enterobacterales; family Pectobacteriaceae; genus Prodigiosinella; species Prodigiosinella aquatilis. The sequence continues at coordinate 701,062 of CP128857.1, forward strand.
TATTTGACAGCAGAATTACTGGGCTATTAAGCCCTTTTTTTATGTCTTGGGGGTGGACTTGTCCACATTAGAGCAAAAATTAACAGAGATGATTTCAGCACCTGTTGAAGCATTAGGTTATGAACTGGTGGGTATTGAATTCATCCGGGGTCGCCAATCGACGCTGCGTATCTATATTGATAGTGACGATGGGATCACTGTTGATGATTGTGCTGATGTTAGTCATCAGGTCAGTGCAGTATTGGATGTTGAAGATCCCATATCCGTCGCCTATAACTTGGAAGTGTCGTCTCCAGGGCTGGATCGCCCTTTATTCACTGCTGATCATTATGTACATTTTATTGGCGAAGAAGTGATAGTCGTGCTGCGTATGGCAGTCCAGAATCGCCGTAAGTGGCAGGGAATAATTAAATCCGTAGAAGGTGAGATGATCTCTGTAACAGTGGAAGGCAAAGACGAAGTGTTCGCACTGAGCAACATCCAGAAAGCGAATCTGGTACCCCACTTTTAAAGTTTGGATGAGGCAACTAGGATGAATAAAGAGATTCTGGCTGTTGTTGAAGCGGTTTCAAACGAAAAAGCCGTTCCGCGCGAGAAAATTTTTGAAGCGCTGGAAACAGCATTAGCAACAGCAACTAAGAAAAAGTACGAACAGGAAATTGAAGTCCGTGTCTGTATTGACCGTAAAACAGGGGACTTTGATACATTTCGTCGCTGGCTGGTAGTGAATGAAGTCACTTTACCAACACGTGAGATCACCCTGGAAGCGGCACAGTTTGATGATCCTACTGTCGGACTGGGTGGTTATATTGAAGATCAGATTGAATCTGTCACCTTCGATCGGATCACTACTCAAACAGCCAAACAGGTTATTGTTCAGAAGGTTCGTGAGGCTGAACGGGCGATGGTTGTCGAACAGTTCCGTGAACAGGAAGGTGAAATCGTAACCGGTGTAATCAAGAAAGTAAGCCGTGATAATATTTCCCTGGATCTGGGGAATAACGCCGAAGCAGTTATTGGCCGTGAAGATATGCTTCCCCGCGAGAATTTTCGCCCAGGTGACCGTGTGCGAGGCGTGCTTTATTCCGTTCGCCCAGAAGCCCGTGGAGCGCAGTTGTTTGTCAGCCGTTCTCGCCCGGAAATGCTGGTTGAGCTTTTCCGCATTGAAGTACCGGAAATTGGTGAGGAACTCATTGAAATCAAAGCTGCGGCACGTGATCCAGGATCTCGTGCGAAAATCGCAGTTAAAACCAATGATAAGCGTATCGATCCGGTAGGTGCCTGCGTAGGTATGCGTGGTGCACGCGTACAGGCAGTGTCTAGTGAACTGGGTGGTGAGCGTGTTGATATCGTGCTATGGGATGATAACCCGGCACAGTTTGTTATTAATGCAATGGCTCCGGCAGATGTGGCATCTATCGTGGTAGATGAAGACAACCATACCATGGATATCGCTGTTGAAGCTGGCAACCTGGCTCAGGCTATCGGCCGTAACGGACAAAACGTGCGCTTGGCTTCTCAGCTCAGTGGCTGGGAATTGAACGTGATGACCATAGAAGATCTTCAGGAGAAACATCAGGCTGAAGCTCATGCAGCAATCGATATCTTCACTAAATATCTGGATATTGATGAAAATTTCGCCACACTTTTAGTGGAAGAGGGTTTTTCTTCTCTGGAGGAGCTGGCTTATGTACCGATCAAAGAGTTGCAAGAAATTGACGATCTGGATGAAGAAATCGTTGAATCTCTGCGTGAGCGTGCAAAAGCCGCATTGACCACGTTGGCGTTGGCGCGTGAAGAAAGCCGTGGTGATGTTCAACCTGCCGATGATTTGCTCAGTTTGCCTGGTTTGTCCCGTGAAATGGCATTCAAACTGGCTGCATGTGGTGTATGTACGTTGGAAGATCTTGCTGAGCAGGGCGTCGACGACCTGGCAGATGTTGAAGGGCTTGATGAAAAAAGAGCCGGTGAGCTAATTATGGCTGCACGTAATATCTGTTGGTTTGGTGACGACAACGAATAACAAACTGTAGCAGGAAAGGAACAGCATGACAGATGTAACCATAAAATCGCTGGCCGCAGAGATTCAGACTTCGGTTGACCGCCTGATACAGCAATTTGCTGATGCGGGAATTACCAAGTCTGCTTCAGACTCTGTGGCGCAGCACGAGAAAGAAGCACTGCTGACGTACCTGAACCGTGAACGCGGTAGTGCATCAAGCAAATTGACATTACAACGTAAAACACGTAGCACATTAAATATTCCGAGCACCGGCGGTAAGAGTAAATCGGTGCAGATTGAAGTCCGCAAGAAACGCACTTATGTAAAACGCGATCCACTGGATGCCCAACAGGCTGAAGAGGAAGAGCTGGCACGGCGTGAAGCGGAAGAACAGGCACAACGCATTGCTGAAGAGCAAGCTAAACGTGAAGCTGAAGAAAAAGCTAAACGTGAAGCCGCTGAGAAGGCAAAACGCGCTGCTGAAGAGCAAGCCAAACGTGAAGCCGCCGAAAAAGCTAAGCGTGATGTAGCGGAAAAAGAAAAAGTGATCAATCAACAGAATGACAGTACGACCAAACCAGCCCAGTCTGAGAAAGCTCGACGTGAAGCTGAAGCGGCTGAACTCAAGCGCAAAGCAGAAGAAGCGGCACAGATGAAAGTTGAAGAAGAAGCCCGGCGTATTGCTGAAGAAGCCCGTCGCATGGCGACAGAGAACGCCGGACTTTGGGAAGCGCAAAGCACACCAGTTGTTACCGAAGATGCTGACTACCACGTAACAACATCTCATCATGCGCGTGAAGCTGAAGATGAGAATGACCGCAAGGTTGAAGGTGAACGTCGTAGCCGTAGCCGTAAGGTGACCAAACAGAAAAAAGGTAATCGTCTGTCTGAGTCCAAGGCTGATCGTGAAGAGGCTCGTGCCGTTCGTGGTGGTAAGGGCAAACGTAAACCAAGCACATTGCAGCAGGGGTTCAATAAACCAGCGCAGGCTGTCAACCGTGATGTGGTCATCGGTGAAACCGTTACGGTTGCCGAATTGGCCAATAAAATGGCGGTGAAAGGCTCTCAGGTCATCAAAACCATGATGAAACTTGGCGCTATGGCGACTATTAACCAGGTTATCGATCAGGAAACAGCACAACTGGTTGCGGAAGAAATGGGTCACAAAGTGATTCTTCGCCGTGAAAACGAGTTGGAAGAAGCGGTAATGAGTGACCGTGATACTGGCGTTGCACCCGAATCTCGTGCACCGGTAGTGACTATCATGGGACATGTTGACCACGGTAAAACTTCACTGCTGGATTATATTCGCTCTACTAAAGTCGCAGCTGGCGAAGCGGGTGGGATTACTCAGCATATAGGTGCTTATCACGTAGAAACCGGAAACGGGATGATTACTTTCCTGGATACTCCTGGACATGCCGCGTTTACCGCTATGCGTGCACGTGGTGCTCAGGCAACAGATATCGTGGTTCTCGTGGTTGCAGCTGACGATGGCGTTATGCCTCAGACTATTGAAGCAATCCAGCATGCCAAAGCAGCTAAAGTTCCGGTCGTTGTTGCTGTTAACAAAATTGATAAACCAGAAGCTGATCCAGACCGTGTGAAAAATGAATTGTCCCAGTACGGTGTTATGCCGGAAGAGTGGGGCGGTGAGTCTCAGTTTGTACATGTGTCGGCAAAAGCCGGTACTGGTATTGATGAGCTGTTGGATGCAATCCTGTTACAGTCTGAAGTTCTGGAACTGAAGGCGATCCGTAGCGGTATGGCCAGTGGTGTCGTGATTGAGTCCTTCCTGGATAAGGGGCGTGGTCCGGTTGCAACTGTTCTGGTACGAGAAGGCACACTGAATAAAGGTGATATTGTTCTGTGTGGCTTTGAATATGGCCGAGTACGTGCAATGCGTGACGAACTAGGGCATGAAATTACAGAAGCTGGTCCGTCTATTCCAGTTGAAATTCTCGGTCTGTCAGGTGTACCTGCGGCCGGTGATGAAGCGACGGTCGTGCGTGATGAGAAGAAAGCGCGTGAAGTGGCTCTCTATCGTCAGGGTAAATTCCGTGACGTTAAACTGGCTCGTCAGCAGAAATCCAAATTGGAAAATATGTTCGCTAACATGACCGAAGGTGAGGTTTCTGAGCTAAATATTGTTCTGAAATCTGATGTCCAGGGGTCTTGTGAAGCGATTTCTGATTCTTTGTTGAAACTGTCTACTGACGAAGTGAAAGTCAAAATCGTGGGTTCTGGTGTAGGCGGTATCACAGAAACTGATGCAACATTGGCTGCTGCGTCGAACGCGATTATTCTTGGTTTTAACGTTCGTGCTGATGCTTCTGCGCGTCGTGTCGTTGAGTCAGAAAGCGTGGATTTGCGCTATTACTCCGTCATTTATGATTTGATCGACGAAGTGAAACAGGCGATGAGCGGTATGCTGGCGCCAGAGTATAAGCAAGAAATCATCGGTATGGCCGAAGTGCGTGATGTCTTCAAGTCACCGAAGTTTGGTGCGATTGCTGGCTGTATGGTGACCGAAGGTGTTGTTAAGCGTCACAACAAGATTCGCGTCCTGCGCGACAATGTGGTGATCTATGAAGGTGAGCTGGAGTCTCTGCGCCGCTTCAAAGATGACGTTAACGAAGTCCGTAACGGTATGGAATGTGGTATCGGTGTTAAGAACTATAACGACGTTCGCCCAGGCGACATGATCGAAGTGTTTGAAACTATTGAAATTAAACGCACTATCGCTTAATTTTTCCGATAACGTAATTTCATTTTTCCGTTCAGGGGGCTTAGTGCCCCCTGATTTTTCCCTGAGGATTCATCATGGCAAAAGAATTCAGTCGCACGCAGCGTGTGGCGCAGGAAATGCAAAAAGAAATCGCCATTATCATTCAGCGTGAAGTAAAAGATCCGCGTGTGGGAATGGCCACAGTTTCTGGTGTCGAGGTCTCGCGTGATTTGGCTTATGCCAAGATTTTTGTGACTTTTTTAAATGATAATGAACCAGAACAGGTTAAAACAGGCCTGAAGGCATTACAGGATGCTTCTGGTTTTATTCGGATGTTGTTGGGTAAGGCTATGCGTTTACGTGTGGTTCCGGAATTGACTTTTGCTTATGACAATTCACTGGTAGAAGGGATGCGTATGTCCAATCTGGTGACCAATGTTGTTAGAAAGGATATTGAGCGTCGCTCCTCTTCCGACGATGATCAGGAGGATTAATGGGGCGTCCTCGTCGTCGCGGCCGAGATATAAACGGTGTGTTATTGCTAGATAAGCCGCAGAATATATCGTCTAATGATGTACTACAAAAAGTAAAGCGTATCTTCAATGCCAACAGAGCAGGCCATACGGGGGCGTTAGATCCGCTGGCAACAGGAATGCTGCCGATTTGTCTGGGAGAAGCGACCAAGTTTTCCCAGTATCTGTTGGATTCAGATAAACGTTATCGTGTTATTGCCCGGTTGGGACAGCGCACTGATACTTCTGATGCTGACGGTAATGTGATCGAAGAACGCCCGGTTACGTTCACTGGTGATGAACTGGCACATGCACTAGATGGATTTCGCGGCACTATCCAGCAGATTCCATCCATGTATTCTGCACTCAAGTATCAGGGGCGACCGTTATATGAGTATGCCCGTCAAGGGCTGGTGGTTCCGCGTGAAGCACGGGAAATCACTGTCTATGAGTTGTTGTTTATCCGCTGGGAAGGGGATGAGCTGGAGCTGGAAATTCATTGCTCCAAAGGCACTTATATTCGTACCATTATTGACGATTTAGGTGAAAAACTTGGTTGTGGTGCACATGTCATTTACCTGCGTCGTTTACAGGTAGCAAATTACCCTATCGAGCGAATGATAACGCTGGAGCAGCTTAACGGATTGCTGGACCAGGATCAGGTGGATGCATCTTCACTGATGTCGGCACTGGATGCGCAGTTATTGCCTATGGATAGTCCGGTACAAGCGTTTCCTGAAGTGAATCTTTCTTTAGTGATGGCAGGATATTTGAAGCTGGGCCAGGCTGTTCGGACTGCCGGGGCGCCACTATCAGGTATGGTGCGCATTACTGAAGGTGAAGAGCATAAATTTATCGGCATGGGTGAGATGGACGTTGAAGGACGTGTGGCACCACGGCGTTTGGTGGTCGAACACGCAGAGCCGGCTATCCAGTGAGCATCTTGCTATCGTAAGGCGCTACGAGTAGAATAACCCGGCTTAAATCTTGGGTGGCTGAATTAGAGATCGGCGCCTTGTTTTTTATTTATAATGTTCTGGAGTTTACTATGTCTCTAAGCGTTGAAGCTAAAGCTAAAATCGTTTCGGAATTCGGTCGTGATACTAATGACAGTGGTTCTACTGAAGTTCAGGTTGCTTTGTTGACTGCGCAGATTAATCATCTGCAAGGCCATTTTGCTGAGCATAAAAAAGATCACCACAGTCGTCGCGGTCTGCTGCGCATGGTTTCGCAGCGTCGTAAGCTGCTGGATTATCTGAAGCGTAAAGATGTAGCGCGTTATACCAGCTTGATTGAACGTCTGGGCCTGCGTCGCTAATCTGGCGAGTTTCAGTGGGAAGGGGCCTCTTGCGGCCCCTTTCTTCTAGGAAGGTCTAGCAAAACAGAGTAATGTATTGTGTTTTAAACAGGATCCGTTATTACAGCGATTCGCGCGGCTAATGAGAGGCTTTATCTGCAAAGGCAGACTGAAGGTTGTCATTAGTCGCGAGGATGTAGTGACTGGATCGGGTGTTAACTTGGCGTGAATTCGTCCCCTAATCACGCATATAGCATATGGTGAAGGATATAATTTTGCTGAATCCGATCGTACGTAAATTCCAATATGGTCAACATACTGTCACTCTGGAAACAGGGATGATGGCGCGTCAGGCTACTGCTGCTGTTATGGTTAGTATGGATGACACGGCAGTATTTGTGACGGTAGTGGGCGCTAAACACGCTAAACCTGGTCAGGACTTTTTCCCGCTAACTGTCAACTATCAGGAGCGTACTTACGCTGCTGGTCGTATCCCGGGTGGTTTTTTCCGTCGAGAAGGTCGTCCGAGTGAAGGCGAAACTCTGATCTCCCGCCTGATTGACCGTCCTATTCGTCCGCTGTTCCCAGATGGTTTTGTGAACGAAGTTCAGGTTATTGCCACAGTGGTGTCGGTGAATCCGCAAGTAAGCCCGGATATCGTTGCCATGATCGGTGCTTCCGCTGCGTTGAGCCTGTCTGGTATTCCGTTCAATGGTCCTATCGGTGTCGCTCGTGTGGGTTATATCAACGACCAGTATGTGCTGAACCCGACTATTGATGAACTGAAAGAAAGTCGTCTGGATCTGGTTGTGGCCGGTACCCAGGGGGCTGTGCTGATGGTTGAATCCGAGGCTGACCTGTTAAGTGAAGATCAGATGTTGGGTGCTGTCGTGTTTGGTCATGATCAGCAGCAGGTAGTTATTGAGAACATCAAGGCGCTGGTTGCTGAAGCAGGTAAACCGAAATGGGACTGGTCGTCTCCGAAAGTGAATGCTGCATTGCAGAGTCGTGTGCAGGCGCTGTCTGAAGCCCGTTTAGGTGATGCTTATCGCATTATTGAAAAGCAAGAGCGTTACACGCAGGTTGATGCTATCAAAGCTGAAGTTACTGCGATGCTATTGGCAGAAGATGCTACGCTGGATGAAGATGAAATCCGCGACATTTTGGGCAGCATTGAGAAAAATGTGGTTCGTAGTCGAGTGTTACGTGGTGAACCGCGTATTGATGGTCGTGAAAAAGACATGATCCGTGGTCTGGATGTGCGCACCGGTGTGTTGCCGCGTACTCATGGTTCTGCTCTGTTTACCCGCGGTGAGACACAAGCGCTGGTGACCGCCACATTGGGTACTGAGCGTGATGCTCAGAATATTGATGAACTGACCGGTGAACGCACTGATCGTTTCATGTTGCACTATAATTTCCCTCCGTATTCCGTAGGTGAGACTGGTATGGTCGGGTCACCGAAGCGCCGTGAGATCGGTCATGGTCGTCTGGCAAAACGTGGTGTTCTGGCTGTTATGCCGAAAGCGAGTGAATTCCCGTATACCGTGCGTGTGGTATCCGAAATTACCGAATCTAATGGCTCCTCTTCTATGGCGTCTGTTTGTGGTGCCTCTTTGGCATTGATGGATGCTGGTGTACCGATTAAAGCCGCTGTAGCGGGTATCGCTATGGGATTGGTAAAAGAAGGCGACAGCTATGTTGTCTTGTCCGATATCCTTGGTGACGAAGACCACTTGGGTGATATGGACTTTAAAGTGGCTGGTAGCCGTGATGGTGTAACCGCGCTGCAGATGGACATCAAGATTGAAGGTATTACCCGTGAAATCATGCAAGTTGCGCTGAATCAGGCAAAAGGTGCCCGTTTGCATATTCTGGGTGTGATGGAGCAAGCAATCAGCATACCGCGTGGTGAAATTTCTGAGTTCGCACCGCGTATTCATACGATCAAGATCAGTACTGACAAGATCAAGGATGTTATTGGTAAAGGCGGTTCTGTTATCCGTGCATTGACCGAAGAGACTGGCACTACCATCGAAATTGAAGATGACGGTACAGTGAAAATCGCGTCAACGGATGGCGAGAAGGCAAAACATGCCATTCGTCGTATCGAAGAGATTACCGCTGAGATTGAAGTCGGTCGGATTTATCAAGGTAAAGTGACCCGCATTGTAGACTTTGGTGCTTTCGTAGCTATCGGTGGTGGTAAAGAAGGTTTGGTACATATTTCTCAAATCGCTGATAAGCGTGTCGAGAAAGTGACTGATTATCTACAAATGGGTCAGGAAGTTCCGGTTAAAGTACTGGAAGTTGATCGCCAGGGACGAGTTCGTCTGAGCATTAAAGAAGCCAATGCCCAGCCTCAGGAATCGGTTTCCGCTTCCGGGGAAGAAGAATAACAGCTAATCAGTGTGCAGCTCCTTACAGTATGAAGGAGCTGCGTGTATTATAAGGAATGGATATCCTTATACTGAGCAGTCGGGGACAGGATGTTCATACAATGTTTGTCTTCGGGAGTAGGAAATGAAGCCTTTCTTGCGCTGGTGTTATGTTGCGACAGCAATCATGCTGGCAGGATGCAGCAACACAGATTGGCGCAAAGATGTAGTATTGGCAGTTCCATTACAACCCACTTTGCAACAGGAAGTGATTCTGGCTCGCATGGAACAGATCCTGGCTAGCCGGGCTCTTACCCCCGATGAGCGAGCGCAGCTATTATATGAGCGCGGAGTGCTGTATGATAGCCTGGGGTTACGGGCATTGGCGCGAAATGATTTTTCACAAGCGCTCTCTATCCGTCCCGATATGCCTGAAGTATTTAATTATTTGGGTATTTACTTAACGCAGGCAGGCAATTTTGATGCTGCCTATGAAGCGTTTGATTCTGTATTAGAGCTTGATCCAACTTACAATTATGCGCGTTTGAATCGGGGGATCGCCTTATACTATGGTGGTCGTTACCTGTTAGCGCAGGATGATCTGCTGGCGTTTTATCGAGACGATCCTAATGATCCTTTTCGTTCCTTGTGGCTGTATCTTGTGGAGAGAGAAATTAATCCCGAGAAGGCCATGCAAGCGTTAAAAGCGCGCTATGAGGAAGCGAAGAAAGGTGTGTGGGGATGGGATATTGTCGAATTCTACCTGGGCAACATCAGCGAAAAAACGTTGATGCAGCGTGTACAGGAAGAAGCTACGGATAACACTTCGCTCGCTGAGCATCTCAGTGAAACTGACTTCTATTTAGGTAAGCATTACCTAAGTCTGGGGGACAAGAACACCGCTTTGGCGCTGTTCAAGCTGACGGTTGCTAACAACGTTCATAACTTTGTTGAGCACCGCTATGCGTTGTTGGAATTGGCGCAGTTAGGCCAAGAGCAAGACGACCTATCAGGATCGGACCAGCAATAGCTGACGAACATCTATCAGCCTGAAATCATGATGATTTCTATCGCCTTTACGGGCGAGGCTTTTTTGTTCGCTTTTTAATCCAATTTGAGCCGGTTCACACTTTTCAATGAAAATGATTGAATATTTTCTCGACAAGTTATGTAGACTGGCCGCCATTATGAAATGAGGCACGTTTACATGGCTGAGTTTGAAATTTCTTTTGCTAGCTTGGGGCTATCCGCTCCAATTATTAATGCCCTGTCAGATCTGGGTTACGAAAAACCATCACCCATTCAGGCAGAATGTATTCCTCATCTGCTCAACGGCCGTGATGTGTTGGGTATGGCACAGACCGGGAGTGGTAAAACAGCGGCATTCGCCTTGCCGTTATTACAGAATATTAACGTAGATTTAAAAGCACCGCAGATGCTGGTGCTGGCCCCAACCCGTGAGTTGGCGGTGCAGGTGGCTGAAGCCTGTAGTGATTTTGCCAAGCATATGCATGGCGTCAACGTAGTAGCGTTATATGGCGGTCAACGTTATGACGTACAGCTGCGTGCGTTGCGTCAGGGGCCTCAGATTGTCGTGGGTACACCCGGACGTCTGCTGGATCATCTGAAGCGCGGTACGCTGAGTTTGTCCAATCTTAGTGGATTGGTACTGGATGAAGCTGATGAAATGCTGCGTATGGGCTTTATTGAAGATGTAGAAAACATCATGGCGCAGATCCCGGCCGAGCATCAGACGGCGCTGTTCTCTGCAACGATGCCGGAAGCGATCCGTCGCATTACTCGTCGGTTCATGAAGGATCCACAAGAAGTCCGTATTCAGTCCAGCGTTACTACTCGCCCAGACATTAGCCAGAGTTACTGGACGGTGCATGGTGCGCGCAAAAACGAAGCATTGATCCGTTTCCTGGAAGCAGAAGATTTTGATGCGGCGATTATTTTTGTCCGTACCAAAAACGCAACGCTGGAAGTGGCAGAAGCGCTAGAGCGCAGCGGTTACAATAGCGCCGCACTGAACGGTGACATGAATCAGGCATTGCGTGAACAAACGCTGGAACGTCTTAAAGATGGTCGCTTGAATCTTTTGATTGCAACGGATGTGGCGGCTCGTGGTCTTGATGTGGATCGTATTAGTCTGGTCGTCAACTACGACATCCCGATGGATGAAGAATCTTACGTTCACCGTATTGGTCGTACTGGTCGTGCGGGCCGTGCGGGCCGTGCGCTGTTGTTTGTAGAGAATCGTGAACGCCGCCTGCTGCGCAATATTGAGCGCACCATGAAGCTGACTATCCCGGAAGTGGAATTACCGAATGCAGAGCTGCTGGGGCAGCGTCGTTTGGCCAAGTTTGCTTCTAAAGTACAACAGCAGTTGGAAAGCAGTGATCTGGATATGTACCGTGCGCTGTTGGCCAAGTTGCAGCCGCAGGATGAGTTTGATATGGAAACGCTGGCTGCGGCGTTACTGAAAATGGCGCAAGGTGAGCGTCCGCTGATTCTGCCGCCGGATCCGGTGGTTGATCGTCGTCCACGCCGTGAATTTCGTGATCGCGATGAATCATCACGTGGTGAGCGTCGTCGTGATGGCCGTGGCGAAGCACGTGACGGGGAACGTCCTCCGCGTCGTGAACGCCGTGATGTGGGTGACATGGAGTTGTACCGCATTGAAGTGGGTCGTGATGATGGTGTTGAAGTACGTCACATCGTGGGTGCCATTGCTAATGAAGGCGATATCAGTAGCCGCTACATCGGTAATATCAAGTTGTTTGCTACCCATTCCACTATTGAGCTGCCGAAAGGAATGCCGGGTGACCTGTTGTCGCACTTTACCCGTACACGCATCCTGAACAAGCCAATGAATATGCAACTGATGGGTGATGCTCAGCCACATGAACGTCGCGAACGTGGTGGTGCAGGTGCAACACCGGCTCGCGGTGGTCGTTCTTTTAGTGATCGCCCCGCAGGCGCTGGCCGTCCTTTTAGTGGCGAACGCCGTGAAGGTGGTGGCGAACGTCGCGGTGGTGGCCGTGATGGTCAACGCGCACCGCGTCGCAGCGAAGCATAATGCAATAATGCAGTGAATTGAAACCAGCCTTCGGGCTGGTTTTTTATTGTCAGCTTATCTGGTTTTCCTGAATGACTTCTTCCCGCAATCCCGCGATCATTTCAAATGAATGTAATCGAGCCTGATGATCAAAGATCTGGCCATTAATCATGATTTCATTGACCTGTGTTTCCCTCAGCAACGTTTGCAAACCATGACGAACTTTATTGCGATCTCCCACTATCGACAGCCGCAATGTCTGCTCTACCATAAACTGTTCGGCTGCTGTCCAGAGTGCGGACATATCCTCTACTGGTGCAGGCAATGGGCCAGGGTTACCTCGTCTCAGGTTGATAAACTGCTGCTGCATGGACGTAAACAGGAAACGGGCATCACGATCGCTATTGGCGGCTACCACATTCACGCAGACCATCGCATAGGGTTCGGGGAAACGGTCTGATGGACGAAAAGTGCTGCGATAGATTTGCAAAGCTTGCAACAGCATATCGGGTGCAAAATGCGCTGCGAATGCAAAAGGTAATCCCATTGAGGCAGCTAGTTGGGCGCTATACAAACTGGAACCGAGCAACCAGATGGGGACATTTAATCCTTGGCCGGGAACTGCCTGTACTGGTTGATCGGGTTGCGTGGCGGTGAAATAGCGCTGAAGTTCCTGCACGTCACGGGGAAAATCGTCCATCTCGGCATTTAGGTGACGACGCAACGCCAGCATGGTGCGCTGATCAGTACCGGGAGCCCGTCCCAGCCCCAAATCGATACGACCGGGATACAGGGATTCCAGCGTGCCGAACTGTTCTGCAATCACCAGTGGCGAGTGATTGGGCAGCATTACGCCACCGGAACCGAGCCGGATACGGTGCGTTCCACCAGCAAGGTAGCCAATCAATACCGAGGTGGCGGCGCTGGCGATCCCCGTCATGTTATGGTGTTCAGCCAGCCAATAGCGATGGTAGCCCCATTGTTCCACGTGTTGAGCCAGATCCAGCGAATGATGGAAAGCATCGCGTGGTGTAGCGCCCTGCGGAATGGGAGCCAAATCAAGAACGGAAAAGGGAACAGTATGTGATGGCATAAGCATGGCTCGCCTGATTACGTGCTGACCTGACAGCGATCAGTCAATGAATGAGAGTAATTAATATTACTCAATATTCAGGAGATGACGCAGGATGAAGTGTGCGGGAGAGGGCTATCCCCCGCAATGTGATTGATATTATTGAACCAATTCTAACCCGGCTACCCGTTTCCAGTAACCGTTGCACTCCACCTGGTTTTCCAGCGTGAGTGGGTGCAATCCTTGTTCGTTGGCGCGGAATTTATCCAACATCGTCAGCGTTTCCGTGCTTTGTGGTGAGAGGCGGACGATATCCACCAGTCCTTGCATTGATGTCAGCTCATTGCCAAGGTTATAACAGTAACCGCTTTGGGTCTGGATACCGTTCAGCACAAATACCTGCTGGTTTTCCTGCGATAATACATCACGGCCCTGCGGGTAGTTGATACAGCAGGTTTCGCACTCGTCTTTGGCGCGATTTTCCGATCGGGCAGTGAAACAGCGGGCGGAGTAGGCCAGTGGGAGATGACCGTAGCTCAGGACTTCCACTTCGAACTGATGACGGAATCCCAGTTCATCACACTGATTCAACAGATGTTGCAGCCAGTCACGGGATAATTCTACCGGCATGCACCAGCGTACCATTCCCTGTTTGTGCAGCAGTCGCAGGGTATAGGCGTTGTAGCAGTTCAGTGCGTGACCAGCGACAAAAGGCAACTGATGCTCTGCCGCCATATTGACTGCGCCAAGGTCATTCGCTTCCAACAAGAAATCACCATTTTCGACATAGCGCTTCAGTTCGTTCAGTTCAGAAGGCGCCTGTAACAGTGCCAGGGTGGAAATCACTACCTGTTTGCCACAGGTGGCAACCTGACGAGCCAGGTCGAGCCAATCGTTCACTTTCATGCCACGGCGTTTACTGCACACGGTTTCGCCGAGGTAGATAATATCCGCACTGCTGGATATCGCTGCCTGATAGAACGCCTCAATATCGGCTTTGGGCCAGTAGTAGAGAATGGGTCCCAATGCGTATTTCATATCTTCTCCTACTGCCATTTACGGTGATAAGCACCGAGAGTGGTTTGTGTCCCTTCGGCTACCGCACCCAGCGAATCCATCCATTCCTGCGTCGGTACGAAACTCTCCGGCGCAGCCTGACAACGATCAATCGCTTCTCGCCATACGCGGGTTATCTGGCTGACATAAGCTGGGCTGCGCTGACGGCCTTCAATTTTTACCGAGGCAATATTGGACGCCATCAGTTCCGGTAACAGTTCCAGTGTATTCAGGCTGGTGGGTTCTTCCAGCGCGTGATAGCGCTGACCATCCACCAGATATCGACCTTTACACAAGGTAGGGTAACCGGCGTTTTCATCATCCTGATAGCGGTCAATCAAGACGTTATTGAGACGGGATTCCATACCGTGATCGGTTTGCTGCCAGCGCACGAAACGTGCCGGTGAGCAGGCACCAACGGTATTGGGCGACTCACCGGTCAGATAGGATGACAAATAGCAGCGTCCTTCGGCCATGATACACAGGCTACCGAAAGCGAATACTTCTAGCGGAACCGGGCTGGTACGTGCCAGTTGCTTCACTTGATGAATTGATAGCACGCGCGGCAGTACCACGCGAGAAACGTCGAAATGACGTTGATAAAAGCGGATGGCTTCTTCATTGGTGGCTGATGCCTGTACGGAAACGTGTCGTTCAATGTGTGGATAGCGTTCTGCCGCATATTCCAGCATCGCCAGGTCGGCCAGAATCAATGCATCCGCACCGGTTTGCGCGGCCATATCTACTGCTCGCTGCCAACGTTGATACCCATCGGGATGAGCAAAGGTGTTAATGGCGATATGTAGCTTGCGTCGGTGATGGCGTACATACTCGCAGGCTTCCTGAAGTTTTTTATCGGTAAAGTTGAGGCCAGCAAAATGTCGGGCATTCGTATCGTCTTTCAGCCCGATGTAGACCGCGTCTGCACCATTATCGATAGCAGCTTTCAATGCTGGCAGATTGCCAGCGGGGCAAAGCAGTTCCATACAAATTCCTTCACACATCAAGGTTCCCCGATCGGATTCCCCCAGATGCGATCAATAACGTTGGCGGACTGATGAAGGTTGTTATCAGTCAATGAATGTTTTTAACGAAACAGAATATTAGTTAACCCGCTGGCACCGGACTTTGATTTAAACCAGCATATGTGCGATGAAAACAAGATTGATGTCGTCTATGTGTCGTGATTTCCACGATAACAGGTTAAATTATTGACATAGGCCTCTGCTGCATTTGTGTGATGTGGCAGAATGATGGCAGATTATCAAGTAGGTCAGCATCGCTTTATAGGAGTACGCCAGTGTTGGAAAAACTACGGGCACAAATTGTGCGTCAAGGGCCGAGGTTATTGGGCAAACCACTGAAGTTCACGCCTTTTGCCTTGCAGCATCGGGTACTGGAACAACTGCTAACGTGGCAGTTTCGGCAAGCGCTGGAGGATGGTGAACTGGCGTTTCTGGAAGGCCGCTGGCTGAAAATAGACGTCCGTGATGTGGATTTACACTGGTTTATGACGCTACGGGATAATCATCTGGTGGTGAGTCATAACGAAATGGCTGATGTCTGTTTTAGTGCCGATGCCAATGATTTGATCCTGATCGCTGCCCGAAAGGAAGATCCAGATACCCTGTTTTTCCAGCGTCGCCTGCGTATTGAAGGTGATACTGAGCTGGGGTTGTATGTGAAGAACCTCATGGATGCTGTTGAACTGGAAAATATGCCGGCACCGTTGCGCGTCACACTGTTACAACTGGCTGAATTTATTGCAGCAGGCTTGCAGGAGGGCGTGGATCAATCAACGGTACACGCATCGGCGTCATGCTAGTTCGGGTTGAAATTCCGGTCGATGCACCCGGCATTGACAGTTTGTTGCGGCAGGCATTTCCGACTGGTGCCGAGGCTGAGTTGGTGCGTCAATTGCGTGAAAATGGGCAACTGACCTTAGGCATTGTAGCGACTGATGATGAAGGTGGTGTGATTGGCTATGCTGCGTTCAGTCCCGTAACGATTGAAAATGAAGACCGGCAGTGGGTGGGGTTGGCACCGCTGGCAGTAGATGAACGCTTTCGGTGTCAGGGATTGGGGGAGCAACTGGTATATGAAGGGCTGGATGCACTCAACGAATTTGGTTATACCGCAGTGGTGGTATTAGGTAACCCGGCTTACTATGCCCGTTTTGGCTTTGTTCTGGCAATTGAACAACAGTTACGTTGCCGTTGGCCAGGTACAGAGAAATCGTTTCAGGTTTATCCGCTGTCGGATAATCATTTTGAAGGTACCAGCGGTTTGGTGGAGTATGCGGAGCCATTTAGCCATTTGTGAATGCGGAAAGAAATGCGGTTACTGTCTCGGGCTGGTCTTGTACCAGCCTTTCTTTTTGCGCTTTGCTGAGCTGTTTGATGCGATATTCCCATTTCAGTGCGGTAGATCGATTCCCTGCAACACACTGATAAACCAGCACCAGTTCACCTTTTCCCCGTAACGCTTTGGCACCTTTCCCGGTTTGATGCTGTGTCAGACGGCGTGGTACATCGGTAGTAATACCGGTATAGAGTAGTCCGCTGGCGGTACGCAGCATATAGAGAGACCAGCACGGTACGGGATTTTCAGTTATCACCTGATTTAACATGCTCAACCAGCGCAGCAAAGAGAAGAGTGTTTATTCTACGGCGTTATACTTCTGAGGGAAGCAACGATATAAACTAAAATCCTGGTATAAATTGGCAGAATGTAGAATCTGCCAATACCTGTTTCCTATATAGCTATCTGATACCCGGCAAGTTCACATTCCTTTGACTGAATAGGTGAAGATAGATTCTTTATTTAGTTCATCTTGGTAATTGTTTGGCGTGCTCTTTTTAGGATTAGTCATAATGACGCTGGCCTCCATGGTTATTATCCAAGTCTCTTCTTCATCATTCCACCAAGCGACTTCCCGCTCATCGTAGGTAATAATTACGTAAAGCGTCTGGCCATTCTGATCCCTCGTTTTGCATAGCCAGAGTCGTTTGTGACCAAAACACCTAAGGCCCGCATCTAACTGACCAAGTTTAATTTTCTTTTTTATTATATTACTCATAATCAATATATCCATATGTAATTACGAACCTCGAAAAATGCCGTTCCGATTTTCTCTGTATGGGAAGTTTTCATAATCGAGCCATGATACTTAATCAGAGAAAGGAAGTTAAATTGGAAAATTGCAGAAAGGAAGAATTCGTTAACTCCCTGTATATGAGACCATATTTTTTGATTTTTTTAAAAACAGACAAAATGGGCTCAAAATCAGAAACTGCATAAATCGGATCTGTTCGTTAAAAAGGCAAAAAATGTATAACACCTATACATATCCTCTGCATATGCATATACTAAGGATATGTGCAGGGATTCCCTCTGTACCGACTCAGCCTATGAGGAAAAAACCATGCGAACTGTATCAGTGTTTAAAAACGGCAATAACCGGGCTATCCGTCTGCCCCGCGATCTTGATTTTGTGGGCGTCAATGAGCTGGAAATCATCCGTGAGGGAGACATGATTATCCTCCGACCGGCAAAGCCTAGCTGGAGCACTTTTCTGCAGGAAGAAAAGGCGGACGCGGACTTTATGGCGGATCGCCCAGAGATTGTCAGCGATGAGGGACGTTTTGAGTTATGAGCAAGACCTACATGCTGGACACCAACATCTGCTCATTCATCATGCGTGAGCAACCAGAAACGGTCATTAACCGCCTGCAGCAGGCCGTTATGAGAAAACACCGCATTGTGGTTTCCGCTATCACCTATGCGGAAATGCGCTTCGGTGCTATCGGCAAGAAGGCTTCACCGCGGCATACACAGCTGGTCGAGGCGTTCTGTCAGCGTCTTGATGCGGTGCTTCCCTGGGATCGCGCTGCTGTTGATGCCACCACAGAAATCAAAATGGCGCTGGCCGCTGCCGGCACGCCGATCGGGCTAAACGACACGGCCATTGCTGGCCATGCTATTGCGGCCGATGCTATTTTGGTGACAAACAATACGAGAGAGTTTGAGCGTGTTCCTACACTAACACTGGAAGACTGGGCGAAATAATATCAGTCAGGGTCGCTAGTGACGCTGTGTGGTCACCCTGAATTGATATTCCATTAAAGCGGTTCAGGATGTGAGTGGTCAGAATGGATCCAGAAAGGTTGGAGGTCACAGGCATGTTCCCCCGCGCCCGCGGGAATAAACCACTCAATCAGTGCAGATGGTACTTATGATGACAAGCCGACCTTTGGTGCTGCCCTGTGTAGCACAACACTAGCATAAGTCTGGTGGCCCGAATCGGACGATTCAGTCAATATCTATTGGGCGCAGGCCGCCACGAGAGGCGGCGATGAGCCGGGCCGAGAGTTCTCCGCGTGATGTGACATCGGGGCCGGGGTATCGAGGCGAGGACAAATAGATGCTGAAGTGGCGTGTAACTGATGTGATGATAAATTGAAATTAAGTGCCTATATGAGATTTTTCTTCGAATTTCTTAAACCCATCTTCTATGGTTGGGATGATTTCTATCATCTCGAAGTAAGGTTTGGTTATCAGCGTGGAATCATATAGTGGAGAATATCTGTGAAAAAGTCACTTACGTTCGTTTATCTGCTGCTGTTTTTGAGTGCTTTTACTGTATCAGCGGCAGGCTGGCCGCCGGTAACCGGGGCGAAAGTACCTGGGAATGCAATGGAGTTCCCGACCAAGCTGGAGCCGGTCAATTCTTCTCTGGAAACAATGCTTAATAGAGGAGCAGAGGTCGTGTCTTCTTATGTTGGTCAATATGGGCCGGTTGTTACCATCAAAAGCAACAAGCACTATATCATTTGCATTCTCAAAGGTGCGGGAACCGGCTCCGATCAGAACGTGGCAACGTCTAAGTGTTACGCTATGAATTAGAGAGAAAAAGCCTGCATTTGCCTGCGGACGTTATGATAAGCGTTATGGCGGTTTCCCGATCCGTTCAACGTGTGTAAATGAAAAGCCGTCTGGTAATTTCAGACCATATCCAGCATGCGATCGAAGCCTGGCGTTCATCAAAAAAGCATTGATATGACCATGAATGACATAAGCTGACGTGCAACAGTACATGTGCTGGGCCGTGGAGAGATTACCCCGACATAGAAAACGTGTCAGCCACTGGGCAGGGAAAGGCTTAGAGAATAAGCGCTTTCCCTGAATGGTGGCGAGAGCCGAACCGGCGTTACTGCCCGTGTTAAGGCAACAGGCCGATAAATACGGTTTTCTTGCGTGGGCCGGTCATCAGTTCCTCCAGTTGCTCGACACATTTCAGGTAGTGTGGCGTTTGCTTATGGGCGGCGACGGCCTGTTCATCGACATACGCTTCATAGATATAAAAGCGGGATGGGATATGCTCATCCCTGAGTACGTCAAAGCGTAAATTGCCGGCTTCTTTAATAGAACCTTGATGATTGGCAGTAAAAACAGTCATGAATTGATCAATTTTGTCTTCTTTCACATTAATCTCGACGAGGGTAACGTGCATGCTTTTCTCCTTGTAGTTAGCGTGCCATCAGCTGCCAGACTGTCACGCTTTACCAACCGGTTGTTTTAGTGTTCCCGGTTAACCTTTTTCATGTAAGAACAGTTGGTAAGCCGCTTCTGCATTTTCATTTTCATGCACAATGGCATGAACAGCTTTCAACATGGCAATCGGGGCTTCTGACTGGAAAATATTGCGGCCCATATCAACCCCGGAAGCACCTTGATCAATGGCCTGATAACACATTTCCAATGCATCGCGTTCTGGCAGTTTTTTCCCGCCAGCAATCACGATAGGTACTGGGCAACCGGCGGTAATGCGCTCAAATCCGCTGTCGACATAATACGTCTTGATGATCTGCGCCCCCATTTCGGCAGCAATACGGGTTGCCAGCGAGAAGTAGCGTTGATCGCGAGCCATATCTTTGCCTACGCCAGTCACTGCCATGGTTGGCATGCCATAACGCATTCCCTGATCAACCAGTTGGATGATGTTTTTAATCGACTGGTGTTCGTGTTCTGTACCGATATAAACCTGGGCGGCCGCCGCGCAGGCGTTGAGACGTAAAGCATCTTCCGTGGCGACAGCAACCGCTTCATTGGATAACTCGGTCAGAATTGAATTCGCGCCGGAGGCGCGCAACACGACCGGGCGATTGGCTGCTGCTGGCACAATGCTGCGTAAAATGCCGCGGGTGCACATTAATACGTCGGCATACTCAAACAGTGGCGCGATATTGATATCAATACGTTCCAGACCGGTGGTCGGCCCTTGAAAATAGCCATGGTCGAATGCCAGCATCACAGTACGGTTGGTTTTGGGATTAAAAATGCGTGCCAGACGGGATTGCATGCCCCAATCCAGTGAGCCTGAACCTTTAAGCGCAAATTCAGGGTTCTTCTGTGGTACACCAATACCGAAATCTTTACCGTCTTTGATATCGTCTAAATCAGCCATCTTGAATTACTCCAACCGGAGGTGAAAGGTATCATTTCAGCCCACGACCGGAAGCCGCGGGCTACCGAGATTAAAAGTCGTACTTATTGATATTGTCTTTGGTGAAAATGACCCGCTGTGGCAGTAAGACGATACCGCTGCCTTTTGCCTCGTAGGTGTAGCCCTGAATACTGTTCGCGGATACTTCAACGGTGCCAACATTCGGAATATCAATCTTGTCCCCGACATTCAGCGTGCCTTTTTTCAGCATCTCATTGGCGACATAGACTGAGATTTTGCCTTGATCAACCACATCCCACAGACCGAACTCCTTGACCGTACCGCGCTCGACATAGGGGCGCATCACATTCGGGGTACTGAATCCGACAATGGCCACATTGGTGCGTTTCAGGTTCTCTGCCGCCTGTGCTGCCGCTGGCAGGGCGTTCGCATCCGGGGCAATAATGGCATCCAAATCACTGTAGGCTTTTAAAATGCCCTCGGCGGTTTGCAGCGATTTGGTCGCGTCGTTATAGCCGAACTGCGTGGTCACCACTTGCCAGCCGGGATGCTCTTGCTGAATTTTCTTCTTCGCTTCATTTACCCACTGATTCTGGTCGGTCACTGTCGGGCTGGAATAGAAGAACGCCACTTTCGCCTTCTCTTTCTTCACCTGATGAGCGGCCATATCGACCAGCATCGACCCCAATTGATTAGGTGTTCCCTGATCAATATAAATGGAGCGGCATTCCGGCTTGGTGTCAGAATCCCAGGTCAGAATTTTTACGCCCCGTTGCATGGCGCGTTTTAGTGCCGGGCATAAGCCATCGGGTGATACTGCTGAAACCACGATGGCGTTATAACCTTGATTAACAAAGTTATTGATCAATTGAACCTGACCGGATACGCTGGGTTCCGTCGGCCCATCGTAGGTGACATCCACTCCTAGCGACTTACCGGCCGCGATAGCACCGTTCCCGCCACTGGTGAAGAAACCCACCCCGACCAGCTTCGGGATAAAGGCGATGCGTTCTGTCGCCTGTGCAGTCGTGATGCAGGCAAATCCGAGGGCACAAACCAGTGCCAGCTTTTTTAATCTTTGTGGTTTCATTGCTATCTCCGAATCACTGTCTTGTTAGGGGTAGAGGTGTTGGCGATTTCAATACGAAAAAAGGTCATTAGATTACCGACCGTCTGGTGCGGCGGCGTTGCCACCATTCATTAATCAACTGTCTGTGCAGACTGATAGAACGCCCGACCACTACCAGAATCAGTAGTGCGCCGGACAGCGCACTGGATATCTGGTTCGGCGTGCCAATCATCTGCAAACCCTGTTGTAAGTAACCGACCAGTAGTATTGCCAGTGCGGTACCGAGGATAGAGCCTGAACCGCCGTAGATGTTGGCACCGCCCAGCACCACGGCGGTGATGGCTGGCATCAGAAAAGAGGCTCCCAGGTCAGAGCGTGCGGAGCCGAAGTAAGACACCAGCAGGACGGCGGCAATGGCGGAGGCCATGCCAGTCAAGGCATACAGCAGGTATAAGGTGCGGGCGACGGGGAGCGCACTGTAACGGGCTACCCGGCTGTTTTGTCCGATAAGAAAAATGTTGCGGCCACTGTGAGTACGGTGCATCAGCAGCCAGAACAGCAGCACACACACCATAAATATCACCAGTGGCACTGGCAGGCCGAACAGTGTTTGGTTAGCGAAGTCCGTGAATGCAGTCGGGAAACCGCCAATACCTTCATAACCGGTCGCGCCGGAAAAACCGGACAGTAATAATGCGCTGCCACCAAACAGATACATTGTTCCGAGTGTAATAACCAACGGGTTGACACCGGTATACAGAATCAATCCGGCATTAATTAAACCGCATAGCGCGCCGACGATCAGGGTTAATGGGATCGCCATACTCATCGGCACGCCAGCCTTAAACATCACGCCAAGGAATATGGCGCATAATCCGATGGTGGAGCCGAATGAGATATCAATGCCGCCACTGACAATCACCATTGTCAGTGGCAGGGCCACAATCCCGATGCAGATAAAATCGCTGGTGCTGAACAGCAACACATTGATGTCCAACATGCGCGGATTTGAGAAACCGAACAGCAATATCTCCAACACCAGCAGTGCGCCCAGAGACAGTTCCCATCCGTAACGTCGATAGATACTCATCGCACTACCTCTTTTTTAATCTGGTGGTTAAAAGGCTTGCTATCACTGAAGGATTGGTTGTCATTCACGGGACGGCTGCCGAAAGATTTACTGTTCGATGGCTTATGGTTACCTGGTTTTGACGGATGTTCTGTCGGTGGATTTTTTTTATCGGTAGCATTCGTGTTGGCGGTGAATCGGGCATATTTCTGCTGGCGGATATTGCGTTCGATAGCACAACGCAGGCGGCCGTCAAACACCAGCACACCCAGCAGAACCAGTCCGGCAATAAAATCATTCCACCAGGCAGGTAGACGTAACAGCACCAGCACGCTGTCGATTTGTGTCAGTAGATAGGCGCCAAGAATGGCGCCAATAATTGTCCCGGTTCCGCCCAGCAGACTGATACCGCCCAATACGCAGGCGGCAATGGCTTTCATTTCCAGCCCGCTACCGGTTTGATTGGGGATAAAACCAATTTGTGAGGCAAAGACTATTCCGGCCAATGCCGCCATTACGCCATTCATGGAAAAAGCAAAAATACGAATACTGTCAGTCCGAATGCCCAGTTGGCGGGCACCTTGTAAGTTATCGCCCGTTGCGTAGAAACTGCGGCCAAAAGCGGTTTTACCCAGTAGCCAGGCCATGGCCAGAATAAGCAATATAATCAGCCAGCCAATGGGAGAGATGGAAAACAGAATTGGCGTTGATAGACTTTTCAGATCCTCTGGTAACCCTTCAATCCATTTCCCGCCCGTCAACAGCAGCATCAGGCCACGATATAGTCCCAATGTACCCAGTGTGGCGACAATCGCCGGGATGCGCAGCCAGGCCACCAATATGCCGTTAAAGCAGCCAGCCACCATGCCCACCAGTAAGGTCAACAGGCAGGAGATCGCCAGACTGAAACCGGCATTGAGCGCCATACCGACGGTAACGGCACATAAGCCGGTGATAGAGCCGACGGAGACATCTATATTGCGAGTCAACATCACCATCGTGGCGCCGATCGCCAGTAAAATCAGGATATGGGCACTACTGAAAATCATCGTGAAGGTTTGCAGACTGAAATAGCTGCTGTCGATGGCCGCCAGCAACGCAAATAAGGCCAGGATAGCCAGCAATGCGGTGCCTTCACGGTTATTCTGAATAAATTTCAACATGCTACACCCTCATTTTCGGCCGGTTGATGAGTGTCGGTATGCTGTTCACCAAAGGCGATATGCATAATCGTATCGACGGTCATTTCATCGCCGCTCAGTGCGCCACTGATTTCTCCTTGATGCATGACCAGCACGCGGTCAGCCATCTGCACCACTTCTTCCAAATCCGAAGAGATAAAAATAATCGCCACATGCTGTGCGGCAATACTGCGAATCAATTGATAGATATCACTGCGGGCTGATACATCCACACCACGGGTGGGTTCATCGATGATCAACAGCAGGGGATTAGCCTCCAGACATTTGGCAATCAGCAATTTTTGTTGATTACCGCCGGACAAGGTTCGAACAGGCTGTTCGAGATGGTTAAATTTAATGTTGAGTGCCCGGCGGTAGCGCTCCAGTGTCGCGGCTTCCTGTGCCGGATGGGTCCACACTCCCTGACGGTCATGCGTCAGGGAACACACATTCCAGCTCAGCGGGGCATCAAGGTAGAGACCGGAAGCCTGACGGTCTTCAGGCAGATAAACCAACCCGGTCGTTAAGCGATCGACGATTTTCATCGTAGTGATATCAACGTCTTCCAGTGTAATACGGCCGCTGCTGGCAGGACGTAGGCCATATAATGTCTCGGCCAGCTCCGTTCTGCCTGCGCCAACTACGCCCGCTAATCCGAGAATTTCACCGGCCCGGATTTCAAAGGAGATATGCATGAATCCTTCACCACTCAGGTCTGCCACTTGCATTACTGGTTGATGAGTGCGGCGGTTGCCCGGCAGCTCCAGCCATAATTTTTGTGTATCACTTAACGCCCCGTTTTTACTCTGTGGCGTAATGGCCTGAATAATGGTTTCGGTAGAAAAATCCGCGGTGGCGCCGCTCAACGCAATGCCGCCATCACGCATGACACTGACCCAGTCAGCCAGTTGGCGGATTTCAGGCAATTTATGAGAAATAAAGACGACACCGACGCCCTGTTGCAGCAATATTTTGATCTGGCTGAATAAACGATTGGCTTCGGCGGGCGTTAATGAGGCGGTTGGTTCATCAAGGATTAAAATACGCGAGTCGCGCATCAGGCCGCGCATAATTTCCACTAACTGTTGATCGGCAACATTGAGCGAACCGGCGCTGACAGACAGATCCAGACGGCAACCCAGACTTTCCAGCAACTGGGCCATTTTCTTTTTATCAGCTTGATGTTTTGGCAAACGGAACAGGATATTTTCCTGCACCGAAAGATTGGCAAACAACATCGGCTCTTGCGGAACCAGATAAATACCTAACTGATGCGCTTTCGCCGGCGTGAGGTCGGAGCATGGCTGCCCATTAATCTCGATGATGCCACTATCCGGCGGTAAGACTCCGGCAATGATTTTCATCAGTGTGGATTTACCCGCACCATTCCCCCCGAGCAGTGCATGGACCTGACCAGACCGTAAAGTGAAATCGATACTTTTCAATACCACAACGCCAGAAAACTGCTTGCTGATACCTCGAACCTGGAGCAGCGGTGGCGAAGGGGAGACGGTGTATGGCATCAGTGGCTCCTGGTGATCGAAATGAACAAAAATAATTTAAAAATAAAAATGTTCAAAAAAAGATAGCTTGATAATCCCTTAATTGGCGTAATCAATGTCACATTTTTGTGAATAAAAATATTTAAATTAAAATGTGTTCAAATATGTTGAGTAAACTGTTAGCGTGACTATCCAGTGGAATATGACCATGACGCACAGTTTCAGTCTGGGGATAAGAAAACAGTCAGTAATGATGAAAGAAAAACCAACCATGAAAGAAAAGTCGGTGAGCAAAGAAAAAAACATGTCGTCCAACGATGAATACAAATATCCGGGTAATAGCATGAGTGAAGAGGAACTGCTCGCTCGCATTGCGTGGTTTTATTATCACGATGGCTTAACACAAGGGGATATTGGCGAACTGCTGGGGTTGGCCCGATTAAAAGTTTCCAGGTTACTGGAAAAGGGTCGGCAGTCTGGTGTGATTCGGGTACAGATTAATTCACGCTACGAAGGCTGTCTGGAACTGGAAAACATACTGCAACAGCGCTTTGGCCTTAAGCATATTCGTATCTTGCCTTCTCTGGCTGATCCTGGCATCAGCAGTCGGCTGGGTATCGGTGCCGCGCATTTATTGATGGCGTTGGTACAGCCGCAACAACTACTGGCTGTGGGTTTCGGTGAAACCACCATGTCTGCCTTGCAACATCTGAGTGGTTTTATCGCGTCGCAGCAAGTTCGCCTGGTAACGTTATCTGGTGGTGTCGGTTCTTATATGACGGGAATCGGTCAGTTGGATGCCGCCTGCCAGGTCAGCATTATTCCTGCGCCGCTGCGAGCATCCAGTGCCAGCGTTGCCGACACATTCCGTCAGGAAAACAGTGTTCGTGATGTGATGCTGGCTGCGTGTGCAGCCGATGTGGCGGTAGTTGGCATCGGTTCAGTCAATCAGAAAAAAGAGGCCACCATTTTGCGCTCCGGCTATATCAGTGAAGGCGAGCAATTGATGTTCAGCCGTAAAGGCGCGGTTGGTGACATCCTTGGCTACTTTATGCAGGCCGATGGCTCCCTGGTTCCGGACATGCAGATTCATCAGGAATTGATTGGTATTTCGTTGACAGATCTCACCACTATCCCGACCGTTATCGGCGTGGCAGGTGGTGTGGAAAAATCAGACGTCATTGTCGCCGCATTGCAGGGGAAGTATGTGAATGCGTTGGTGACGGATGAGGCAACGGCTCGGTCAGTAATTAATTTGATTTAATTGGCTATTTCTCTTGTCAGCTTGAGATTGGACTGTGCTCGTTACCGTCACATACTACGTGTATGCTCCGGTCCCTGCGCGCAGTCCGCACTCAATCTGACGGCGACAATAACGCCAATTAAGTGTCAGTTGCAGGCTATTTCTCTTGCCAGCTTGAGATTGGGCTGTGCTCGTTACCGTCACATACTACGTGTATGCTCCGGTCCCTGCGCGCAGTCCGCACTCAATCTGACGGCGACAATAACGCCAATTAAGTGTCAGTTGCAGGCTATTTCTCTTGCCAGCTTGAGATGGATTTAACTTTTGATGTGAGTAGTGGGGGATTTCCCCGTGGGAGACAGAATTATTCGCGAATTGATATAAAAATCACTTAAAACAGAGGAACGCGTAATGAGTCAGCTCTGTACAACAACTACCGCATCGGGTGATTACCTGATGGCGTTGGATGCCGGTACTGGCAGTGTCCGGGCCGTGATATTTGATCTTAACGGCAATCAGATAGCGGCCGGACAGGCTGAGTGGATACATTTACCGGTGCCTGATGTACCAGGATCGATGGAGTTTGATTTGACGACTAACTGGCAATTGACGTGCCAGTGTATTCGTCAGGCACTGCATCTGGCTAATCTGCCGTCCAGTGCTATCCGCGCGGTAGCCGCCTGCTCAATGCGCGAAGGGATTGTGCTCTATGATCGCAGTGGTACGCCGATCTGGGCTTGTGCCAATGTGGACGCACGCGCCAGCCATGAAGTCAGTGAGCTAAAAGAGTTGCACAATGATGGGTTTGAATTGGAGGTCTATCAGTGTTCCGGTCAGACGCTGGCATTGAGCGCGATGCCCCGGTTGTTATGGTTGGCTCATCATCGTCCGGATATTTACCGCCAGGCGGGTACGTTAACGATGATAAGTGATTGGCTGGCCAATATGCTCAGTGGCGAGCTGGCCGTCGATCCTTCGAATGCCGGGACGACTGGCATGCTGGATTTGTCCACTCGCGACTGGCAACCGACGTTGCTGGAAATGGCTGGGCTGCGGGCTGACATTTTATCGCCGGTAAAAGAGACTGGAACCTTGCTGGGGCATGTCACGGCACAGGCTGCCGACGCCTGTGGTTTACTGGCGGGAACGCCGGTAGTCATGGGCGGTGGTGATGTACAATTGGGTTGCCTGGGATTGGGTGTGGTACAACCGGGGCAGACGGCGGTATTGGGAGGGACATTCTGGCAGCAGGTCGTTAACTTGCCAAAGCCGATTACCGATCCCAATATGAATACCCGAATTAACCCCCATGTCATTCCCGGCATGGTGCAAGCGGAGTCCATCAGCTTCTTTACCGGTTTGACCATGCGTTGGTTCCGTGATGCGTTTTGTGCCGAAGAGAAACTGCTGGCCCAGCGGTTGGGGGTGGATACCTACAGTTTGTTGGAGGATATGGCGGCCAGAGTGCCGGCTGGCGCTTACGGGGTAATGCCGATTTTCTCTGATGTGATGCGGTTTAAGTCGTGGTATCACGCCGCCCCTTCTTTTATCAACCTCTCCATTGATCCTGAAAAATGCAACAAAGCCACGTTATTCCGTGCGCTGGAAGAGAATGCGGCTATCGTCTCCGCTTGCAATCTGGCCGAAATCGCTAAATTCTCCGGCGTGAAAGCCTCGTCTGTCGTCTTTGCCGGCGGGGGATCGAAAGGTAAGCTGTGGAGCCAGATTCTGGCGGATGTGACCGGTATCCCGGTACAGGTGCCGGTGGTAAAAGAAGCCACCGCGTTAGGCTGTGCCATTGCCGCCGGCGTGGGCGTCGGGTTGTATGATGCCCTGGATAAAACCGGTGAGCGGCTGGTGCGCTGGGAGCGGGAATTTATCCCGAACACAGCACATCAGGCGCTATATCAGGCAGCAAAAACCAACTGGCAAGCGGTGTATACCGATCAACTGACGCTGGTGGACAGTGGGTTGACGACCTCGCTCTGGAAGGCGCCTGGCCTGTGAAATTGTCCGATCGAATGTCGGGTTGTATGCATCACTGCCATCTGATGAATGCCTGATGCCTCTGGTATGACGTCAATGGCACGGGTAACGTAAACGTTTGGTGAAATCCCCGCGCGAGCGCGGGGATTTGCGGCCCAATAAGTGATGTTTAACCGGCTAACAGTGCCGCGTAACGGCTGATATCGACGTTACCACCGCTGATAATCATCCCGATTCGTTTCCCTTTCAGTTGTGAACTCACCTCGTGTGTACCATGGAATCGAATTGATACAAGTTCAAGGATTCTGTGCCATGCGTTATTTTGGCGCCGTCACAGACGAAATAGACAAACAGTAAAATCAGCAGCGCATGGTTTGTTATTTGTTTTGATGTGATAATAATTACATCTAATGTGATTTATTTGCCTTTATTTACCCATTTATGTGAATAAAATTACAAACAAACGTGTCGATGTAGGTCCAAATATCAGGGAACGGGTGAATACGCACCTGTTAGTGATGAATGATGGTAATGGCGGTGGGTTTGGTTACTCGACACGAGTCCCCTGCTGAGTGCTATTCTCAGTGAATCCGAATACCGTGTATTACTTAAATATCGCTGGCCCTGCTTTTGTATTTACCGATGAAACTGACTGAAGCGTTGGAGTATTGTATGACCGAGTTAACCGCTGCGGCGCAGCGTGCATTGGGTTTGATGGATTTAACCACCCTGAATGATGACGATACCGATGAAAAAGTGACCGCACTTTGCCATCAGGCCAATAGCCCGGCCGGCAAGACGGCCGCCATCTGCATTTATCCCCGCTTTATTCCGCTGGCCCGCAAGACGTTGCGTGAGCAGGGCACGCCGGACATCCGCATTGCGACGGTGACCAACTTCCCACACGGTAATGATGATATTGCCATTGCTGTGGCGGAAACCAACGCTGCTATCGCCTATGGCGCAGATGAAGTGGATGTGGTGTTCCCGTATCGTGCGTTGATAGCGGGAGATGCCCACGTGGGTTTTAAACTGGTGCAGGCATGCAAAGACGCGTGTGATGCTGCCAGTGTGTTGCTGAAAGTGATTATCGAAACCGGCGAGCTGAAAGAGGATGCGTTGATCCGCCAGGCCAGCGAGATAGCCATTGATGCTGGTGCCGATTTTATTAAAACCTCCACCGGTAAAGTGCCGGTCAACGCGACTCTGCATAGCGCGGAGGTGATGCTGAGCGTCATCCGTGATAAGGGTGTTGGTGAGCGGGTCGGTTTTAAAGCGGCGGGCGGTGTGCGTACTGCTGAGGATGCGGCTCAGTATTTGCGACTTGCCGATACGATTATGGGTACCAGTTGGGCTGATGCGCGTCATTTCCGTTTTGGCGCTTCCAGCTTACTGGGTAGCCTGTTAAATACGCTGGGACACTAAACTGTCGCTGTGCATCGTGGTTACTGATGATCCCGTAAATCCCGATGCTACGGTATTGATCAACCGTCCCTTATGCTGGAGAAAACACCTTGTTTCTGATTCAGGAGATCATTCGTAAAAAGCGTGATGGGCAGCCGCTTAGTGCGGAAGAAATCCGCTTTTTCGTTAACGGTATCTGTGACAACACGGTATCGGAAGGGCAAATTGCGGCACTGGCCATGACCATCTATTTCCATGATATGACCATGGAGGAGCGCGTCGCGCTAACACTGGCAATGCGTGATTCCGGTACGGTTCTTGACTGGAAAAGCCTCAATCTTAACGGACCGCTGGTGGATAAACACTCCACCGGCGGTGTCGGTGATGTGACCTCGTTGATGCTGGGGCCGATGATAGCTGCCTGCGGTGGCTATGTGCCGATGATTTCCGGGCGGGGTCTGGGACATACCGGAGGAACACTGGATAAGCTGGAGTCGATTCCTGGTCTGGACATTTTTCCCGACAATGACGAATTCCGTCGGATTATCCAACAGGTGGGTGTGGCGATTATCGGCCAGACGAATTCACTGGCACCCGCGGATAAGCGGTTCTATGCCACGCGGGATATCACCGCCACGGTGGACTCCATCCCGCTGATTACCGCCTCCATTCTGGCGAAAAAACTGGCGGAAGGACTGGACGCGCTGGTAATGGATGTAAAAGTGGGGTCGGGCGCGTTTATGCCGACCTATGAACAGTCTGAGCAACTGGCGCTGGCGATTGTCGGCGTGGCCAATAGCGCTGGATGCTGTACCAGTGCGTTGTTAACGGATATGAATCAGGTGTTGGCATCCAGCGCGGGGAATGCGCTGGAGGTCCGGGAGGCGGTGCGTTTTCTGACGGGAGAACACCGTAATCCGCGATTGTATGAAGTCACTATGGCGCTGTGTGAAGACATGCTGCTGGCGGGACATCTGTCGAACAACCGTGCGGATGCCCGGTCGCGTTTGCAGGCAGTGCTGGATAATGGTAAGGCGGCGGAGGTATTTGGCCGCATGGTAGCCGCACAGCGTGGACCGGTGGATTTCGTCGAGCATCATGATCGTTATCTCTCTTCCGCTACGCTGAGCAAACCGGTGTTTGCCGAACATGATGGGATCGTCAGCACGATGGACACCCGTGCGCTGGGGATGGCGGTGGTAGCGCTGGGTGGTGGTCGCCGTCAGGCGGGTGCTAGTATTGATCATCGTGTTGGGCTGAGCGACATGGTCAGTCTGGGAGACCGTGTGGATTCGCAGCGTCCGCTGGCGATTATTCATGCCAATACAGAAGCGCAATGGCGACAGGCAGAGCAGGAAGTCCGGGCAGCAATTGTTGTCAGTGACTGCGCTCCAGAGCCACTGCCGATAATTTATCGTCGGTTAAGCGCAGAGGACGTCTCGCTTTCCGATTGAAAGCGGCGCAAATCGCCGATAAAGAACACAGGAGATAACAACATGAAACGTGCATTTATTATGGTGCTCGACTCATTTGGCATCGGTAGTGCTGCCGATGCCGCAAAGTTTGGTGATGCTGGCTCAGATACACTAGGCCATATTGCGCAAGTTTGTGCGGCGGGCAAAGCCGATCAGGGTCGTAAAGGCCCGTTGTATTTGCCAAATCTGAGCCGTCTCGGATTGGGTAAAGCGGCGGAAGAATCTACCGGACATTTCCCGGCAGGACTGGATGCACAAGCAGAAATCGTCGGCGCTTACGCTTACGCCAGCGAAATCTCCTCTGGTAAAGATACACCGTCGGGTCATTGGGAAATAGCTGGCGTGCCGGTGCTGTTTGACTGGGATTATTTTCTTGATGAACAGAACAGCTTTCCACCGACCCTGTTGGACAAGCTGGTACAACGCGCCGAACTGCCAGGTTATCTCGGTAACTGCCATGCTTCCGGTACGGTAATTCTGGATAAACTCGGCGAAGAACACATGAAAACCGGCAAGCCGATTTTCTACACTTCAGCAGATTCGGTGTTTCAGATCGCCTGTCATGAAGAGACCTTTGGGCTGGAAAAACTGTACGCGCTGTGTGAGATAGCACGCGAAGAATTGGATGCAGGCAACTACAATATTGGCCGCGTGATTGCTCGTCCATTTGTGGGCGACAAAGCGGGAAATTTCCAGCGAACCGGTAACCGTCACGATCTGGCGGTTGAGCCTCCGGCGCCGACTGTGCTGAAAAAGCTGGTGGAAGAAAAAGGCGGAGAAGTGGTCTCGGTGGGTAAAATCGCTGATATTTATGCCAATGTAGGGATTACCCAAAAAGTGAAGGCCACCGGTCTTGATGCGTTGTTTGACGCGACTTTGGCACAGATGGATCGGGCAGGTGATAACACCATTGTGTTCACTAATTTTGTGGATTTTGATTCCTCCTATGGTCACCGTCGTGATGTGGCTGGTTATGCGGCTGCGCTGGAGTTATTTGACCGTCGCCTGCCGGAAATGCTGGCGAAAGTCACTGGGGAAGATATCTTGATCCTGAGCGCCGATCACGGTTGCGACCCCACCTGGCCGGGTACTGAGCATACCCGCGAGCATGTGCCGGTGCTGATGTACGGTCCACGGGTACTGCCGGGTTCCCGGGGGCATCGCACCACGTTTGCGGATATCGGACAAACGGTCGCATGTTATTTTGGCTTGTCACCGATGGATTACGGTAAATCGATGCTCTGACCCAGGTTGGAGTATGCGCGATATTATTTTTACGTTGATGAAGAGGGAAGAGAAGGATGGCTACGCCACATATTAATGCAGAAAGGGGTGATTTCGCGGATGTCGTGCTGATGCCTGGCGATCCGTTGCGCGCCAAATATATCGCCGAAACCTTTCTGGAAAATGCCATTGAAGTCAATAACGTTCGCGGCATGCTGGGGTTTACCGGAACATATAAAGGTCGCCGTATTTCTGTGATGGGCCACGGTATGGGGATCCCTTCTTGCTCTATCTATACCAAAGAGCTGATCACGGAATTCGGCGTGAAAAAAATTATCCGTGTCGGCTCCTGCGGCGCAGTACGCCACGACGTGAAACTACGTGACGTGGTGATTGGCATGGGGGCCTGTACCGATTCCAAGGTTAATCGTATGCGTTTTAAAGATCATGATTTCGCCGCGATTGCCGATTTCGATTTGCTGCGCCATGCAGTGGATGCCGCTAACGCCCGTGGCGCCAATGTGCGCGTCGGCAACCTGTTCTCTGCCGATCTGTTCTACACGCCAGATCCGCACATGTTCGACGTGATGGAAAAATATGGCATCCTCGGTGTGGAAATGGAAGCCGCCGGGATTTACGGTGTGGCGGCGGAGTTCGGCGCCAAAGCGCTGGCGATCTGCACGGTGTCTGACCATATCCGTACTCAGGAACAGACTACGGCGGCAGAACGCCAGACCACCTTCAACGAAATGATTGAGATAGCGCTGGCGTCCGTTCTGCTGGGCGATAAAGATTAATCCGGCAAGGGCGTGCTGTTGCTGGCAGTGTTTTTATCCCAGCGGCAGCGCCATGATAATGGCGTCTTCCCGGCCTTGTGCCGTGGGGTAATAATCCCGTCGGACAGAAACCTCATTGAATCCCAGGCTTTGATAAAGGGCCATCGCTCGGTGGTTGGAAGCGCGGACTTCCAACCATAGCGTCAGAATACCTTTCTTTTCCAGTGTATCAATCAGGTACTCCAGCAATTGGCGGCCATAGCCGTGGCGCTGATGCGCCGGATGCACGGCGATATTAAATAATGTGGCCTCATCCAGTATCACCTGAGTGATCGTGTAAGCGACCAGTTGCTGGTCATGACATAACTTCAGGTTGAGGTAGCGTTCACCCTGATTACTGACAAAGGTTTGTTCCGTCCACGGAAAGGCGTGGCTTAAATGTTCAATCTGAAAGGCTGACGCCAAATCAGCCGGGAGCAGGGGAGAAATTGTGTTCATGTTGACAAATCTGCTGCCATAGAGCGCGTTTGGCTCCGGCATTGTGGTAAAGCTCGGCTAACGCCGGGCTGGTGAGTTGAATACCTTCCAGATGCAGTGGTGATTCGATGCCCAGCCGCCAGCAGTGACAGCGAGTGTGTTCGGGGAGCATCACCACTTGCTGCGGTGTCAGGCCATAGGTTTCGTCAGGTGAAAGTTTCAGGCTGTGTATTACATCCTGTAGCAGCGGATCATCGCTGGCGGGCAGCGGATTCGCCACGATCAGCAGTCGAGTGCCAGGTGGCAGGCTGACGGCAATTTCTCCCTGCAACACCGTCGGACGCCGCAATGTCCACTGCGTGATCCCCAGTTGTTGTAGCAGCTCGTCCCGTCTTGATGTCATGCCATCCCCTGTCTGGAGCGTGATTATGCTGCGCTATGCTAGCAAACCCATCGTACATGCGCCAACAAACCTCTATAATCGCCGCTTAGTTAATTAAGGAGCCAGAGACTGATGTCCGCTTTTACCCCCGCCAGTGAAGTGATACTGCGCCATAGTGATGAATTTACCTCCCGCCGGGTGCTGTTTGCTGGCGATTTGCAGGATAGCCTGCCAGCCCAGTTTGATGCGATAGAGGTGCGCGTGCATACCACGCAGTACCATCACTGGCAGCAGTTGCACCCGACGTTGGGAGAGCTCGTTCACTTTTCTCTGTTGGCGGATGCCAGTGTGGTAGAGGGATGCGACACTCTGATTTACTACTGGCCGAAGAGTAAATCGGAAGCGCAGTTTCAGCTTGCCAACCTGCTGTCTCTGTTGCCGGTGGGATGTGAAATCTTCGTGGTAGGAGAAAACCGTAGTGGCGTGCGCAGCGCGGAGAATATTCTCGAGGGTATCGCCAGCCTGAATAAAATTGATAGCGCCCGGCGTTGTGGGTTGTATCACGGTCGTTTGGATGCGAATACCTCGTTTGCTTTGGATGACTGGTGGCTGGATTATGATGTGGATGGTGTTCCGGTCCGCACGTTACCCGGTGTTTTCAGTCGTGATGGTCTGGATTCGGGCAGCCAACTGTTGCTTTCCACACTGGAGGCTCATCAGAAGGGCAAAGTGCTGGATATTGCCAGCGGCGCGGGTGTGCTGGCGGCGGTGTTCGCCAAGCGTTCGCCGAAGATACGTCTGACACTCAGTGATGTCAGCGCGGCGGCGTTGGAATCCAGTAAAGCTACGCTGACACTGAATCAGCTGGAGGGCAATGTGGTTGCCAGCAATGTGTATTCCGACATTGTGGGTCGCTTCGATATGATCATCTCTAACCCACCGTTCCATGAGGGTATGAAGACCAGCCTGCATGCAGCAGAAACGCTGATTCGCGGTGCGGCGTTACATCTGAACATCGGTGGTGAGCTACGCATTGTGGCCAATGCCTTCCTGCCTTACCCTGCATTGCTGAGTGACACCTTTGGCAATCATGAAGTTATCGCCCAGAACGGACGCTTTAAGGTATACCGTTCGGTATTGTCGCGCGCAGCGAAAGCAAGGCGTTAATAGCAGGCCAGCAATGGTGTGATAATTCCCCTTGCTGGCCTTATTGTGACGATTATTCCACGTTACACGTTAATCGTGTCCATACCTTCCTGGGTATAACGTTCACCGGCAAACGCCTGGAACGGACATATGGCTTCGATAGCCGCCAGTTCGGCTGCCGTCAGCGTCACATCCAGCGCAGCGACATTCTCTTCCAGATAACGGCGGCGTTTGGTGCCGGGAATCGGCACAATATTTTCGCCTTGCGCCAACACCCAGGCCAGAGCCAACTGTGAGGGAGTGACACCTTTCTCTTGCGCCAACTGTTTGATCTTATCCACCAATTGCAGGTTTTTAGCAAAGTTTTCGCCGCTGAAACGGGGATTGGCGCGGCGGAAATCATCAGCGGATAAATCATCGATGCTGCGAATAGCGCCGGTCAGGAAACCGCGACCCAATGGGCTATAGGGGACAAAGCCGATCCCCAGTCGTTTGCAGGTGGGCAGAATGGTTTCTTCAACGTCGCGTGTCCACAATGAGTATTCACTTTGTAACGCGGTAATCGGGTGGACCTTGTGAGCGCGTTCCAGCGTGCTGGCTGAAGCTTCACTTAGTCCGAGATAGCGGATTTTCCCCTCTTTTACCAGATCGGCCATGGCGCCTACGCTCTCTTCAATCGGCACGGCTGGATCAATGCGGTGCTGATAGTAGAGGTCGATGACGTCTACCCCCAGCCGTTGCAGACTGCCTTCCACCGATTGGCGGATATAGTCGGGTTTGCCACACACACCACGCTCTTGCAGATTCGCTGGATTGCGCAGAATACCAAACTTGGTAGCCAGAAAGACCTGGTCACGTTTGCCTTTAATGGCTTTACCCACTAACTGTTCATTGGTATGAGGACCATACATATCAGCGGTATCCAGTAATGTGACCCCCAGCTCCAGTGCCCGATGCAGTGTGGCGATAGCCTCTTTTTCATCCATCGCCGTAGAGTAAAAATCGCTCATTCCCATACATCCCAGACCGATGGCGGAGACGATCGGGCCCTGCGGACCCAGTTTACGTTGTTGCATTATGTTACCCCTGTCATACGAATGAGATGCTCAGTATGGTTGTTGGGAAATAAAAGATAAATCACGTTATTTGTGCAACACTGTTTGAAAAAAGCAAACAATGTGTGGTGGAAAGATGGATCAGATACAAGCCATGCGGGTGTTTGTCCGCATTGTGGAAGCCGAAAGTTTCAGCCGTGCGGCGGAAAATCTGGGATTGCCGCGAGCAACGGTGAGTCAGACATTGAAGCGGCTTGAACTGCGGTTGGGGGTGCGTCTGTTACTGCGTACCACCCGACAAGTGCAGATAACGGATGAGGGACGGATTTATTATCAACGTTGTATACAATTACTGGCAGAAATTGATGAGACTGATGCGCTGTTCTCCCACCAGCGTCAGCAACCCAGTGGACGGGTGAGAATCGATATGCCGCATTCACTGGCACGACAAATAGTGCTCCCTGCCTTACCCGAATTTTACCAACGTTATCCGCAGATTACGTTGGTGTTGAGCGCCAATGACTCTACCATTAACATGATGCGTGAAGGTGTTGATTGTGTCCTGCGTGCCTGGCAGACAGATGATGATTCTCTGGTGGCACGTCATTTTCCTTCACTTCGTCAGCTTACCTGTGCCTCGGCTGACTATTGTGCAATCCATGGTGTGCCCGAAAGCCTGTCCGATCTGGCTGCTCACCAGATGATAGGGTACTTTTCCCTGCAAACATCACAGCGCTATCCGCTGGAATTTATGCAAGCGGAGCAACTCGTGACCCGGATGCTTCCCTCCCGTCTGGATGTCAGCGGCGCGGATGCGTATATCGCCGCCTGTTGTGCGGGATTGGGGATCATTCAGGCTCCACGTTACGGTTTGACGCCGTTGCTGGAAAGCGGGGAACTGGTGGAAATTTTGCCGCAAACACCTCCGCCGGATATGCCACTTTATGCGATGTATCAACCGGGCCGTTTTCTGGCACCGCGCATCCGGGTGGTGATCGAATGGCTGCATGAACTCTTTCATCAACAACTGACTGACTGATGTCACTTTTTTTGCATCAAACCGCGGCATACAACGGAAATAATCATTGACCTTAACGGGAAAATCTCTAGAATTCGCCTCCGTGGTGACATGATGTGACGTTATGTTGCAGGTCAGCGAAGGTGGCGGAATTGGTAGACGCGCTAGCTTCAGGTGTTAGTGCCTTAACGGGCGTGAGGGTTCAAGTCCCTCTCTTCGCACCAATATCACCACACCGATTTGTATTGCACAGTACCTGCGAAGGTGGCGGAATTGGTAGACGCGCTAGCTTCAGGTGTTAGTGTCTTAACGGACGTGAGGGTTCAAGTCCCTCTCTTCGCACCACTGGTGATACAAATTGATGCTGTAAACCGTGCGAAGGTGGCGGAATTGGTAGACGCGCTAGCTTCAGGTGTTAGTGCCCTAACGGGCGTGAGGGTTCAAGTCCCTCTCTTCGCACCACTCTCCATTATTGGTTATTTTTTGACTTCCCACACAGCAATTTCCCTTCCTTAAGTCATGATCATTGACATGGCTTTTGTGTTTGGTTTCAACTCTTTCACATCTGCTTGTTTACCTGTTTGACAAAGATCCTATGCCTGTCATTATTTGAACATTCACTTAAACCGAATACTTACCACCTGAATTCGGTTTTATGTCCAGGTAAGGCTCCCGCTATGCTGACATTACGCCAGATTCGCCATTTTATTGCTGTTGCTGAAACCGGTTCGATCTCCGCGGCGGCTCAGGCTTATTTTGTTTCTCAGTCTTCCCTGACACAGGCGATTCAACAGCTTGAGACAGAAATCGAAGCACGGTTGTTTGACCGCCACGCCAAGGGCATGACACTGACGCATCAAGGGCATCAGTTTTTACGGCAGTCGTATCTGATCCTCGCGACGGTCGACAATGCTAAACGCAGCCTGCAAATGGGCACAGAAAGTGTCACCGGGCACCTCACTCTGGGCGTAACCAGTCTGGTCGCCGGCTATTTTCTGGTGGATTTACTCAAGCAATTCAACGCCTATTATCCGAAAGTGGAAGTCAAAGTCGTCGAGGATGAGCGCCAGTACATTGAGCATTTACTGGTCAGCGGTGAAATTGATATCGGCGTGCTGATCCTCTCAAACCTCGAAGACCGCGACGCGCTGCAAACCGAAGTGTTGACCCATTCCTCTTATCGCTTGTGGTTGCCGCCACTGCATCCGTTGCTGGAGCGCGAAAGTATTTCGCTGGCAGATATCGCAAATGAGCCGCTGATCCAGCTCAATGTCGACGAAATGGAAAAACACGCGCAGCGCCTGTGGGCACGGGCGGGGCTGAAACCGAATATAGCGATGAAAACGGCTTCGACTGAAGCCGTGCGCAGTCTGGTGGCCGCCGGGCTTGGCGTTTCAGTGCAACCGGACATGGCATACCGCGCCTGGTCGCTGGAAGGTAATATGATCGAGGCCAGCAAACTGGAGGATTCCATCGAACCGCTGGATATTGGATTGGCGTGGCGGCGCGGCAGTGCGCGACCGGAACTGGTGACGCCATTCCTGACCATTGCGCGGGAGAACAGTACCAAGCGCAAGCCGTTGTAACAGAGCATTCGGTTAAACCGAATGTAGCCTTCAATAATTGCTATTTGTTGCCCTCAGGGAAATTACTTAATATGAATTGGCAATTTGTTACCGATATATAACATTTTTGTTAATTTACGATAATTCTCTGCTTTGAGGGTAGTGCAATGTCGGATGCAGAATTTGTTGCCAGTTTCTCTGAAAAACATGTGATCAATGGCGACCTTCTACACGGCGAGGGCGCGACGCAAAGCATTTTCAATCCCGCCACGGGTGATATTATCGCCGAAGTGGCAGAAACCTCTCTGACACAGGTCGATCAGGCGGTTCGCGCGGCCAATAATGCGTTTTACCGCTGGTCACGCACTACACCCGCTGAACGTGCCACGATACTCTTACGCATTGCCGATGCAATTGAAAAACAGGCGCACGCTTTGGCGCGGCTTGAAGCCATTAACTGCGGCAAACCACTGCATCAGGCGCTGAACGACGATCTGCCCGCCGCGATTGACGTTTTCCGGTTCTTCGCTGGTGCCGTGCGTTGCCAGCAGGGGCAGCTTTCAGGCGAATATCTTCCTGGCCATACCTCTATGGTGCGTCGTGACCCGCTTGGCGTGGTAGCGTCGATTGCGCCGTGGAATTACCCGCTGATGATGGCTGCGTGGAAAATCGCCCCCGCGCTGGCGGCCGGGAATACCGTGGTCTTCAAACCATCCGAACATACACCGCTGACTATTCTGGCGTTGTTGCCGGCCTTGCAGGAAATCTTGCCGCCCGGGGTGCTGAATGTGATCACCGGCAGCGGTGAAGGCGTCGGTAGTGCGCTGGTCAGCCATTCTCACGTCCGTCTGATTTCGCTGACCGGCGATATCATCACCGGCCAACGCATTTTGCAGGCGGCAGTTAAAACGGTGAAACGTACTCATCTTGAACTTGGCGGTAAAGCGCCGGTGATTGTCTGCAACGACGCCGATATTGATGACGTGGTTCAGGCGGTCAGTGCCTGGGGTTATTACAACGCCGGGCAGGATTGTACTTCCGCCTGCCGCGTTTATGCACAGGCCGGTATTTATGAGCGTCTGGTGGAAAAGATGGGAGATGCGGTTTCGCAATTGCCCTTCGCCAAAAAGAACGACAGTGAAAACGTTATGGGGCCGCTGATCAGCAGCCGGCAGCGTGACCGTGTGTCGAGCTTTGTTGAACGGGCGCTCAGTCAGCCGCATATCGAGCGGGTTACCGGCGCGGCATCGCATTCCGGCCCCGGTTTTTATTACCAGCCGACGTTGCTGGCGGGCTGTTTGCAAAGCGATGAAATCGTGCAGCGTGAAGTTTTCGGGCCGGTGGTTAGCGTGACGCGTTTTGACACCATTGAACAGGTGGTGAACTGGGCGAACGAATCAGAATACGGGCTGGCGTCGTCGGTCTGGACACAAAACATCGATCTGGCGATGCAGATTTCCAGTCACATGCAATATGGCACCACGTGGATTAATACCCACTTTTCATTGGTCAGTGAAATGCCGCACGGTGGATTAAAGCGATCCGGTTACGGCAATGATCTTTCCAGTTATTCACTACAGGACTACAGCGTAGTCAGACACATCATGGCGAAATTCAAACCTCAATTCTAAAAACAGAAAATAATTACCTAACGTCATTGGCGTTGCCGTAAGGCGGCGACTGAGTGAATCCACGGGAGCTTACTGAAGTAAGTAGTCGGGGTGAATAAAGGCGGCCAACGCAGAGACAGCGCGAAGGACAACGGGTAATACGACGACAGGAGTAAGCGATGAACAAGATTAACGGTAATTACACCCTATCTGCTATTTGTTTGGGCCTGCTAAGTTTTCTAAGTACCGCGTTGGCTGCTGAAATGCCGACAAGCATTGGTAAAGGCGAAGGGCAATTAAATATTATTGCGTGGCCGGGTTACATCGAGCGCGGCGAAAGTGA
The DNA here is from genome assembly GCA_030388725.1 of Prodigiosinella aquatilis. Lineage (NCBI taxonomy): Bacteria > Pseudomonadati > Pseudomonadota > Gammaproteobacteria > Enterobacterales > Pectobacteriaceae > Prodigiosinella > Prodigiosinella aquatilis. The sequence goes on from CP128857.1 coordinate 742,159, forward strand.
CAAGAATTACGACTGGGTCACTCCGTTTGAAAAACAAACCAGCTGTAAGGTGAATGTTAAAACCGCCGCGACGTCTGATGAAATGGTCAGCCTGATGGCGAAGGGCGGTTATGACCTGGTGACCGCTTCCGGTGATGCGTCATTGCGTCTGATCTACGGCAAACGTGTTCAGCCAATCAACCCGGCACTGATCCCCAACTGGCAGAATATCGACCCGCGTTTGATGAAAGGCGCATGGTTTAATGTTGGTGGCAAAGTCTACGGCACGCCGTATCAGTGGGGGCCAAACCTGCTGATGTATAACACCAAAACCTTCCCGACCGCACCAGGCAGCTGGTCAGTTATCTTCGTTCCACAAATTCTGCCCGACGGCAAAAGCAATCAGGGGCGCGTTCAGGCCTACGATGGCCCGATCGCCATTGCTGACGCCGCGCTGTATCTGAAAAGTACCCAGCCGGATCTTAAAATCGAAGACCCTTATCAGCTTAATGAAACGCAATATCAGGCGGTGCTGAAATTGCTGCGCGTCCAGCATCCGCTGATCCACCGTTACTGGCACGATGCGTCGGTTCAGATGAGTGATTTCAAAAATGAAGGCGTGGTAGCCAGCAGTTCCTGGCCGTATCAGGCTAACGCGCTGAAAAGCGAGAAGCAGCCGATTGCCACCGTATTCCCGAAAGAAGGTGTTACCGGCTGGGCGGATACCACCATGTTAGCGGCAGATGCCGAACATCCTAATTGTGCTTACCAGTGGATGAACTGGTCACTTGAACCGAAAGTGCAGGGCGACGTTGCGGCGTGGTTTGGCTCTGTGCCAAGCGTTCCGGCTGGCTGTAAAGCCAGTACGTTGTTGGGCACCAACGGGTGCGAAACCAACGGATTCAATAAATTCACCGCGATTTCATTCTGGAAAACCCCGCGATCCGAAGGTGGGAAATACGTCCCCTATAGTCGCTGGACGCAGGACTACATCGCCATCATGGGCGGTCGGTGATCCGCTTCATCCTTTGAGCCGTTTCTGCGTTGGCTGCATTCGCGAACCCCGGTCACTTACTTCAGTAAGCTTCCGGAGATTCACTCAGTTGCCGCCTTGATGTAACTCAAATGATTTTGCGTTTGGTTTTTTTATTAAAATGAAAATCCGGGAGAATATGATGGCCGCCGTACAGTTTATTAATGTTTCCCGATCATTTGGGGAGGTGAAAGCCGTTGATAATGTGTCGATTGATATTCAGGACGGCGAATTCTTTTCAATGCTTGGACCGTCGGGTTCGGGAAAAACCACCTGCCTGCGGTTAATTGCCGGTTTTGAAACGCTGACATCAGGGGCTATTCGTATTCATGGCCAGGAGGCCTCGCAGCTCGCGCCGTATGAGCGGGATGTGAACACCGTCTTTCAGGATTACGCGCTGTTTCCGCATATGAGCGTACTGGATAATGTGGCATATGGGCTGATGGTGAAAGGTGTGGGGAAAAAAGAGCGTATTCAGCGTGCAATGGAAGCGCTGGAGCGGGTGGCGCTGGGTTTTGTTGCCGCACGTAAACCGGCGTTTTTATCCGGTGGCCAGCGTCAGCGGGTGGCGCTGGCTCGGGCACTGGTCAATCAGCCTAGCGTGTTATTGCTTGATGAACCGCTCGGCGCACTGGATCTCAAACTGCGCGAACAGATGCAGGGCGAACTGAAAAAGCTGCAACGCGAACTGGGCATCACGTTTATTTTCGTCACCCACGATCAGAGCGAAGCGCTGTCGATGTCCGACCGTGTGGCGGTGTTTAACAATGGCCGCATCGAGCAGGTCGATACGCCGCGTGAGTTGTATCTCTGCCCGCGCACTGCGTTTGTCGCGCAGTTTGTTGGTACTGCGAATGTGCTGACGTCCGATCTCTCGCTGAAACTCACCGGCCTTTCCGGCAGTCGCTCCATCCGTCCGGAACATATCCGTCTTGCGCCACAATCCGTCGCTGACAGTAGCGACGTGCAGGTGAACGCGGTGCTGAGGGATATTCATTTTCAGGGGGCGGCGACGCGTTATGAACTGGCGCTGGAAAGCGGCGAGCGGCTGTTTGTCAGCGAACCCAATAACCTTTCGACGGCGTCACAATACGTTTTCCAGCAAGGGCAGCCGGTGGTTGCCCGTTGGGATCGGGATGCAATGGTGGCGTTGCGAGAGGGCTAAAAGATGGATATCAGCATGACTTCTTATGAGAAGCGATCGCGGCGCGGCCGGGCGCTGGTGACATTTCTGCATCATCGCCCCGGATTTTATCTGGCGTTGCTACTGGTGCCGCCGCTGTTATGGTTCGGCGCAATCTATTTAGGCTCTCTGTTCGCGCTGTTGTGGCAGGGGTTTTATACCTTCGACGATTTCACCATGACGGTGTCTTCGACGCTGACCTTTGCCAATATCCGCGCGCTGTTTGACCCGGTCAATGCCGACATTATTTCTCGCACGGTGACGATGGCGCTGCTGGTGTCATTTTTCAGCGCTGTGCTGGCATTTCCCATTGCCTATTACATGGCGCGCTACATTACCGGCAAAAAGAAAGCGTTTTTCTATATCGCCATCATGATGCCGATGTGGGCTAGCTACATCATCAAAGCCTATGCGTGGACCTTATTGTTGTCGAAAGGCGGCGTGCTGCAATGGTTCCTCGAGCATCTGGGGTTGGAACCGTTGCTGACAGCCATGCTGAGTTTGCCGGGTATTGGCGGTAATACACTCTCGACGTCCGGAATAGGCCGCTTCTGGGTGTTCGTCTATATCTGGCTGCCGTTTATGATCCTGCCAATTCAGGCAGCGCTGGAACGCCTGCCGCCGTCGATGATTCAGGCGTCGGAAGACTTAGGCGCGAGGCCGTGGCAGACGCTGCGTTATGTGATTTTCCCGCTGGCAGTGCCGGGTATTGCGGCCGGTTCGATCTTCACCTTTTCGCTGACGCTGGGGGATTATATTATCCCGCAACTGGTGGGGCCGCCGGGGTATTACATCGGCAATATGGTCTATTCGGAACAGGGGTCGATTGGCAATATGCCGATGGCGGCCGCCTTTACGCTAGTGCCCATCGTGCTGATTGCCATCTATCTGTCGCTGGTTAAACGATTGGGGGCTTTCGATGCACTCTAAACGCGCACCCTGGTTATTAAAATTGTCCGCGTGGGGCGGGCTGGTATTCCTGCATTTCCCGCTGTTTATCATCGCGGTGTATGCCTTTAATACTGAAGATGCGGCTTTCAGTTTCCCGCCCAAGGGCTTCACGCTGCACTGGTTCAGCGTGGCGGCCGGGCGCCATGACATTCTCGACGCGGTCTGGCTTTCGGTGCAAATCGCCTGTTACGCCACAATTATTGCCATGGTGCTGGGCACGCTGGCGGCGGCGGCACTGTACCGTCGTGATTTCTACGGCAAGAACAGTATCACGCTGTTGTTCATGTTGCCGATTGCCCTGCCTGGAATTATTACCGGGCTGGCACTGCTCAACGCCTTTCACGCCGCGCAAATCGAGCCGGGTATGCTGACGATTGTTATCGGCCACGCTACGTTTTGCATGGTGATTGTGTACAACAACGTCATCGCCCGTTTCCGCCGTATTACCCACAGCCTGATCGAAGCCTCGATGGATTTGGGGGCAGACGGCTGGCAGACCTTCCGCTACATCATTTTGCCCAATCTCAGCACGGCGCTGTTGGCGGGGGGGATGCTGGCGTTTGCGCTGTCTTTCGATGAAATCATTGTCACGACGTTCACTGCCGGTCACGAACGCACCTTACCTATCTGGCTGCTCAATCAGCTGGGGCGGCCGCGCGATGTGCCGGTCACTAACGTAGTGGCGCTGTGCCTGATGGTACTGACCATGTTCCCGATTTTGGGGGCATGGTATCTCACAAGAAACGGGTCGGATGTGGCCGGTGACGGAAAATAATAAGGAAACAACGATGCAAACTAACATGTTGATTAATGGTGAGCTGGTTGCCGGTGAAGGGGAGTCATTGCCAGTTTTCAACCCGCATACGGGGCAGGAGATTGTGCGTCTGGTGCAGGCTAGCGAACAGCAAACCACACAGGCGGTCGATCAGGCGCATACGGCGTTTACCGCCTGGGGGCAAACCACGCCGAAAACCCGTGCTGAGCTGCTGCTGGCGCTGGCTGCTCGCCTCGAAGCCAACGCCGAAACGCTGGCAAAACTGGAGTCTCTGAACTGCGGGAAACCTTATCATCTGGCGTTAAACGATGAAATTCCGGCGGTAGTGGATGTTTTTCGTTTCTTCGCCGGTGCCAGCCGTTGTCTGAATGGTTTAGCCAGCGGTGAATATCTGGCCGGGCACACATCAATGATCCGCCGTGACCCGTTGGGCGTGGTGGCGTCTATCGCGCCGTGGAATTACCCGCTGATGATGGTTGCATGGAAAATCGCACCCGCGCTGGCGGCCGGGAATTGCGTGGTGATCAAACCTTCTGAAATCACGCCGCTGACCGCGCTGAAACTGGGTGAACTGGCGCAGGATCTGTTTCCTGCGGGCGTGTTGAATGTGCTGTTCGGCGATGGAAAAACAGTTGGCAATACGCTGACGCACCACGATAAAGTCCGGATGATTTCGCTGACCGGCTCAGTGGCGACTGGCGAAAAGATTGTGGCGCAGGCCACCAGCGGCATCAAACGCACGCACATGGAGCTCGGCGGCAAAGCGCCAGTCATTGTTTTCGACGATGCGGATATTGAGCAGGTAGTGGAAGGCATTCGGGCTTTCGGCTTCTATAACGCCGGCCAGGATTGCACCGCCGCGTGCCGTATCTACGCACAAAAAGGCGTGTATGAGCGTCTGGTATCTGCGCTCGGCGATGCGGTTTCGACCATTAAATTGGGCACTGACGAGAGTAGCGAAATGGGACCACTGGTGTCGGCCGCGCATTTAGAACGCGTCGAAGGTTTTGTGCAACGAGCAAAACAGTTACCACATATTCAGGTGGTGGCGGGTGGGGCACGGGTTTCTGGTGAAGGGTATTACTTTCAGCCAACGTTGTTGGCCGGCGCACATCAGGACGATGAGATCGTGCAGCGCGAAGTGTTCGGGCCAGTGGTCAGTGTGACCGAATTCGACACTGAAGAACAGGTGCTGGACTGGGCGAATGCGTCAAACTACGGGCTGGCATCGTCAGTGTGGACACAAAACATCGGCCGCGCGCACCGTCTGAGCGCACGTTTGCAATATGGCTGTACATGGGTGAATACGCATTTCATGCTGGTCAGCGAAATGCCACACGGTGGGCAGAAACAATCCGGTTATGGCAAAGACATGTCGATGTACGGGTTGGAAGATTACACCACGATCCGCCATGTCATGATTAAGCACTGATTCCATCAACAGGGCTGCGGGTTGCCACGCAGCCCTGTTGCCTATTTTCAAGGCAATGACTCACCAACCTGATTTTAATTTATATAACTCACAGTATTTCAGTCATGCCTGGTTTCCCGTGCCGATAAACCCACCTGTGAGAGCAAATGTTCCGCGTGCAGGGGGGTAGGCAGATGATGTCGTTAGTGATGTGGTGCCAGTTGGCGCAATAACTGCACCATATTCATGATGGCCGCTGAGCGTTCATGAGCACGCCATATAGCGGCAATTTGTGTGGTCAGGTGTGGGGTGTCGACCTCATGATATGACACATTACCCGTCTGAATGCATGACAGCGATTTTGGAATGAAACTCACGCCAAACCCGCTGGCAACCATGCTGATAGTTGCGGTGATATGGGGCGCTAGTGGATTGATTTTGGGTTCATAGCCACCGAGATAGCAGGCACGGATAGTCATGTCATACAGGCTGGGGCTGAGTTCCCGTGGGAAAATAATCAGTGGTTCCTGATTGAGGTCACTCAGTTGGATCTGTGTTTGTTTACTAAGTGGATGGTTATCAGGCAACACCAACTGCATGGGTTCATCAGTCAGTATCTCGCCATCAAACTCTTCGCCAATGTCACAGGGAAGCCGAACGAAAGCGATATCGGTATTCCGGTTCCTCAGACTCTCAAGAATCTGCTGAATATGCTCTTCTCTCGGTTGCAACTTAACACTGGGAAAGTGTTGGCGGTAGCGGCGCAGTAGCATCAATATCAACGGATGAAAAGTCACAGCGCAGGAAAAACCGACATTAATCGATCCGCTTTCTCCCCGGGCGATACTGCGTACCCGGTCGATGGCTGAGTCGGTCAGTTGCAGAATATGGTTGGCATCCTGATAAAACGCCTCACCCGCTTCGGTCATTTCTACTCCTCGCGTCAGCCGTTTGAATAGCGGTGTCCCGATTTCCCGTTCCAGTTTTTGAATCTGTTGGCTCAACGGCGGCTGAGATATCCCCAGGATTTCTGCTGCCCGGGTGAAATGGTGCGTTGAAGCCACGGCAACAAAATAGCGCAGGTAACGTAGTTCCATATTTTTTCGATCTCCAAATAGCCACATCTCTATATTGGAACTTTGGTGACCATCGCGCCAATATTCAAGTTAATCATTAAATAAATTTAAGTTAACGTGATCGGGAGAAAAGGGATATGAAAGATTTCAACTGGGCTGATCCTTGTGTGGACGAGCTCACCAATTTTGTGTCCCATCAGCATAGTCTCCACCCGGAGAGCGTTGTTTATCAAACATCATTAATGAGTGGACTTATTAATGGGGTTTATGAAGGAAGTAAAACCATGAAGGAGCTGCTGCAACAGGGTGATTTTGGATTAGGAACATTTAACCATCTGGATGGTGAGCTGGTGGCCTTCAATAGTCATATTTTCCAGCTTCGTTCAGACGGTAGTGCCCGTGCTGCCACGCCTTATCAAAAGACGCCCTTTGCAGTAATGACTTTTTTTAGACCAACAGAAAAAATGCACTTTGATCAGAAAATCAGCCGTGATGATCTTCATCGTCGTATTGACGATGTTATCGACACTGACAATCTGTTTTGTGCTCTGCGGATAGATGGCTGTTTTAGCCATGTTGTAACCCGCACAGTACCTCGCCAGGAACGCCCTTATAAACCGATGTTAGAAGCGATTGCCCAGCAACCCATGTTCAATTTTGAGCGTTGCCGGGGCAGCGTGATCGGTTTCCGTAGTCCTGCCTATGTTCAGGGGATTAATGTCGCCGGTTATCACGAACACTTTATTACCGATGACCGTCAGGGCGGCGGACACATCCTTGATTACCAACTGGAGGAAGGTGTTCTTACCTTCGGAACTATCACCAAATTGGTGCTAGACCTCCCCCAGAACAAGGATTTCCTGCGCGCCAACTTATCCCCGGAAGATCTCGATAGCGCTATTCATTCCGTTGAAAGCTAACCCGCTGGCAAGGTACTGAAAAGTAAGCACAATGAATCGCAGAGGATAACATCATGGAATACACCGGCGGCCAGCAGTTAGTTGCTGATAGAGAACAACCCATTGATAGAACAATGAATGTTGGCCAACAAAAGGGTATTGATCAACCCCGAAAACAGGATCAACCAGCAAACGGAGAGCCGCAACACTGGTCCAGTGGTGCGGAGTTGATAGTCAAACACCTGGAAAAGCAAGGGGTTAAGTATGTGTTTGGTATTCCTGGCGCTAAAATAGATCGTGTTTATGATGCGTTGGTTGATTCAACCATCCAGACTATCCCGGTACGTCATGAGGCGAATGGCGCTTTTATGGCGGCGGCAATAGGACGTTTGACAGGGAAAGCCGGGGTGACAGTGGTAACATCAGGTCCCGGCTGCTCCAATCTGGTGACGGGACTGGCGACGGCGACGGCGGAAGGCGATCCGGTGGTGGCGATGGGCGGGGCGGTTAAGCGTGCGGATCGGCTGAAGCTCACCCATCAGAGTCTGGATACGGTTAGCCTGTTCCATCCGGTAACCAAGTTCAGTGCTGAAATCACCGCATCGTCTGCCATTTCTGAAGTGCTCGCCAATGCTTTTCGTGCGGCGGAATTTGGCCGTCCCGGTGCTGCGTTTATCAGTTTGCCGGAAGATATTATTAATGACCCGGCGACCGGTCCGATTTTGGCTTATCCACATTTGCCGACTTTTAATAGCGCACCCGCGGTTAATGTTGAACGGGTAGCTCGCATGATTGAAAAAGCGAAAAATCCGATTTTGTTGCTGGGATTAATGGCGAGCCGGCCTGAAAATGCACAGGCGTTACGCCGTTTGTTGCACCACAGTCAGTTGCCAGTGACCAGTACCTATCAGGCTGCTGGGGTCATTGACCAGCAACATTTCGACCATTTTGCCGGGCGGGTTGGCTTGTTCAATAATCAGGCGGGAGACAAGCTGTTACAGCAGGCAGATCTGATCATTACCGTGGGGTACAGTCCGATTGAATATGCGCCATCACTGTGGAACAGTGGTAACGCAACGCTGATACATATTGATGTTTTACCGGCCGAAATTGATACCGCGTATCGCCCGGATATCGAGCTGGTGGGCGATATCTGTATCACCATCGATATGCTTAATGAATATATTCACTCCCCTCTGCATCTTTCGTCGTCATCAATAGCCATTCTGGAAGAGCGTACCCAACTGCGCCAACAGTTGGCTGCACGCGGCATCAATATGAGCGGCTTTGCTATCCATCCGTTACGGTTGGTACGGGCGATGCAGGATTTGGTCAATAAGGATGTCACGTTGTGTGTGGATATGGGCAGTTTTCATATCTGGCTGGCGCGTTATCTGTATAGCTTCCGGGCGCGCCAGATTCTGATGACTAATGGTCAGCAAACGATGGGGGTGGCGCTGCCTTGGGCAATTGGTGCATCGCTGGTGAATCCGCATCAGAAGGTGGTTTCGGTATCGGGTGATGGTGGCTTTATGCAATCCAGTATGGAACTGGAAACCGCGGTACGTTTGCAGAGCAATATTCTGCATATCATCTGGGTTGATAACGCCTACAACATGGTTGAGATTCAGGAAGAGAAAAAATATCGCCGTTCGTCAGGCGTGAAATTTGGCCCGATTGACTTCAAGGCTTATGCCGAATCCTTTGGCGCCAAAGGATTTGCAGTAGAGTCCGCTGACGAGCTGGTAAGTAAGCTGTGGCAGGCGATGGATGTGCAAGGGCCTGCGGTGATTGCGATTCCGGTGGATTATTCCGACAACCATTACCTGATGGAGAATCTGAATATCAGTCAGCTTATCTGATCCTTCTCATTCAGTACCTACCTGCTACAGTTACTGTGGCTTTTGAGTGCGACATTCCCGGTTGTCGTTATATCAACAAGAATACTTATCGCACGGCGCGTCTTACTCCGTATAAGACGCGCATTTTTCTCAATATCAGAAGATAGACTGATACAACGTTTTTATTTCTTCCACACTGGTGGAGCGTGGGTTGCCACCGGTGCAGACATCATCAAAGGCGGCTTGTGCCAATGCCGGAATATCTTCTTCTTTCACGCCAACCTGGCGCAGACGGGCGGGAATATCCACATCCTGCGATAGTTGCTTCACAGCTTGAATAGCGGCTTCCCTGGCTTTGGATATCGACATATTCTGTACATCTTTCACTCCCATTGCCACTGCGATAGCGCGGAATTTCTCACCGGTATAGTCGGCGTTCCAGGCCATGATATGCGGCAGTAGAATCGCGTTGGCGACACCATGCGGTGTGTTATAGAACGCCCCCAGCGGGTGGGCCATTCCGTGTACCAACCCCAGACCGACGTTGGAGAAACCCATGCCGGCGATATATTGCCCCAGCGCCATTTCTTCCACTCCCTGAGCCTTGCCAGCCACGGAATCACGTAGTGAACGGCTGATAATTTCGATGGCCTTTATGTGCATCATATCCGTCAATTCCCAGGCGCCTTTGGTGGTAAACCCCTCAATGGCGTGAGTCAACGCGTCAATACCGGTGGCTGCTTTTAGCGAGGCCGGCATGCTGGTCATCATATCGGCGTCAATAATGGCGACGATGGGAATGTCATGTGGATCCACACAGACGAATTTCCGTCGCTTTTCTTCATCAGTGATAACGTAGTTGATGGTAACTTCTGCTGCCGTACCCGATGTGGTAGGGATAGCAAAGATCGGCACACTGGGCCGTTTGGTTGCCGCCACGCCTTCCAGACTGCGAACATCGGCAAATTCCGGGTTATTGATAATAATGCCAATGGCTTTGCAGGTGTCCTGTGGTGAACCACCACCAATGGCAATCAGATAATCCGCTTTGCTAGCCTTAAAGTGCGCAACCCCATTCTGCACCACGCTGATGGTAGGGTTGGGCACGACTTCATCATATATTTCATAAGGTAACGATGCGTTGTCCAGCAGTGTGGTTACTTTACCCACTACGCCGTATTTGATCAGATCTTTGTCGGTAACCACTAACGCTTTTTTGAAATCCCGCCTTGTTACTTCCTCGACGAGGTGAGTGATCGCGCCACTACCAAAGTACGATGTCTCGTTCAGTATCATTCTATGTGTCATGGTGTATCTCCTTAACGTTTTGATTTTTAAAATTTCAGACTCAAAAATTCGATTTCCCACTGTATGGAGACCAGGTCGGCAGTGTCAGCGGGTTGTGATGGGTCGGCGATACCGACAGAGGTAAGTCGTTGTCTCCACCGACCCGTTCCTATATGTGAAAAGGACGTAATCTACCAATGACTCTAATCCTGTAATGTTTTGGCAAGTCAGGAAGTTTGTTTGGTATTGATGCAAATCAAACCCTAAGGGCAGCAAGATAAAGACCTGTGATCCCGGTATACAGAATGGTCCAGTTAACTAGACCAGGATAGCCAGGGAAGGCACCTGGAGGGGCGCATGATGTCTGTGCTCAACCCGTTTATGTCGATATTTAGCCAATAGGTACTACTACAAATAGTATGGTATTTACGCGCAGAGGTTACCTTCCGGCAATTGCCATTATCGGCAGGTGGGTGGCAGTCAGAAGAAGAACGCGGGAGACGATGGAGAGGCAGTGGCTGCGAGCAGATCAGGTTTTTCAGTCTGGTTTTCATGGTACGGATTACGGTGCTGCCTTCGCTGATCACAATGAAGTACGCTTGCCTGAAATAATCTAATTTTGCCTATTTTTCGCATTACTTTAAATAATGCGTTAACAATATATATGATTTATTTAAATTCCGCGTTTTTAATAAAAATCACTATAAAAAATCGATTAATTTATTTTTTATCTGTATAAAATTCTTATTTTTATTATTTTAGTGGTGCTATTAACTGATATTGATAAGCTAAAATTAATAGGAAAACATCATTATTATATAAATTAACTTATGACAATGGCAGTGGTGGCGAAACGATTTCAGTGGTAAGTTCAGTGCATAGATAACGTTTGCGTCGTGGTTTTATCTCTTTAAGGCGCAGCTAAGCAGAGGGAAAAGATGGCAAAGCAAACTCCGTTATATGAACAGCATGTGGCCGATGGGGCCAAAATGGTGGATTTTCACGGCTGGATGATGCCGCTGCATTATGGTTCCCAGTTGGAAGAACATCATACGGTGCGCAACAGTGCCGGGATGTTTGATGTGTCGCATATGACCATTGTCGATTTACGCGGTGCCCGCACGCGCGAATTTCTGCGCTATCTGTTGGCGAACGATGTTGCCAAACTCACCCAACCGGGTAAAGCGCTGTATAGCGCTATGCTGCTGCCTTCTGGCGGCGTGATTGACGATTTGATCGTTTATTTCCTGACAGAAGACTATTTCCGTCTGGTAGTGAACTCCGCCACCCGTGACAAAGATCTGGCCTGGATCAGCGAGCATGCTACGTCTTTCGGGGTTGATATTCAGGTGCGCGACGATCTGGCGTTGATCGCCATTCAGGGGCCGCAGGCACAGGAAAAAGTACAAGGTTTACTGACGGAAAAACAGCGTCGGCAGGTGGCAGGCATGAAGCCATTTTTTGGCGTGCAGGCAGATGACTGGTTTATTGCCACGACGGGCTATACTGGCGAAGCGGGCTATGAGATCGCCCTGCCACAAGAGCAGGTCGTCAGTACCTGGCAGCAGTTGTTGGCAGTGGGTGTTAAACCTTGTGGACTGGGTGCGCGCGACACGCTACGTCTGGAAGCTGGCATGAATCTCTATGGTCAGGATATGGATGAAAGTATTTCACCACTGGCCGCTAATATGGGATGGACTATTGCCTGGCAGCCGGAAGATCGTCAGTTCATCGGCCGTGAAGCACTGGAGCTCCAGCGAGCTACCGGCACTGAGCAGTTGGTCGGGTTGGTCATGACGGAAAAAGGCGTGCTGCGTAATGCGCTGCCGGTTCATTTTACCGATACCCACGGTGTTATGCAGGAAGGTGTTATCACCAGTGGTTCGTTCTCGCCGACGTTGGGTGTCAGCATTGCGCTGGCGCGGGTACCCGCAGGTATCGGTGAAAACGCGATTGTTCAGATTCGTAATCGAGAAGTCTCCGTGCGAGTAACCAAACCGAATTTTGTCCGCGCAGGAAAATCGATTGTTCAGTATTAACCGTTTTGTGATGAATTGAAGGAGAGAGTGGCAATGAGCAATGTCCCGGCAGAGTTAAAATATACCACTTCGCATGAGTGGGTGATGGCGGAAGGTGATGGTATTTATAGTGTCGGTATCACGGAACACGCCCAGGAATTGTTGGGTGACATGGTGTTTCTCGATCTTCCTGAAATAGGAACGACCGTCGCTGTGGGTGAAGATTGTGCTGTTGCGGAATCGGTGAAAGCCGCATCGGATATTTATGCGCCGATCAGCGGTGAGATTGTGGCAATTAACGACGAATTGGAAACTACTCCCGAACTGGTTAACAGCGCACCTTATAGTGATGGTTGGCTATTCCGCATCAAAGCTGCTGATGAGTCTGATCTGAATGAATTGCTTGATGCCAATGGATATCAGGCACTGTTGGAAGAAGACGAATAACCGCAACGCCCCGGACGTCAAACGAACCGGGGCGTTTTATTGTGCCCGTTTGATTTTGTTTGATGCAGGAAATTTCCGTCATGACCCAGACTCTCAGTCAACTTGAACACGACAGCGCTTTTGTTGAACGTCACCTCGGCCCGTCTGCCAGCCAGCAGCAACAGATGTTGGCGACTATCGGTGCCGAGTCACTGGATGCGCTTACCCGGCAGATTGTCCCTATTGATATTCAGTTACCCAGCCCGCCTGCGGTGGGAGAGGCAGTAACGGAACATCAGGCACTGGCGGAGCTGAAAGCTATCGCTGGCCGCAATCAACGTTACAAAAGCTACATCGGAATGGGCTATCACGCCGTACTGATGCCACCGGTGATTCTGCGTAACGTGCTGGAAAACCCGGGTTGGTATACCGCTTATACGCCGTATCAACCGGAAGTGTCGCAAGGGCGACTGGAAGCGTTGCTGAATTTCCAACAGGTGACTCAAGACCTGACTGGCCTGGATCTGGCCTCGGCCTCATTGCTGGATGAAGCGACTGCGGCGGCAGAAGCGATGGCAATGGCTAAGCGCATCAGCAAACTCAAGCAGGCAAACTGCTTTTTTGTAGCGGATGATGTGCATCCGCAAACGTTGGATGTGGTGCGTACCCGTGCCCTGACACTGGGTTTTGAGGTTGTCACCGGCAAGGCGCAGGATGCGCTGAAACATGATGATGTGTTTGGTGTGCTGTTACAGCAGTGTGGGACGACCGGCGAACTGCATGATTACCGCGCGCTGATGGCCGATCTGAAAAAACGAAAGGTTATCAGTTGCATGGCTGCCGATATCATGGCGCTGGTGTTGTTGGCCGCACCAGGCAAACAAGGCGCCGATATGGTGTTTGGCTCGGCCCAGCGTTTTGGCGTGCCGATGGGATACGGCGGCCCGCATGCGGCGTTTTTTGCCTGCAACGATGAATACAAACGCGCCATGCCGGGACGACTCATTGGCGTGTCCCGCGATGCTGCCGGTAATACAGCGCTGCGCATGGCGATGCAGACTCGCGAACAGCATATCCGCCGTGAAAAGGCCAACTCCAATATTTGTACATCGCAGGTATTGCTGGCGAACATCGCCGGAATGTATGCGGTTTATCATGGTCCTGAAGGGTTGGCGCGTATTGCCCAGCGTATTCATCGGCTGACGGATATCCTGGCTTATGGTCTGCAACAACGCGGCCTGACACTGCGTCATCAAACCTGGTTTGACACCATTACTGTTGACGTGGCTGATAAAGCCGCTGTGTTGAGTCGGGCGCAACGTTTTGGCATCAACTTACGCAGTGATCTGAACGGTGCGGTGGGTATCGCGTTGGATGAAGCCACCCGCCGTGATGATGTATTGACACTGTTTGCCGTTCTGTTGGGTGATAATCACGGGTTGAACATTGATACGCTCGATGCCGCCGTCAGCGCTCAGTCAGCGTCTATTCCCGCAGCGTTATGGCGGAATGACGCCATCCTGACCCATCCGGTTTTCAACCGTTACCACAGCGAAACCGAAATGATGCGTTATCTGCATCGTCTGGAGAGCAAGGATCTGGCGCTGAATCAGGCGATGATCCCGTTGGGTTCCTGCACCATGAAACTTAACGCGGTAGCTGAAATGTTGCCGATTACCTGGCCGGAATTTGCCGAACTGCATCCATTCTGCCCACCAGAGCAGGCGCTGGGATATCGTCAGTTGATCGAACAGCTTTCCGGCTGGTTGGTACAGTTGACTGGCTATGACGCCATTTGCATGCAGCCGAACTCCGGGGCGCAGGGTGAATATGCCGGTATGCTGGCGATTCGTCGCTATCATGAAAGCCGTAACGACGCGGCGCGTACTATCTGTTTAATCCCCAGTTCGGCCCACGGCACCAACCCGGCTTCGGCACATATGGCGGGAATGGATGTGGTGGTGGTGGCCTGTGACAAACAGGGCAATATCGATCTGCATGATCTGCGGGAAAAAGCCCAGCAGGCGGATGATCATCTTGCCTGCATTATGGTGACGTATCCGTCTACTCATGGCGTGTATGAAGAAACCATCCGTGAAGTATGCCAGATTGTGCATCAGTACGGCGGTCAGGTGTATCTGGATGGCGCCAACATGAACGCCCAGGTTGGCATTACCACACCGGGCTACATCGGTGCTGATGTATCGCATCTCAACCTGCATAAAACCTTCTGTATTCCGCATGGCGGCGGTGGGCCGGGCATGGGACCGATTGGTGTGAAAGCCCATCTGGCCCCGTTCGTTCCGGGCCATACCGTGGTAACAATGGATGGCATGCTGACGCAGCAAGGCGCCGTTTCCGCCGCGCCGTTTGGCAGTGCGTCAATTCTGCCGATCAGCTGGATGTATATCCGCATGATGGGCGCGGAAGGATTGAAGCAGGCCAGTCAGGTGGCGATTCTGAATGCCAACTACGTGGCAGCCAGGCTGAATGAAGCTTATCCCGTGTTGTACACTGGCCGTGGCGGACGCGTGGCGCATGAATGTATTCTGGATATTCGTCCGCTGAAGGAGAGCAGTGGTATCAGTGAAATGGACGTTGCCAAACGCTTGATCGACTACGGTTTCCATGCCCCAACCATGTCGTTCCCGGTAGCAGGGACGTTGATGATTGAACCCACAGAGTCTGAAAGTCAGGCTGAGCTGGACCGTTTTATTGATGCCATGCTGGCGATTCGGGAAGAGATTGACCGTGTAGTTAGTGGCGAATGGCCACTGGATGACAACCCGTTGGTTAACGCGCCGCATACGCAAACCGAGCTGGCTGGTGACTGGCAACACCCATACAGTCGTGAACTGGCGGTATTCCCGGCTGGACAGAGCCACAAATACTGGCCGGCAGTGAAGCGCCTGGATGACGTTTATGGCGACCGTAACCTGTTCTGCTCCTGTGTACCGATGAGCGACTATGAGTAACAGCGAGTAGATTTAACGGCGGTTAATACAGTTTGTGTCTGACTGAGTTGTTAAATGCCAAAACTGAAAAAGCGAACTGAAAGGTTCGCTTTTTTTGTTTTAATTGACCCATCCTAAATAGCGTTGACACATTTAACTCGCACACTGAGGAAAATGTGATGAACCAATATGTTAAACGCACGCAACGCGATTACCCTCTATCCTTTAAATTGGCCGTTGTCGAACAGGTCGAAAAAGGTGAAATGACTTACCGCCAGGCGCAAGACCGCTACGGCATTCAAGGTAGCCACACCGTCATGACGTGGCTACGCAAGTACGGTCAACTTGACTGGTTTTCCTCCTCTCCTGCAAGAACGTGCGGAGTTAACATGCCCAAAATGCCTCTCACTCCCGAGCAACGAATTAAAGAGCTCGAACAGCAACTCGCTGAATCAGAAGTCAAAGCCCAGTTTTTTGAAGCGGTTGTGAAGGTCATGAACACAGAGTTCGGAGCCACACTGACAAAAAAGCAGTTAGCCACATTATCACGCAAGCACAAGCGCCGGGACTCACAGTAACGCGTGTGTGCCGGTTCATGGGGATTAGCCGACAGGCGTGGTATCAGTCTTTGCAGCGTGAGCGTGGAAGAGAAATACTGGCTCAAAATATCATTGAACAAGTGACAGCCATTCGGTTGCAACAGCCCCGTTTGGGAACGCGTAAATTGCATTACTTGTTGCGACAACACGCAGAACCGGCGTTACATGTTGGCCGTGATCGCCTGTTCCAGATACTGCGTTGCTCGCGGTTACTGGTGATGCCTAAACGGGCCTATCACAAAACGACGAATAGCCATCATCGCTTTCACCGTCACCCTAACTTACTGAAGTCAGGTGAAAATCAGGTTGTTGCCAGCCACTCGGAACAGGTATGGGTCGCGGATATCACGTACCTTCCACTACGTCATGGAACGGCGTATGTCAGTCTGGTGACCGATGCCTGGTCGAGAAAAATAGTGGGATATCATGTGCATGAAAGTCTGCATACCCGGCATGTGGCCGCCGCGCTCAAAATGGCATTGGTGAGCAAGCGCACAGCCGCTCCGCTGATACATCACTCAGACCGAGGTATTCAGTACTGTTCAACAGAATATCAGGCGCTACATGAACGTCACGGTGTCATCTGCTCGATGACGGATGGATATGACTGTTATCAGAATGCGCTGGCGGAACGGGTAAACGGAATATTAAAAATGGAATATCTGCTCGTCAGGCCAGAAGATATCGTGCAGGCAAGAAAGATGGTCAGGGAGTCAGTGGAAATCTACAACACACGGCGCCCCCATCTGTCTTTAAAATACAAAACGCCCGATGAAGTTCATCAGGCGTTTTAAGGCTTAAAAGTGTCAACCTATATCAGGACTAGTCAAATTTGTGTCTGCCTCAATGTGGGTTTGCGAAATCAAAAAGGTCAGTAGAGAAGTATCATCATGGTGGCATATCTGTATTTCGGTATTCAAGGTCAACATGAAAGTCGATAAATTGCTTCAGGACTTCATTATTAGCGGTGGGTTTGATCTCTTGCAATTGTAGCGGTCAACCAAAAACAGCACGTTCTCAGCATGGCCTGATCGCATATGGGCATCAACCAGAGCACTACCTGTGCGGGTTTTTTACTCCCTGAGCGCTTGCGTAAGAATGTCGAACTCTTCGACGACCTGAGTAGGAACGTTGACATTTCAGCCGGAAATTGCCAATAGTGTATCAATTAACTCTGCCCTGGTTTGTGCTTCCATTTGACTCATTTAACTGGCTTCAAAAAACTCTTCGTCAATTTTCTTCAGGTATAATACCTGTTCATCACGACTGCCGATGTTGTAATGCAACATGAGTTTGGCTAATTCTTTGCCATTAATTAGTACAATACGTGTAGATAAATCTTTGGCGGTTTGTACTGCTGATGGCGTGAAATCTGACGTAGTAATGAAAATCCCTTTCTGTGCTTTTTTAAGATTCAATGCTCCAAAAAAGCCGCGGATATCGCTGGCGCTAATGTTGTTGCCTTCGGCATAGCGTTTGGCTTGTATGTATATTTGGTCAACGCCTAACGGGTCTTGGTTAATTACACCATCAATACCGTTATCGCCAGATTTTCCTAATGCTTGGGCCGCGCCTTCGCCACTACCGCCATAGCCCATGGCAAGTAAAAGCTCGATTAGCAGCGTTTCAAAAAACGCGGGGGACACTTTTCGGGTGCGAGAAAGCATCTCTTCAGCCAGAGCATCGTTAATACGTTTATATGCATTTAACAACGCTTCATCAGGTGTGATATCGCTCTCGGTATCAATTCCGGGTTCATAGATTTGTGTTGGCTGAAGTTCTATCTCATTACTTTTTTGCTTAAAGGCCACAAACTCATCAAATTGCTTTAAGTAATCGTTATTGATCTCTACGTTGGGGTCTTTCAGTGCATCGATACCACGAGAAGTGATGATAAAGTGAGCTCTGCGGGGCGAATCTAGCATCCCTGCTTTGATCAAATAGGTTTTGGCCCACCCAACACGATTATCGAGTACCGGTTGTTTGCCACTAGGCAGGGTTTCAACACGCTCTTCTTCAGTTAAACCAAACTGGTTTGCAAGCTGATTGATAACATCCCGCAGTTTAACTTCCTGTCCACGAGCATTATGGGCAATCTCAAGAAAAGGCTGCATAAATTGCTGGTAACTTGGTATCACGTCCAGTCCTTTTTTCTGTGAAGGTATCAGGTGTTTTCCGTCAACATTGTAAATCTGTAAGGTCGTGACACCAGCGGAATTTCCGGTGTTGCCGCAGGGTTTACGGTTTCTATTGGGTTAGGTAAATGATGACTTCTTATCAGAAAACACAAACCTGAGTAGATGGTCACACCTAACATGATGAGGATATGAGAAAAATGTGTAGGGCTCAATGACATCCATAGCAATTACTTGCCCGGTTTCTTTCACTCATGAGCAAATCACCGCCCGTATCGGGTTTTAAGCGATACCGCCCCCCGATAGCAAATCAGATTCCAGCACGGTGGCCGGAACCCGATTTACCTTCTGTTCAAGCATGATAAAGCCGACTATTTCAGCCAACCTTTGCTCTGTGCGGCTTCCAGATGTTGCTTCATGTGTTGCCACAGTTCTGGATTGATGTCGTTGATAAAGGTGTTACGGGCCAATACCTGTTCCAGCCGGATGCCGTTTTCCACCCAGCTCTGACCACCATTATGCAAATTCATCAGGACTGGCATGATGCGGTCAATCATCAGTGCAAATTGGGCGCTGGCTGTTTCCCCGGTTTCATATTCCTGCCATAACTGTTGGAAATAATGTCGTTGCGGCTCCGGCAGCAGGCCGAAGATACGTGCGGCGGCGGCAACTTCCTGCTGATGTACCGCAGCGCGAGCGGGCAAGTCGTAGACCAGAACATCACCTGCGTCGATTTCAACGATGTCGTGGATTAACGCCATCTGAATGACGCGTTGAATATCCACGTCTTTTCCCGCGTAAGGCGCCAGACTCATTACCGCGACGGCAAAGTGCCAGCTATGTTCAGCGGAATCTTCATGGCGTGATGTGCCGATCACTTTTGAACGGCGTTGCACGCTTTTTAACTTGTCAATTTCCATTAAAAACCCGACTACGTCGGTCAGGGAGCCAAAATTCAATACGGTTGAAGCAAGAGACATCCAGGTAACCTCCGGCAATAAAAACCCATCAATTGTAGGGGAAGCGAGTGGAGATTAATACGAGTGATGGTTGCCATTAGGTGATGAAGTTGGATCAGCTGATTTATTTTAGCTTACACGTGTACACTGAAATTATTCTCAGTTAAGCTGTTCATGGTTTGTGCGTCGCAGACGCAAAAATGTCTTTGACGAGATGCGAGATTGCGCGTAGTACCAGAGGTTGGCAATGACAAAGAAAATATGGGGTTTGGATTATTCGTTGGCAGAAGAAATTGCCAACAGCATTAGCCACGGGATTGGCTGTGTATTCGGGATTGTCGGGTTGGTGTTGCTACTGGTGCAGGCGGTGAACAATGGTGATAATACTCTGGCCCTTACCAGTTACAGCCTGTACGGCGGTAGTTTGATTCTGCTGTTTCTGGCTTCAACGCTTTATCATGGCATTTCTCATCCACGGGCAAAACTCTGGCTGAAGAAGTTTGATCACTGTGCCATCTATTTGCTGATAGCTGGAACCTATACGCCGTTTCTGTTGGTGGGATTGAATACCCCGTTGGCTGACGGGTTGATGATTGTCATCTGGAGCATGGCGTTGTTGGGTGTGATATTCAAGCTGGCGTTCGCACACCGTTTTGAAGTGCTGTCATTAATGACGTATCTGGTTATGGGTTGGTCGTCGCTGGTTGTCATCTACCAGTTGGTGATGAAGATTTCTGCCGGCGGTATTACACTACTGGTTATCGGTGGCGCGTTTTATACGCTGGGCGTTATCTTCTATGTATGCAAGCGTATTCCCTTCAACCATGCTATCTGGCACGGTTTTGTGCTGGGCGGCAGTCTGTGTCATTTTCTGGCGATCTATTTGTATGTCTGATTCCGTGCCTTGGCTGGTCACCAAGCTCATTATTTCCGTGACCATGAGCTTGATGACCAATATCCGGTTATTCTTCCAGTGAATACGGTAACGCTTGGATTGCCAACTGACTGCCGATGTCTTCACGTACCCGTAGCACACTGTCGACCTCAAGATCGTTATTCAGTATTGCCTGTACCCACAGCGTCCCATCCTGTAGTCGACAGGCGGCCAGTACGGTGCCGGTACGCCGCCAATTTTCACCCATCTGTAGTTCAAGACTGTCACCCGTTACCGGCACGATAGCCGCATTGCCCGAAAGCCAATAGAGGGCGCGTTTGTTGGCACCACGGTACTTGGCCCGTGCCACCATTTCCTGCCCGGCATAACATCCCTTGCTAAAGCTAATACCTTGTAACGCCTGTAGATTGGTCGCCTGTGGGATGAACTGTGCGCTGTTTGCGCTGTCAATAATTGGCTGGCCGGCTTCTATTTCCAGTGCCAACCATTGATGGCTGTTATTGCGTCGAATGCTGTCTCCCAACGTTTCCAACAGGGAGGTCGTCCGTTCAACCGAAAGGACCAACAGAAAACGTTCGGTAGGCAACGTAAAATGCAGCAATGTCGCGCCCGGCAGTTGTACTACGGTGTTTTTTGCATCAGGCAGCGTATCGAACTCTGGCGCGATGAGGTCGCGGATATGCTGACCGGCGGCAGCCAGCAGCACCACGTTGTCCTCGGCGGTGAGGGTGGTTTTTGAGAAGACAGCGTATTTTTTTAGCTCGTTTAGTTGGGTTTCGAGCACGGTACGGCGTTCGATATATGCCATGCCATCGGCGTAGTGGAACAGACGTAAGTCACTCCACATTTTTCCTTTAGCGTCGCAGTGGGCGCACAGGACGTGTTGTTCCGCCGTCAGTGCCACGACATCCGTAGTGACCTGTCCTTGTAGGTATTTGACGGTATCCGGTCCAGACAAGGTGACCAGCCCCCAGTCTTCCAGTGACATCAGGGTTGCGGGCAGTTGGGATGAAGCAAACAGTGGTTGTGATGAAAAAGGAAGCGGCTTAGCCATATTACCATCCTGCGGTGAGGTGCTTTAAGCGAATGACTTCATGGTAAAAGAGCGGCGGCGCTTTGCAAGCGGTTATTGGCTTATTAATGGTCATGGGGTTACCACGCTTATTTTCGATGCAGTTCGCAGGACATAAATGTACGGGAGTCAATGCTGCGGTAAAATATGTCAAAGTGTTACTATTAGTTGAATACCACCGGATGAAATCGGGTTACACTACCGCTTCTCATCGCGGCTGGCGGTTACCACCAAGATACAGTAGGCAAAGAGCATGGATATCGATAATAAACCACGTATTCACTGGGCGTGTCGACGCGGAATGCGTGAGCTGGATATTTCAATCATGCCGTTTTTTGAGCATGACTATGACACATTGAGTGACGACGATAAGCGTAATTTTATCCGTCTATTGCAGTGCGACGATCCCGATCTGTTCAACTGGCTGATGAACCACGGTGAGCCAACGGATCAGGGCTTGAAGCATATGGTTTCCCTTATTCAAACGCGAAATAAAAACCGTGGTCCAGTGGCAATGTAATCTGCGGGTTTCCTGGCGCATGCAGCTTTTCTCGTTGCTGGCGCACGGATTATTGGTGTTGCTGATTTTGCTGGCTCCCTGGCCAGATGGTTATGTGTCTGTCTGGCTGGGGCTGGTGACATTGGTGATGTTTGGTTTTATTCGCAGTCAACGGAATATTAAATCCCGGCATGGGGAGATTGTGCTATATAACGAAAACCATCTGCGTTGGCAGCACCGGGAATGGCAGATAACAAAACGTCCGTGGGTAATGAAAAACGGTATCCTGTTATCGTTGCGCACAGTAGAGGGCAAAAGCCCGTACCGCCGTAGTTTATGGCTGGCGTCGGACAGTATGGGGAACGAAGAGTGGCGTCATTTGTGTCATTTGCTGTTGCAGCATAAGAACTGGCAGAGTGATCGCCTGATGTAAAATAGTTTTCTGCGCCTTGCCGGCGCCTGTCATTTTCCTGCCTGGCCCGGTTCCTTTCCATTACTATCAATACTGTTGATACACTTTTTGCCCACCTGCATGATGTTTCGTGGTTGGGCGTTTGCAGAAAAATGACGGCAATGATTTACGGGGAGCACCGCAGCAGGTATCTTACGCGCCGTTCAATGAGAGAGAAGCTGATGACCACGCCCGCTGATAAAACTGTACTGCACTCCCGTAATCGCCATCGCAGCCGTTATGATTTTACTACGCTGAAACAAAGTCATCCGGCGTTGATACCGTTCGTGAAAGTAAATGCCCACGGTGATGAATCGGTTGATTTTGCCGACCCACAGGCGGTTAAAACGCTGAACCAGGCGTTATTGCACCATTTTTACCAGATTGAGCATTGGATTATCCCGGCAGACTTTCTCTGCCCGCCGGTGCCGGGGCGCGCGGATTATATTCATTATCTGGCTGATTTGCTGGCCGAGGATAATCAATCTGTCATACCGCGTGATGCATCAATCCTGGATATTGGCTGCGGTGCCAATTGCATCTACCCATTGATTGGTCATCGAGAGTATGGCTGGCGTTTTACTGCAAGTGAGATTAATCCTCAGGCGATGCAGGCGGCGAATGCCACCATTGAGGCGAACCCCGGTCTTAATCGAGCTATTCGGTTACGCCGTCAAAAAAACAGTAACGCGATCCTGACGGGGATCATCCACAAGAATGAATCGTTTGATGCCGTTCTGTGTAACCCGCCATTCCATGCGTCAGCCGCCGATGCTCGACAAGGCTCGCAGCGTAAACTCCATAATCTTGGGCTGGACAAAAATTCGCCGCTGAATTTCGGTGGTCAACAAGATGAACTGTGGTGTGAGGGTGGAGAGAAAGCCTTTATCAGCCAGATGATCCATGAAAGCGCCGGTTTTGCCCGGCAGTGTTTGTGGTTTACGTCACTGGTTTCCCGTAAAGAAAACCTGCCAGATCTTTATCGTGCGCTGGAAAGTGTGGGAGTCGAAAAAGTGCGGACCATCAATATGGCGCAGGGACAGAAACAAAGCCGCTTTGTGGCCTGGAGCTTTTTTGATACGTCAGCGCGTGCAAGATGGTTTCAAAAACGCTAGGGGCTGTTTATCCTTACTGTATGAATTTTACTCAGCGATACATCGGTAGCCACATCATTGAAAACGTCAGTGATATCATACTGGCGTAATCCCTTGCTAATTCGTCATATCTCATTGATATTGCAAGAAAGTGTTTAATTCTCGCAAAAGCATTCTCAACTGAATGTCAATACTTATATAAGCACCAATCTATGCTTTCTTTATTTATATTTCGAACAGCGTTCCTTTTAGGAATAACAGTCTCACTACCTTTTGAACCGACTACATCCTCAAATCTTCACTGTCATAACGTTTGTCTGCGATAAAAACGTTCATTCCTTCAAATGGTTAACGAGACTTTCTGTTCGAGCAATATCATTTTTTTATCCCTCTGATAAATACCCAATCATAATCAACGGGTTTTGCTAACGCATTGAATAATTTATCCAATACATCTTTCTTAGACCGCAGGTTAAAGCAACGATAAACGGCGTTCCAGTCACCAAACTCTGTTGGTAAATCATGTTAGGAAATTTCTGTTCGCAATCGCTAAAGGATGCCTTCAAAGGTCATTCTATGTTCAGGTTTATTGTATATGCGGCCTGTGTTCTTCATTATTTGAAGCGGGTTTTCCTCCCACCGCTTTGTTTGTGATTTTTTAACTAGATTGAGATACTCTAATTTTTACCTATACAATACTGCTCCTTAGTAATTTGAACACGAAGGACATTAACACATGGCCAACCCTATCTCCTTACAAGATAGAGAACAAACTCTTGAATTGGATCGTTGGCTCAAAAAACAGGCTAAAGCGGTTAAAAATCCTCTCAATATTGCCGTCATTCTCGGTGGTTTTAATGGATTATTCTTAATTGCTCAATGCTGGATGTTGGCACGGGTGCTGAATTCTACAGCAATCAGACACGAGTCTATTGTGGCTGTCTGGGGGTATTTGGCAGGGATGGTGGGTTTATTTATTCTGCGAGCTATCCTCAATTACGGTAACCAACGATTCACCTTTGAAGCTGCTGCTCGACTGCGCACCCAGTTGAGAGCACTCCTGTTTAATCATATTAGTGATCTAGGTCCAGCCTGGAGCAGGGAGCAACGCTCTGGTGCTTGTGCAACCGAGTTGGTTGATGGTGTAGAGGCACTTGAAAAATATTTCAGCCTGTATTTGCCGCAAAGGCAACTGGTCATCATTATTCCTGTGGCTATTTTGGTTTTTGTTTTTCCATTTGACTGGGTATCGGGACTGATTCTGGCTATTACAGCTCCGTTGTTACCCGTGTTTATGATTATCATCGGTAGTCAAACAGAAAAGCTTAATCGTAGCCAATGGCGCATCCTGACGAGAATGGGGGCACACTTTTTTGATATGATTGAGGGACTGACGACACTCAAATTATTTAATGCAGCCCAAAGAGAAGCTCATTTTATCGGCCAGATCGCAGAAGATTACCGCCTGCAAACCATGAAAGTATTGCGTATCGCTTTTCTTTCTTCAATGGTGTTGGAGTTCTTTGCGGCCATCAGCATTGCCATGGTAGCCGTATATGTTGGTTTTCGCTTGATGTATGGCGATATTCATTACCTTAATGGCATTTTTGTGCTTTTACTTGCCCCAGAGTTCTACCTTCCTTTGCGCAGCATGGGGACTCAGTTTCATGCTCGGATGGATGCACTGGGTGCCGTCGAACCGATTATTGAACTGCTCAATACCCAGGCGCCCTCTGGGCACAATGGCGAAATTGAACTGTGCCTAAAACAGGCACCACAAATTACCTTTTCTCACCTCCATTTTGCTTACCCCAAGCGTGATTCCGTTATTTGTGGTGTGAACCTTAATCTTCCAGCAGGCAGTCACACGGTGCTTATTGGTGCCAGTGGTGCTGGGAAGTCGACATTGGGGCAATTACTGCTGGGTTTTTTAAGCCCTACGCAAGGTGAAATTATAATTGACACAAAACCCTTAGCACAGATATCCCCTCGTAGTTGGTATCAGCATGTGGCATGGGTGCCCCAGAACCCCACCTTGTTTCATGGCACCATCGAAGAAAATATTGCCTTGTCTCCTCGCTTGCAGGGTCATGATGTGGCACTACACCAAGCGGTACAGGATGCATACGCATTGGATTTTATTAATCGTCTGCCACACGGTTTTCAGACGATTATAGGTGACCGGGGGCAAGGACTTTCTGGTGGCGAAATTCAACGGATTGCCCTGGCGCGTGCTTTCTACAAGGATGCCCCCGTGGTGCTTCTTGATGAACCTTCTGCCAGTTTAGATCCTCACAGTGAACGACTGATTACAGAGGCCATTGCCAGACTGGCTGTTGGCCGAACCCTGCTAACTATCGCACACCGACTGACTACGATTGAGCAAAGTGATCAAATTGTGGTACTTGATGGTGGAGAAATCATCGAGCAAGGGTCACATGACGCGTTGATGTCTTTAAAAGGGGCTTACGCTAAATACTATCATCAGTATCGCAAGGCTGGGTTATGAATCGTAAACAAAATAATAGAGAACTCCGCTGGCTTTTCGAGATCAGTCGTCCGTATCTTGGTTGGATGATTACAGGGGTGCTGCTTGCTACCACTGTTATTCTCGCTAATGTGGCATTGCTTGCTGTGTCTGGCTGGTTTATTACGGCAATGGCCATTAGTGGCTTGACCGCTACAGCTATAAATTATTTTACCCCAGCGGCAGCGATTCGTGGTTTGGCGATTTTGCGTACCGTTGGCAGATATCTTGAACGATTGATTACCCATGAAGCGACTTTTAGACTACTGGCTGGGTTGCGGCAATGGTTTTTTGAACGATTAGAGCCTTTAGCGCCTGCAGGACTTCAGGATTATCAAGGCGGTGATTTATTAAGCCGAATTAGTGCTGACATTGATAGTTTGGAAAACGCCTATTTGCGGTTATTGACTCCTACTTTAGCTGCGCTGTTTGCCAGTTTTTTGATGATGATGTTCCTTTTATTTTGGAGCCCTGCTATTGCCTTGACTAATCTAGTGGGGTTGTTGATCGTTGGTCTAGTTTTACCTTGGGCGGCCCTATATTTGGGCATGAACAGTGGTCAGAAAATTGTTGAAGCAAGGGCGGCCTTGCGCCAACGAACCAGTGAGACTGTACGAGGTTTGGCCGAAATAACGCTCTATGATGACCCGCAACAACGCATAGACATCATTCAAGAAGAAAACAAAGCACTGGTTGTGCCTCAAAGGCAACAAAATCGCATTGATGCAAGTAGCACCGCTTTGACGGGGCTTTTTAGTCAATTAACTTGGCTGTCCATGATTGTTATTGCCATTTCTTTGGTGCAAAGTGCTCAACTCGATGGGCCACAACTCGTCATGCTGGCCTTTTTTGGCATGGCCAGCTTTGAGGCTGTTGCTACGCTACCCGTTGCCTTTCGTGCATTAGGCGAAACCCGAAGTGCAGCACGTCGCATTCTGGATCTGGTCAATGCAGAACCAGCTGTCAGTGACCCAATTAATCCTTGTGCGGCACCACAAAAGTTTGACATACGATTTGATTCGGTGTGTTTTGCCTATCCGCAAGGCAAGCAACGCGCTCTTCACGAGGTGAGCTTTTATTTAGAACAAGGACAAAAATTGGCCATTCGGGGAGCAAGTGGTTCTGGAAAAACCAGTTTGACACAGCTATTACTCAAATTTTGGGCGGCCGATGGTGGGCAAATTACAATCGGCGAGACGAGTCTAGGGGATTTGAGTGGCGACACTGTCCGCAAACTCTGTGCGGTTGTCACTCAGCAGGTCCATCTATTTAATACAACTCTAGCGGCTAATTTATACCTCTCAAAACCCAATGCGACACATGAGGAATTGCTCAATGCTTGTCGTGCTGCGGCTATCCTAGATGATATTCTGGCTTTGCCTGAGGGGTTTGACACCGAGGTGGGGGAAGCGGCAACCCGGCTGTCAGGCGGACAAATTCGGCGCATCGGCATTGCCAGAGCACTCCTTAAGGACGCCCCTATCGTCATTTTGGATGAGCCCACAGAAGGGCTAGATGCCACCACAGAACAACAAGTGACCCAAGCATTGGCGAGGTTATTGCAGGGCCGAACGGCAATCATTATTACTCACCGTCCACAGTTACTTACACTCGCGGATCACAGCTTGATGATGGATGAAGGGCGTATTATCCCTTAATTTTAGCCCTCCTTAAATTGCAATAACTGCAGATTAAGGAGGTAAGCGGCTTCTATGCTTTAAATAGTCAAGATACTAAACATAGGTTGATATACATCATAAAATCATCATAATATATGATAAGTTTTAGAGAAAAAAGCTTGCTCTGGTTTCAACAAGATCAATGCATCCTTACACCATCTGCCTCGTAACAGTCTTTTAATTTCAAACGTCTGGAGAAACAAAATGACAGACCCCTCACTCATGACTGACCTTGCCAGACTTGATTTTGGATGGATCACGACGATGCACATTATTTATCCGCCGCTGACCATTGGTTTAGCCACCTTTCTGTTTTTTAGTGAATGGCGTTGGCTTAAGACTAATAATGATGAATGGTATCGGTTGACACGTTTTTTTGAAAAACTATTCATCATTAATTTTGGGGCAGGCGTGGCCACAGGGGTCACAATGGAAATGTCTTTTGGCATTCTCTTTGGACCTTTTTCCCAAGCCGCAGGGCCGTTTTTTGGCAATATTCTCGGTTACGAAACGATTACCGCCTTTATGTATGAAGCGGGTTTCATCGGCCTGATGATTTTTGGCTGGGGTAAAATAAGCAAGAAAATGCATCTTTTCGCAACCTTTAACGTTGCGTTTTCTTCGATGTTGTCTGCCATGTGGATTTTGGATGCCAATTCCTGGATGCAAACACCAACAGGTATTCACTTAGAAAAAGGATTATTTTTGGTTGATAACTGGACAGATGCCATTTTCAATCCAAATTTTTTGACCGCATTTCCTCATATGCTTATTGCTTGTTTTGAAATTGGACTGTTTTTTGTGGCGGGTATTTCAGCTTGGATGATTTATAAAAATCGCTACTCTAAAATGTTTATGCACACTTTGACAGCCTCAATTATGGCACTGGTCATTGTGGCACCCCTGCAAGTTTATATGGGGGATGCGTTAGGGCAATCCGTCGCTAAACATGACCCTGCTGCTTTGGCCTCAATGGAAGGACACTGGCATACATATAATGCCGATGGTAGTCCAAACACAAGCTGGAACCTGCTTGCATGGCCTAATGAAGCCAAAGGAACAAACGATGTTCAGATTGCGATTCCTCATGTTCTCAGTTTGATTGAAGATCATAAATGGGTTAGCACTGTAAAAGGCCTGGATCAATTTAAGAAGACGGATCGCCCTCCTGTTCTGATTCCTTTTTACGCCTTCCGCATTATGGTAGCTGCTGGAATGGCTTTGATGTTAGTGGCTTTTTGGGCACTTTATTTGCGTATTCGTGGGCAGTTTACAGCCAAAAAATTACAGCATCACCCTTGGTTTTTGCGCACGGTTGTCTTGAGTTCTATTTTGCCCTACCTTGCCATTTGGACAGGTTGGTGGACTCGTGAAATAGCCCGTCAACCCTGGATTATCAACGGATTGATGCGCACCTCAGAAGGTGTGAGCCAAATGAGCATTATAGCAGAGATTATTTGGTTTATCGGTTTTATGGTCTTTGACCTTCTTGTCTGGTTTGGGGCTTGGTACTTTTTTTCCAAAGTTATCCGCAAAGGCCCCGATATGAATACAGAAGTGGTTCATGGTGTAGCGCCAACAGAGGTCATGCCGCTGGGCAATATGTCCAAAAGAGAAGAGTCTGAAGGAAAACCGTTGTTTGTACGGCCTACCATTTAGTCGAAGTTAAAGAGAATGAATATGCAACATATTATGGATATTACACACAGCTACCAATGGATAACGCTTATTTGGTGGGTTTTAATTGGCTTGTTTGTCGTGATTTACATCATTCTTGATGGTTCCGATCTGGGGGCCGGCATTTATTCTTTATTCTATTCGGATAGTGAAGAAAAAGGATCGATCATGGCTTCCATGGCAGGCACCTGGGACGCAAATGAAACCTGGCTTGTGGTGGTAGGTGGGGCACTTTTTGGTACTTTCCCCATGGCCTATGGTTCACTGTTCCACTATTTAATGATTCCTCTGATGTTTGTACTTTGGGGTATCATCCTGCGGGCGATATCTTTGGAATTTCACCACTATTCAAAACGCAGTAGAGTTTTTTGGGATTTGGGATTTGGGGTTGGTAGCCTGATGGTGGCATTTTCTGCGGGTGTTTCTTTGGGGGCATTTCTTCAGGGATTCCCGATGACGGGGACAGAGGTGCCTACATTTTCTGGCAGTTATCTAGCATTTCTAACCCCGTTTAGCCTTTGGACAGGAGTCACTGCAACGATTGCTGCTTCGTTGGCCGGGGGGGCCTATCTTCGGGCCCGTTTTGATCGGGAAAGCAATATTTACCATAACGCATTGAAATGGACGAATGTTATGTTTTATCTGGCATTGGTGGCCATTCTCAGTACCGTTATCTGGACATTTATCCAGTTTTCATGGGCCAGAGATAAGTGGACTGGACCCTACTGGTGGGCTTTTATGCTTTCAGGTGCTGTGGTTCTGTACGCCACCTGGGCAATGCGTAATGCATCACATCAGCAGCGAGATGTGCGGGCCATGCTTTGGCTCGCTGTTATTGTCTTTATTAATTTTTCAATCATGATGGTGACGCTCTATCCTTGGTTTGTACCTGGTACCATGACTATATTTGATGCGGCTAACCCTTCAAACTCATCAGGTGCCTTTACCTATACCATGCTTGGTTTCGTCCCCGTCATGCTTTTTTACAACTTCTATCAGGCTTGGGTTTTTCGAGCTCGACTTAGCGAGTTGGCAGGATATGACAACTAATTTTCACAGCAATGATTGCCGTAAAATCATAAAGACAAAAACTGTAAGAAGCAGAGTAGTTTGGAAAAGCCATGATTGGTGCTTATATAAGTATTGACATTCAGTTGAGAATGCTTTTGCGAGGATTAAACACTTTCGTACAATATCAATGAGATATGACGAATTAGCAAGGGATTACGTTAGTATGGTATCACTGGCGTTTTCAATGACGTGGCTACCGATGTATCGCTGAGTAAAATTTATACAGAAAAAGATAAACAGCCCCTAGTCATTTGCCGGAAAAATAGCTGCAAACCGTAGCAGAGCCGGATTGCAGGGTGAAAACGAGAGGTTCTGGCAGGGGCCTTAACGCGTGTCGGGCCCGTGTATAGTCGTCCTTTCGTGATGACGTTGTTGTTGAGCTCAACGCATCGCGTGATGTGGTATCAGAGTCTGGTATTCACAGCAGTGCTGCCATTTCCAGCAAAATCTGTTCACACCATTGCTGGAGGCGTTCATCACTCAGGTCGTATTGATTCACGTCATCCAGCGCCAGTCCGACAAAATGTTTACCCTCTGCCGTTAATGCTTTCGGACTGATGAATTCATAACCTTCGGTCGGCCAGTAGCCGATAAATTTCACGCCCAGTGGCTGCAATTGGTCATGTAACATGCCCAGCGCATCAAGAAACCATTCGCTATACCCTAGTTGGTCGCCCATGCCATATAACGCCACGATTTTTCCCCGTAGATTCAGCTCGGGAAGCTGGGCCCAGATAGCCTCCCAATCTTCCTGGATTTCGCCAAAATCCCAGGTGGGAATGCCAAGGATCAGGATGTCGTACTCTTCCATGTGTTGCGGGGCGACGTCTTTGACATTGTTCAACTCAACCAGTTCTTCACCCAGAATGTCGCGGATTTTCTCTGCCGCCATTTCTGTGTAGCATGTGCTGGAACCGTAAAAAAGACCGATATTCATAAGCAGTTGATGATTGTTGAATGGATGAAGGATACCGTTTACCACGATGGGCAGAACGGTGTTATGGCCGCTAGCCTAACGGAATATTCGGTGCTCGTATAGACGAAATGATGATGTGATTCAGGAAGCGGTGAAGGTAGTAACGCCTTCACCGGAGTTTGATGACAATGTCTATATAGCGGCGATAATGAGAAGATCGTAAAGACGCTGCAAGTACCTCCCTGTAAGCTCAAGCCGCGCCATCCCTGGCGCGGATGCTTTACTTCTCTTCCTCATTATCACCGTTCTGACGCTCTACGTAGGTTTGTCAACGGTCTGCGGTGAAGGCAGTAACGCCTTCACCGTGAAGATTAATCGAACGAGTGATGGCGGGTTTCTTTGGTCAGCAACAAGGCAATCAGCGTCAATGATGCCATCGCGGCCAGATAAACACCCACATAGAACAAACCATAGTGGTTGGTCAGCCAGGCGGCGATATAGGGTGCAACGGAAGCGCCCAGAATGGATGAGACGTTATAGGAAAACGATGCGCCGGTATAACGCACTTCCGTGGGGAACAGTTCCGGCAGCAGAGCACCCATCGGGCCAAAGGTTAATCCCATCATGCTCAGCCCGCACACCAGAAATGCCATGATCAGTATTTGATTACCCGAGCCCAGCAGAGAAGGGAAAACCATCGCGAACACCAGCATTGCGCAGGTTATCACGATCATGGTTTTGCGACGGCCAAAAATGTCCGCCAGATGGCCGGCTATCGGGATCGTCAGGCCAAAACCAATGACCGCAATCATCAACATCCACAGAAAGTTATTACGTGGAATACCCAGACCGACAGGGACTGGCGTAGTGCCGTATGTCATGGAGTAGACGGTCATGATGTAGAACAGCGTATAGGTGGCCAACATGATGAAAGTGCCGAGAACTGTTGCTTTTAGGTGTTTATTTAACAGCGTACCTATCGGGATACGTACCTGCTTCCCGGCTTTGACCGCTTTGGCAAACACCGGTGTTTCATGCAGGGAAACTCGAACATAAAGACCGATGATGACCAGTACCGCAGAGAAAATAAACGGTACACGCCAGCCCCAGTTCATAAACTGCTCGTTGGTCAGTCCCCAGGAGAGCAGCAGGAAAGTGCCGTTAGCGAAGAAAAAGCCAATCGGCGCACCTAACTGTGGGAATGAACCATACAGCGCACGCTTATGGGCGGGGGCATTTTCGGTTGCCAGCAGGGCAGCGCCACCCCATTCACCACCTAACCCCAGCCCTTGTCCGAAGCGGGCCAGTGCCAGCAGCAATGGTGCCATAACGCCGATAGACGCATAGCTTGGTAACAGGCCAATAAGTACGGTGGAAATACCCATGGTTAATAGTGAGGCAACCAGTGTGGCTTTTCGTCCTATGCGGTCGCCAAAATGGCCGAACAACGCCGAGCCAATGGGGCGCGCAATGAAGGCAATGGCAAAGGTGGCCAGCGATTGCAGCGTGGCTGCCGCGGCATCGCCCTGGGGGAAGAAAATATGCGGAAAGATCAGCACTGCCGCAGTGGCATAGATGTAAAAATCGAAAAATTCGATCGCGGTACCGATCAATGAAGCCACCACAACCTTGTTACGGGAGTTAACCGGTGTGGCAAGAGCGTCATTTTCGATGGTGGATGTGATGGAGGCTTGCATAAGTTTTTCTTTTTTTTAACATACGAACGCGCATTCTATGCATAGAAAAAACTTCTTTTCAAACTCAGCTAACGTTGGTTGCCAGGCCTTATGGGGCGCGTATCCCGGAAGATTGAGAAATAATGAAACATAATTCCTTAACGTCTGGGTTTTGCCACAGGATGTTACAAATATGAACATTATTGCCGAATTGTACCCCGTTCATGCTTGTGGAAAATAATGGTGGGAAATTGACAGGCAAGGGATGGTAATAGGGAACGACCGGTTCTGATGAGAAACGATACACTCTGGCAGGTGAAACTGTCTCGGGTGTACAGCCGTCCCTGGCTGTTGAACAACGACTAATAGCTGGTTTTTTGCTGCGTTGCAGCGGTTGTGGCGGGTTTGAACTGCGCCAGACGCGCATCCAGCGCCTCTGTATAGAGCATGGTATCTACGCCAACCGCTACAAAATTGGCTCCCCAGGCAATACATCGCTTCGCCATGTCGACATCTACTGCCAGAAAACCGGCGGCTTTGCCAGCGGCGCGAATGCGTCGGATACTCTGTTCGATAATTCGCTGTACTTCCGGGTGGCCTGAATTATCGGGGTAGCCCAGCGATGCAGAGAGATCGGCGGGACCGATAAAAATACCGTCAATGCCTTCTACTTCCAGTAGCTCGTCCAGATTATCCAGCGCGGTTTTACTTTCCGCCTGAATCAGCAGACACAGCTCTTCATTGGCTTTCGCCATGTAGTTTTCTACTCTGCCCCAGCGTGCGGCACGGGCAACGCTGGCGCCGACGCCGCGTATGCCATGCGGCGGATAACGGGTCGCTGATACCACGTCCCGTGCCTGTTCAGCGGTATCCACCATGGGGATCAGCAAGGTACGCGCACCGATATCCAGTACCTGCTTGATGACACTGCGTTGTCCTTCTACCGGTCGGATAACGGGTTGGCTACGATAAGGCGCAATGGCCTGGAGCTGATGATAGAGATCTTGCATCGTGTTGGGTGCGTGTTCGCCGTCGATCAGTAGCCAGTCGTAAGATGATGTTGCGGCTATCTCTGCCAGATAAGACGATGTACTGCTGAGCCATAGGCCTATTTGTACCTCTCCATTCTGGAGTCCCCGTTTGAACGGGTTGGCTAATACCTTGTTGTTTAAGGCATCCTTTTCTAATTCACTGTTCATAATAATCCTTACTTCAGGTGGTGCTTTAGCGATTGACCTGGGTCGTCAGCGTTGCCTTTTTTGCCACACTCAGGGTGAGAATAATCAATGTGCCAATAACCGCGACGCCTGCGAGGGCCAATAGTCCGGCAGCACTGTTATGGAAGAACGATTCGGCGTTAACACGGATAAGTGGTGCCAGAAAACCGCCAACTGCGCCGAATAGATTGACAAAACCAATCCCTGCCGCCAGCGCCGTACCGGAAAGCAACTGCGTCGGCATGGTCCAGAATACCGGTTGTACGGCGATACATCCGACTGCCGCTACACACAAGGCGATCATCGCCAATATAGGGCTGACGAGGCCGGAAATACCAATACCGAGTGCAGCTGCCAGCAGCGTCATCGCCGCGAGGTTGCGACGGTTACCCGTTTTATCAGAGTAATAGGGAATAAGTAACGTACCAAACAGCGACGCTACCCAGGGAATGGCAGCAACCAGAGAGACGACAAAGCCGACTTTGGTGCCCATCAGTGCTGCTACCTGCGTCGGCAGGAAGAAGATCAATCCATATACTGCAATCTGAATGGTCATGTAAATAATGGCTAATTGCCAGACCCGGCCATTGGTGATGGCATCGGTAAAACGAGAGGTGGTTTTTTTCTCCTCTTCCCCTGACAACTGCTCTATTAGCGCCTGTTTTTCTTCTGTACTGAGGAAACGAGCCTGCTGTGGCGTGTCATCAAGATAGAAGAATGTCACTAGTCCGGCAATTACCGCTAGTCCGCCTTCGATGATGAACATCCAGTACCAGCCAGGATGCCCCATAAAACCATGCATCTCCAGTAGCGCGCCGGATAGCGGGGAACCCAGCGTCAACGCCAGTGGCGCACCCATGTAAAACAGTCCCATAATCCTGGCTCGATGGTTTTGTGGGAACCATTGCGAGGTCAGATAAATCATGCCAGGAAAGAAGCCCGCTTCCGCCGCACCCAACAGGGTTCGTACGAGCAAAAATTTGGCTTCGCTATCAGCATATCCCATTGCGGCAGAGAGCAAACCCCATATCAGGGCGGTGCCTCCAATCCAGCGACGAGCTCCCCATTTGCGCATCAACAAGTTGGCTGGGACGCCGAGGAAGGCGTACACCACAAAGAAAATACCGGCGCCCAGTGCATATGCTTCGTTGCTCAGACCGGTATCAAGCTGATAAGCCTCTTTAGCAAATCCGATATTGGAGCGATCGAGAAATGCCAGGATGTATAACGACAGCATGAACGGAATCAACCGCGCACGGTTCTTTTTCACCGCGCTTTCCAGAACGGTATTCATAGTATGTGTCCTCGTCAGAGGTGATGTGTAGCCACGGTCCCCCAGCAGGTAATGGGGCCCGTGACAGCGCAATTAATGGGTATAAGGGCGCAGCAGGTTGAGATCCCGGTTCAACTCGACGCCGAATCCCGGTTTATCAAGCACTGACTTGTGCATACGACCGTTTACCGGCACCGGCTCATTGAGCAGGATGGGGTCGAACTGCGGACGTAGGGTGGAGCAGTCAGGGCTGGTCATCAGGAATTCACTGAACGGTGTATTGGTAAAGGTGATCACCGCGTGATGGGAATAGACGGATGATCCGTGCGGAACCACTAGCTGGCCGCGAGATTTGGCGATAGCGGCAATCTCGACTAGTGTGGTCAGGCCGCCACACCAGCCGACATCCGGTTGCATGATATCGATGCCGGTTTCCGCCAGTGTACGGAAGGATTGCAGTGTGCCGTGGTGTTCACCGCTGGTGACCATCATTCCCGCCGGCGCGCTGCGTTTCAATTCCCGGTAGCCTTCATATTGCTGTGGCGGCAGACACTCCTCGATCCATTTCAGGTTGTAAGGCGCACAGGCGTGGGCGAGTTTGGTGGCGTAGTTGACGTCCTGGCTCATCCAGCAATCAAGCATCAGCCAGAAGTCTGGTCCGCATTTTTCGCGGAAATCCGCCACCATGGCCGTATCTTTGCGGATGCCTTCATCACCATCGTGTGGCCCCCAGTGCGTGGGCATTTTGCCGCCGATAAAACCCATTTCTTTGGCGAGGTCGGGACGTGCGCCAGTTGCATAGAAACGGATCTCGTCGCGTACTGCGCCACCCAAGAGTTTATACACTGGCAACCCCACGACCTTGCCAAACAGATCCCATAGCGCCAAATCAACGCAGGAAATGGTGTTCATCACCAGACCACCAGAACCGGAGTAGTACATGGTGGCGTTCAGCATCTGATCGTGGATCAGCTTGATGTCGCTGACGCATTTGCCTTCAATGAAGCGGTTGAGGTGTTTTTCGACAATAAAACAGCCCATTTCACCCGCGGTAGACACCGCAAAGCCCGTTTGGCCGTTATCCGCTTCGACTTCCACCACCAGTGTACCCAGCACGTTGATCCCGAAAGACTGACGTGACTGTTCATACTGTTTGTATTTGCTCATCGGTGTGGCGATGTGATCGTCGATCCAGTGGTTGCCTCCCTGATCGTGGTAATCGGCACCACCACTGCCTTTCTCTGCGGTGGCTCCACCTAAGGTCCAGGCGCGGATATGTTTGATAGTAGGTAAGGTCATCTTTCATTCTCCACTATTGTAGTTATATATAAGGTTTAGGCTGTTTGGGAATCGAACGGACTTCTCCAACCCAGTAAACGGGAAATATCCCTGGCGCAGGCGAGGGTTTGGCTCGCGAGCAGATCACGGTTGTCGTTATTGATTTGCAACCGTGTTCCTACTGCCGAAATGGCGGCAGTGAGTTCGTTACGACTGTTGAATACCGGTGCGGCGACGCAGCGAACATCCCCATAATCTTCGCCATTGTCATAGCTCCAGCCCTGGCGGCGAATATGGTTGAGTTCGGTGTGTAATTGCTCCGGTGTCGTGATGGTGCTGGGGGTTTTGGCTGTGAAGTCGAGGTCGGCAATAATTTTTTCGCGCTGTTCTTCCGGTTGCCAGGCAAGCAGACATTTGCCGATACCTGAACGCGAGAGCGACAGGCTTTTCCCTTCATGTGAACGCACACTGATGGTGGAAGAGGATTCGACTTTCAGAATGTAGTAGGCGTTTCCATTGTCAATGATTCCCAGATGACAAAGCAGGTTGGTCTGCTCCATCAATTGTGTCAGGCGTGCACGGGAGATTTCACGCAGATCGATTTTGCTAAGCGCGTGTTCTGCCAATTCCACCAGTTTTGTCCACAGGCAATAGTTATCGTTGGTATCCACAGAGATGAAGCGATGCCGCTTCAGTTCAGCCAGCAACAGATAGGCGGTGCTTTTCGGGATGGTGAGTTCAGCAATGATCTCTGCGGCTGAAAGTGGACCTCGGCGGGCAATTAGATTCATGATCTCTATCGCGCGGGTCAGCGCCGGAACTTTGCTTGATTCCAACATATTGGACTCCTGTCTTGCTTAGTGGAATCAGTATTGTGGGTTCTCTTCAGGTATTATGTGACGGAGGTCATGTAACCGTAGGTGGTGCGAAAAAACGGGAAAATAGCATTTATAGTTGTGAGCAACTTCACGGATTTTTTTGTTTTGAGTACAACAGGTTGTACTGACAATTCATATTACGGAGCCGTCTTCATTTTCTGTTGGCGTAACATGGGGGGTATTCAGTGTGGTTTTATTCCATTTACGTTCTGTTGCAACGGAAAATAGTCTGTAGAGACAGATAAGCGTCAGCCGAAAGATAAAGAGGAAAAGCGTATGCATGAACAGGATCAGGCATTGATTGAGCAGTTTCTCGATGCCTTATGGCTGGAGCGGAATCTGGCGGAGAATACGCTGGCGTCTTATCGGCTGGATTTGCAGTCGCTGGCCGAGTGGCTGGCGCATCACGACAATCATCTGTTGCAGGTTCAATCACTGGATTTACAAGCATTTTTGGCGGAACGGATCGAGGGTGGCTATAAAGCGACCAGTTCGGCTCGTCTGTTGAGTGCCATGCGGCGCCTGTTTCAATATCTTTATCGGGAAAAACAGCGGCTGGACGATCCTAGTGCGGTGCTCTCTTCTCCCAAGTTACCGCAGCGTTTACCAAAAGACTTGTCGGAGGCGCAAGTCGACTCTCTATTGAAGGCACCCAGCGTCGAGCAACCACTTGAACTGCGGGATAAAGCCATGCTGGAAGTGTTGTACGCCACTGGGTTGCGTGTTTCCGAACTGGTGGGACTGACCATCAGTGATGTCAGCCTGCATCAGGGGGTGGTGCGCATAGTCGGAAAAGGTAACAAGGAACGGCTGGTGCCGCTGGGGGAAGAAGCGGTTTACTGGCTGGAGCAGTACCTGGAATACAGCCGTCCCTGGTTACTGAATGGCCGGACACTGGATATCATGTTTCCCAGCAACCGGAGTCAGAAAATGACTCGTCAGACTTTCTGGCATCGTATCAAGCACTATGCGATTCTCGCCTCTATTGATAGTGCGAAACTCTCTCCGCATGTTTTGCGTCATGCCTTTGCGACCCACTTATTGAACCACGGCGCTGATTTGCGGGTTGTACAGATGCTGTTGGGTCATAGTGACCTTTCCACCACGCAAATTTATACACATGTCGCGACAGAGCGCCTTAAACAACTGCATAAACAGCATCATCCTCGGGCATGACAGGCCATTTACGGATATGATGACTGACGAAGACCTGCCATAACGGATTAGCCCGGCGCATGCGCCTTACCGATAACAGGATTAACGAATGAAAAAGAGTGTATTACTGCTTTCTTTGTTGGCTACCAGCGTAACCGGGCTGGCTCACGCCGATGATGCGGCAATTAAACAGACACTGGCCCGTCTGGGGATGCAAAATGCAGAGATTCAGGACGCTCCGGTCAATGGGATGAAAACGCTGCTGACCAACAGTGGTGTGTTGTATATCACCGAGGATGGCAAACACCTGCTACAGGGGCCGCTATATGATGTCAGCGGTAAGACACCGGTCAATGTCACGAATCATGCGCTGAAAAATAACATGGAAGCCTTGCAGGATCAGATGATCATCTACAAGGCGGCGCATGAAAAGCACGTCATCACGGTATTCACCGATATCACTTGTGGTTACTGCCGCAAGCTGCATGAGCAGATGAGCGATTACAACGCCCTGGGCATTACCGTGCGCTATCTGGCGTTTCCACGGCAGGGGCCTCACTCGGAGACAGCAAAAGACATGCAGTCCATCTGGTGTGTCGCCGATCGAAAAAAAGCGTTTGATGCCGCGATGAAAGGGGATGATATTTCCCCGGCTACCTGCAAGACCGACATCACTGCGCAGTACCGGCTTGGCGTATTGTTCGGTGTACGGGGTACGCCGGCTGTCGTGATGGACGATGGCACGGTGGTTCCAGGTTATCAGGATCCGAAAGAGATGCTTGCTATGCTGGAAGCGCATAAGGCATCACTGAAGTCAGGTGATTAAGTGGAATTCATTACCCAGCTCCGTCGCCGTCCGGCGGCGGAACATATTGATTTACCCGTTTCTCTGCCGCCTTTGTTACGTCGGCTGTATGCTCAACGTGGCGTTAAGGCGGCACAAGAGCTGGAACGCAGCCTGCGGGGATTATTGGACTACCATTTGCTGGACGGTATTGAACATGCGGTTGATGTGTTACAGCAAGCACTGGCCGACAACCTTTGCATCGTGATCGTCGGCGATTTCGACGCCGACGGTGCCACCAGTACCGCATTGACGTTGTTGGCGCTGCGCAGTATGGGTGGCCGTCATATTCAATATCTGGTGCCAAATCGCTTTGAAGATGGCTACGGCCTGAGTCCGGAGGTGGTGGCGCAGGCGGCGGCAAAAGGCGCGGAATTAATCGTTACCGTGGATAACGGTATCTCTTCCCATGCCGGTGTGGATGATGCCCATCAACGAGGCATTAGCGTACTGGTGACTGACCATCATCTGCCGGGTGAAAC
The DNA here is from genome assembly GCA_030388725.1 of Prodigiosinella aquatilis. NCBI lineage: Bacteria > Pseudomonadati > Pseudomonadota > Gammaproteobacteria > Enterobacterales > Pectobacteriaceae > Prodigiosinella > Prodigiosinella aquatilis. The sequence continues at coordinate 782,369 of CP128857.1, forward strand.
TCTGCCTGCCGCCGATGCCATGATTAACCCCAATTTGTCCGGCTGTGCGTTTCCGTCCAAATCGCTGGCGGGCGTCGGTGTGGCGTTTTATCTGATGATGGCGCTACGTGCCAGGCTGCGGGAGACTGGCTGGTTCGTGCAACAGGGACTGGCTGAGCCCAATCTGGCAGAATTGTTGGATTTGGTGGCGCTTGGCACTGTTGCTGATGTGGTACCGCTGGATGCCAATAACCGCATTCTGGTCGCGCAGGGGTTAAGCCGTATTCGCGCGGGAAAATGCCGTGCGGGTATCCGTGCCTTGCTCGAAGTTGCTAATCGTGATGCGAGTAAATTGGCCGCCAGTGATCTGGGCTTTGCGCTGGGACCGCGGTTGAATGCGGCAGGACGGCTGGATGATATGTCCATCGGTGTAGCATTGCTACTAAGTGATGACATTGTGCAGGCGCGGATGCTGGCCAATGATTTAGATGCTCTGAATCAGACCCGGCGTGAAATTGAACAAGGAATGCAAGTGGAAGCGCTGCGTCTGTGTGATCAGTTGGAACGCAGCCGTGACGCATTACCTTATGGGCTGGCAATGTACCACCCGGAATGGCATCAGGGCGTGGTTGGCATTCTGGCGTCACGTATCAAAGAGCGCTTTCATCGTCCGGTGATCGCTTTTGCGCCTGCCGGTGACGGTATTCTGAAAGGTTCAGGACGCTCAATTGCTGGCTTGCATCTGCGCGATGCGCTGGAGCGACTGGATACGCTTTATCCCGGTTTGATGCTGAAATTTGGCGGCCATGCGATGGCCGCTGGACTATCGCTGGAGGAAACCCATTTTGATGAATTCCGGCTGCGTTTCGGTGAGTTGGTGGGCGACTGGCTGGATGCATCGCAGTTAGAAGGTGTGATCTGGTCGGACGGAGAGCTGGAATTACCTGATCTGACGCTGACTACTGCGGAAATGTTGCGTGAGGCTGGCCCGTGGGGGCAGGCATTTCCGGAGCCAACATTTGATGGACGTTTTCGTCTGTTGCAGCAAAAACTGGTGGGAGAACGTCATCTGAAAGTCATGGTGGAACCGATGAACGGCGGGCCCCTGCTGGATGGTATCGCCTTTAACATCGACACGTTGTTGTGGCCTGATATCAGCGTACGGCAGGTGGAGATGGCTTATAAACTGGATGTTAATGAATACCGCGGCAAACGTTCGGTACAGTTACTGATTGAACATCTGTGGCCGTTGTAATGCCGATTCGTGGTGATTATCCTGTTTTTGCCTTTGCTCTGGTCTCGGCATCTTGCCAGCCAGAGCCCGATCGCGTCGGATAGCGTCAAAATCTGTACAGATTGCTATAAACCCTGAGCTTAATCCGTTAGAATTGATGGTTTAAATGCATTCCGTCATCTACGACTTAACGTAAGATCCTAAAAATCATGTTTGAAATTAATCCGGTAAAAAACCGCATTCAGGACCTGTCTGAAAGAACAGCCGTCCTTAGGGGGTATCTTTGACTACGATGCCAAGAAAGAACGCCTCGAAGAAGTAAACGCCGAGCTGGAACAGCCTGACGTCTGGAATGAACCAGAACGTGCACAGACGCTGGGGAAAGAGCGCTCCTCGCTGGAAGCCATTGTCGAAACTATCGACCAGATGACACAAGGACTGGACGATGTAACTGGCTTGCTGGAGCTGGCGGTGGAAGAGGACGACGAAGATACCTTCAACGAAACCAACGCCGAACTGGATATTTTAGAAAATAAACTGGGTCAGCTTGAATTCCGCCGCATGTTCTCTGGCGAGTATGACAGTGCAGACTGTTATCTTGATATTCAGGCGGGCTCTGGCGGTACAGAGGCCCAGGACTGGGCCAGCATGTTGGTGCGCATGTATTTGCGCTGGGCGGAAGCCAAAGGTTTCAAAACCGAAATCATTGAAGAGTCTGATGGGGAAGTCGCTGGCACCAAGTCTGCCACCATCAAAATCATGGGTGATTACGCGTATGGTTGGCTGCGTACTGAAACCGGCGTACACCGTTTGGTGCGTAAGAGTCCATTTGATTCCGGCGGTCGTCGTCATACCTCTTTCAGTTCCGCTTTCGTCTACCCTGAAGTGGATGACGATATTGATATCGAAATCAATCCTGCGGACCTGCGTATTGATGTTTACCGTGCCTCGGGGGCGGGTGGTCAGCACGTTAACCGAACCGAGTCTGCGGTACGTATTACCCATCTTCCTACCAACATTGTTACTCAGTGCCAGAATGACCGTTCCCAGCATAAAAACAAAGATCAGGCGATGAAACAGTTGAAAGCCAAGCTGTACGAGTTTGAAATGCAGAAGAAAAATGCTGAGAAACAGGTGATGGAAGACAGTAAGTCAGATATCGGCTGGGGAAGCCAGATTCGATCCTACGTGCTGGATGATTCCCGTATCAAGGATTTACGTACCGGGGTGGAAACGCGAAATACTCAGTCGGTACTGGATGGTGATCTGGATAAATTTATTGAAGCAAGTTTAAAAGCGGGGCTATAAGGAATCCACATGTCTGAACCTCAATCACAGGGTGCCGAGCAGGCGCAGGATCTTAATAACGAACTGAAAGCACGTCGTGAAAAACTGGCAGCGCTGCGTGAAAAAGGCATTGCATTCCCGAATGATTTTCGCCGCGACAGCATCTCTGAACAACTGCACGCCAGTTACGACGATAAAGAAAATGAAGAACTGGAAGCACTGAATCTTGAAGTCACGGTGGCTGGCCGGATGATGACCCGCCGTATCATGGGGAAAGCCTCTTTCGCGACGTTACAGGACGTTGGTGGCCGTATTCAATTGTATGTTTCCCGTGACGATCTGGCGGAAGGCATTTACAACGAACAGTTCAAAAAGTGGGACCTGGGGGATATTCTCGGCGCACGCGGTAAGCTGTTCAAAACCAAAACCGGCGAGCTTTCTATTCACTGTACTGAACTGCGTTTGTTAACCAAAGCACTGCGTCCGTTGCCGGATAAATTCCACGGTCTGGCGGATCAGGAAACCCGTTATCGTCAGCGTTATCTGGATTTGATCGCTAACGAGGAGTCCCGTCACACTTTCCGCATCCGTTCAAAGGTGATGGCTGCGATCCGCGGCTTCATGGTTGGTAACGGTTTTATGGAAGTGGAAACGCCGATGATGCAGGTTATCCCCGGCGGTGCAGCGGCTCGCCCGTTCGTGACTCATCACAATGCGCTGGATATTGATATGTATCTGCGCATCGCGCCGGAACTGTATCTGAAACGTCTGGTGGTGGGAGGGTTTGAGCGCGTATTTGAAATCAACCGCAACTTCCGTAATGAAGGCGTTTCCCCGCGCCATAATCCCGAGTTCACCATGATGGAGCTTTATATGGCGTATGCTGATTATAAAGACCTGATTGTGTTGACGGAAAGCCTGTTTCGTACGCTGACGCAAGACGTGCTAGGCACGACGATCATACAGTACGGCGATCAGACTTTCGATTTCGGCAAACCGTTTGAAAAGCTGACCATGCGCGAAGCGATTTGCAAATATCGGCCGGAAACCGATGTCGCCGATCTGGATGATTTTGATAAAGCCGCCGCGATTGCTCAGTCTTTGGGGATCAAAATCGAGAAAAGCTGGGGCTTAGGTCGCATCGTAACCGAGATCTTTGAAGAAACGGCGGAAAGTAATCTGATTCAACCCACCTTTATTACCGAATACCCGGCGGAGGTCTCTCCGCTGGCGCGTCGTAATGATCAGAATCCGGATATTACTGATCGTTTCGAGTTTTTTATCGGTGGTCGTGAAATTGGTAACGGTTTCTCCGAGCTGAATGATGCGGAGGATCAGGCTGCACGTTTCGCCGATCAAGTTCGAGCCAAAGACGCGGGTGATGATGAAGCCATGTTTTATGATGAAGACTATGTCACGGCGCTGGAGCATGGTATGCCGCCGACGGCAGGTTTGGGTATCGGTATCGACCGTATGATAATGCTGTTCACCAATAGCCATACCATACGCGACGTGATCCTGTTCCCGGCCATGCGCCCGCAGAAATAATCACTGTAACTATCGTGATATCAAAACCGGTGCCTTATGCGCCGGTTTTTTTGTCACATTCTCTACTGATTGCTGTACTGGCAGGTTGATTGCTCAAACCGTATGCAGTTGGCTGGGTTTTTGTCTTGCCCGGCAAACAGATAGCGTTATAATGCAGTGCAATTTATTATGCGAGCGTAGTTCAATGGTAGAACGAGAGCTTCCCAAGCTCTATACGAGGGTTCGATTCCCTTCGCTCGCTCCAAAAATAGTCTAATCTCATACTCCTTACCAAATTTCATCCTCAATAAACTTTTTCTTTTGCGTTGCGGTTGTTTCTGCGCCGTGATGTGAGCGCGTGCACGAACGGACATGGTAAAGCGAGAATGGTTGGTGCCAGGCACGCGTTGAGCCATCGTAATGTCTATACTAATGGTATTATGGCGGCAATGAGTACCGATATGAGAGCGACAGAGGAAGCGTCAGACATCTAACTGGAGTGGTCAAGGAGTAAACATATCGGGTAATTTTCTTTCTAACGGCGTATTATTAGCCACCCATCTATGGTGAGGAAACCGTGATGTCTTTTTTGGATGGATTAAAACTGTTTAATGAGCGGAAAGTTTCTATCGCGTGTCCTAAATGTGCCTATGTGACTAAACAGACAGCCTCAAAAATCAGTAAGGATGTTACGCTGATTTGCCCTAATTGCGGCACGCTTTTTTTGCCTAAAGATGCGAAACCGTCGTAAATTCTAGAATATAGAACCTATAGGTTTTATTAAAAAAATACATTATTAGCGTTGATCTGATTTATTAGAGGATATGCGATTTATTTATGTAAAAATAAATGATTTATATATTTTTACAATTTTCATGGGCGAGTTATTTTTATCATTATTTTCATGGTGGCAATTTTAATTATAAATAAAAATCATCGGTGATTTATTTGAAAGGCTATCTGTGATGTCGTGGAATAATGGATAGTGAAATGATTATATTGACCCCTATGTTGAATGCAAAAAAAACAATCCACATTATATGGATTGTTTTTTTATGAAGCTTAGCTGCTCAGAGATATACTTTCATTGCTGTTATAAGCTTCATTGGCGCATACTGGTTACAGTATAACGACATTACCTGCTGACGGTCCTTTCTGGCCATTCTCAATAGAGAATTCCACATTCTGACCTTCATACAGTGTTTTGAAATCATCACTCTGGATAGCGGAGAAATGTACGAATACATCTTTGCTGCCATCAGCAGGGCTGATAAAACCAAAACCTTTATCGGCGTTAAACCATTTTACTAAACCAGTCATTTTATTAGACACAGATATTTCCTTTATATTTTTTTCCACAAAATGTGGATATTATGGCCTGCCTTCGAGATAGCTTATGATGCACTTAGGTGAGACCTATGAAGAAGAGATATCTATGATAGCGCTTGAACTGAGGACTGCTTTACTAAAACTGCTTACATAAGGTCTGACTTGCAAACCGATGGCGCTATTAACACACATCTGATGTTCATTAAGCAAGCTTTATTTTTATAAAGTTCAATAATCCTTAAAAAGTCAGTAGTAAAAAGTCGAAGGAAGGCATAAATACTCAGTGAAATGATTATCGTCATGAATGGTATCGTTATGATTTGTAGCATGATATTTATCATAGATCGTTGTCTTGGATCCTTCCTCAACAAATAGTGGGTATAAGAGAAATAAAATCTCTCCTGAGATAAACCAAACCGTTTATATCAATGTATTCGTAGCGTTATAAAATAATTGGGTAGAAGTAGGATAGTAATTAAAAGTGGCATTTTTAAAATGTCTATTGGCAGTGGGTTTGTTATGTTGGTATTTATTTGAAACTAACTTTCAATAAGATATCAAGTGCAGTATGGTTAGCGGAGTGTTGGAGTTGACGGTGAATATTTCACTCTGATGGAATGTTTTTTGAGGATGAACGTTATGTCTGAATTCAATGTGTATAGCAAAAACTGCCCAGCCCGCTTTGTACTGGATCGTTTATCTAACAAGTGGGCGTTATTGATTTTGGATCGCTTAGCAGATGAACCGGTACGATTTAACCAACTGCGACGGGATGTCGAAGGAATATCTCAGAAGGTGTTGTCACAGACACTGAAAAATCTGGAACGTGATGGTCTGATTCACCGGCAGGCTTTCGCCACGGTACCGGTGACAGTGGAATATTCCATTACCTCGTTGGGGCAAACATTAGTTAAAACCATTAACGAATTAACACATTGGGCCGAAAACAATATCGAGGTGATAATGCAGTCTCAGCAGCGTTACGATGAGGCTAATGTCACCGCGTCACTTGCTTAACAGGAGTCAACCCGTGGTGTTTTACACCTTGCTCAATGGACATGTAGAATGTGCGCACTGTTTCCCTGTTAATTTGATTTCATTATCAGACAGTCAAAAACACATGATAATCAATAATTGAATTGAAATTTGTCTTTCAAGCGCGGTACTAAGGGCGAGAGCGTGATTAAGGATTGTCAGTTGTCGCTTCGGATTAGCTCTTGTCGGACCCGAGCAATTTCGTCATTGGATGTAATAGCATGAAAATACTGGTTACAGGCGGGGCCGGTTTTATTGGTTCCTCGGTAGTTCGTCATATCATTAAAAATACGGCGAATGCTGTTGTTAACGTTGATAAGCTTACCTATGCGGGAAATCTGGAGTCACTGACCGATATCGAAAACCATGAACGGTATACGTTCGAGCAGGTCGATATTTGCGATCGGCCCAGAATGGATCACGTTTTCCAGGTGCACCAGCCAGACGTTGTCATGCATCTGGCTGCAGAATCGCATGTTGATCGCTCAATTGATGGCCCGGCTGCCTTTATTGAAACGAATATCGTGGGAACTTATACCCTGCTGGAGGCTGCTCGTACTTACTGGAATACATTAGGTACGGAGAAAAAATCCGGATTTCGTTTCCATCATATCTCTACCGATGAAGTCTATGGTGACCTGGAAAGTGCTGACGGGCTTTTCACTGAGTCGACATCTTATTCTCCAAGCAGCCCTTATTCTGCCTCCAAGGCGTCAAGTGATCACCTGGTTCGGGCATGGTATCGGACTTATGGTTTGCCGACCATCATCACTAACTGCTCGAATAACTATGGCCCCTACCATTTTCCGGAAAAGCTCATACCACTAATGATCCTTAATGCGCTTGAAGGGAAACCGCTACCTGTCTATGGCGATGGAATGCAGATTCGTGATTGGCTATTTGTTGAGGATCATGCCAGAGCCCTTTATAAGGTCGTTTCCGAAGGGAAAGTCGGGGAGACGTACAATATTGGCGGTCATAACGAAAAAACCAATATTGGTGTGGTGAAAACAATATGTTCACTATTGGAAGAGTTGGTTCCCAATAAGCCCCAGGGCGTGAAGGCGTATCAGGATCTGATTATCTATGTTAAAGATCGGCCCGGTCACGATGTTCGTTATGCTATTGATGCCGGGAAAATTGCACGGGAGCTTGGCTGGGTACCGGAAGAAACCTTTGAGTCCGGGATTCGCAAAACAGTAGAGTGGTATTTGAATAATCAGAGCTGGTGGAGCCGTATCCTTGATGGTTCTTATAGCCGTGAACGGTTAGGCGCGGGGGATAAATAATGAAAGGTATTATTCTGGCCGGTGGTTCCGGCACTCGTCTTTATCCCATTACTCGCGGCGTATCAAAGCAGTTGTTGCCTATCTACAATAAGCCGATGATCTATTATCCGCTTTCGACACTGATGCTAGCAGATATCAGAGATGTGCTTATTATCACCACTCCTGAGGACAGTGATAGTTTCCGCCGCCTGCTTGGGGATGGCAGCAGTTTTGGCATCCATATCGAATATGCTATTCAGCCCAGTCCAGATGGTTTGGCCCAGGCATTTATTATTGGCGAAAAGTTCATTGGGCAAGACAGATGCTGTCTGGTGTTAGGGGATAACATTTTCTACGGACAATCATTCAGTAAAATGCTGAAAAGTGCCGCTGAGAAAGTGTTCGGTGCCACGATATTTGGTTATCAGGTAAGAGATCCTGAACGTTTTGGCGTAGTTGAATTTGATACCGAAATGAAAGCCATCTCAATAGAAGAAAAACCAGCTAAACCCAAATCACACTATGCTGTCACCGGTCTCTATTTTTACGATAAACGAGTTATTGAGTTTGCCAAGCGAGTAAAACCCTCTCACAGAGGAGAGCTGGAGATTACGTCAATTAATCAGATGTATCTCGATGATGGCTCATTGAACGTAGAGATTTTTGGTCGCGGATTTGCCTGGTTGGATACGGGAACGCATGAGAGTTTGCATGATGCGTCTTCTTTCGTACAAACCATTGAGAATGTGCAAGGGCTAAAAGTAGCTTGTCTGGAAGAAATTGCCTGGCGAAATGGTTGGTTATCTAATCAAGAGTTGATGTCGCTTGCTGAGCCTATGTTGAAGAATGAGTACGGTAAATATCTTATGGCTCTGCTTAAATAACCGAACGATTTCAGGATTGGAAATCATGAAAGTATTAATTACGGGTAGTGGTGGTCAGGTAGGACATTGTCTGGTCTCTCAATTGGCCGGTAAGGCCGAACTGTTGGCCGTAGATCGGAATGAACTGGACATCACTGATAAAGTAGCGGTGGCTCGTGCTATCACGCAATTCAAGCCTGACTACATTATCAATGCGGCGGCACATACTGCTGTAGATAAAGCCGAAGATGAAATAGATCTCTCTTATGCGATAAACCGTGATGGGCCAGCCTATCTTGCCGAAGCGGCAAAAAAAATCGGTGCGGTGTTGCTGCATATCTCGACCGACTATGTCTATGATGGTGACAGTGAATCTGTTTATGATGAGTCAATGCCCTGCAATCCGCAGAGCGTATATGGCAAAAGTAAACTTGCCGGAGAACTTGCGGTGGCGGCAGCGACTGATAAGTTTTTAATTATGAGAACTGCCTGGGTATTTGGTGAGCATGGCAATAATTTTGTTAAAACGATGCTGCGCTTAGGGGCAACTCGCGAGGCACTGAGTATTGTTGGTGATCAGTTTGGTGGCCCAACTTATGCGGGTGATATCGCGGGTGCTTTGATCAAAATGGTGGACTACCTGGAAACAGGTAAAATTCCGGAATGGGGAATTTACCATTTCTCTGGTATGCCTCATGTAAGCTGGTTTGATTTTGCTAAAGCAATTTTTGCTCATGCAGCGGAAAAATCCGTCCTGCAGACGATCCCTGTTCTAACATCAATTCCCACTTCGGCTTATCCAACCCGGGCGAAACGGCCGGTAAACTCTCGTTTGAATTGCCAGAAGGTCAATGCACAATTTGGTATCGAACCGAGTAACTGGCAACTGGCACTAAATAATATTCATGCATATAAATAATAGATTATGAACGTTATCGATACTGAAATCCCTGATGTAAAAATTATTGAACCCGTTGTATTTGGTGATGAACGTGGCTTTTTTATGGAAACCTGGCAGCAAAAAAAATTCGAGGATATGGTAGTAAAACGCCCTTGCAATTTTGTTCAGGACAATCATTCAAAATCGAGACAAGGCATTTTACGCGGTCTTCATTATCAGACTGAGAATGCCCAAGGTAAGTTGGTGCGTGTTATTTCTGGTGAGGTTTACGATGTCGCCGTTGACATACGTAAATCGTCATCCACGTTTGGTCAATGGACCGGTGTTTACCTTTCTGCTGAAAACAAGCGTCAACTTTGGATTCCTGAAGGATTTGCGCATGGTTTTTATGTGACCAGTCATGAAGCCGAATTCGTTTATAAATGTACTGATTATTATAATCCCAATGCTGAGCAGTCCATTTTATGGAATGACCCTGATCTTGGTATTGAATGGCCGTTGACAGGAATCCCTGTCTTATCCGAAAAAGATAAAAAAGGTATATATTTCAATAGTATTTGTGGTGTTGAAGCCAAATTGTTTTGAGTGCTGGTTTAGGCACATTAATTGCGATCGTTGTCGTTGCTTCACAAAAAACGGATACGGGTGATTGGTCACTAACATCTGTTCACGGTATTCATGTAACGGCCACATTTGTTAGCACACTATGGGCTGAGGGATTTCCACAAAATTCACATCAATGAGCTAGTATTATACTTCGAAAAGTGCTGATAGGGTGGGCTAAATACCTGTCAGCCCCTTCGTCTTAATACTTGTGGTGAAATGTCTGGCTTAAATGGGAGCACTATAATTATATTATTGGTAATTACAACCAACACCATCCTTGCCAATACCACGATGGATTCATATCCAATGAATCGGAAAGATTCTGAAAATGACTAAAAAGCCATGGCCAATTTTTATTGACTACTTCAATGCTTCTAAATCGGTGCCCAGAATGACACTACAGTTATATAAGGGAACAACGAAACATTGTCTTGAAGTGGCTTCGTCCCTTTGGGATACGTCTGAAAAAACTCCTTCTATGCTGTCGAACTTGCCCGTAGGACGACTATGCGCCATGATTTCATTCTTGTTCTGCGTTACGTTTCATTGTGAATACCATCTCCATGGAATAGATACTGATAAAGCAAATGGTAATGATGGCATCAGCGTATAATCGATAGAAATTTTTAGGTAGTCAATATCATGCCCGGACACGTTGATTCGGTCTGATGGCGCGATGATACCTTGGAGGAAATGTAAGAAAGATACATCTGCGCGAGTGTTGATCATTACCGTGTAATAAATGTAGATGTAGTGTGAAAAGGACCAACCCGCACACTGTCTTGGGGATTTGGCCTAGGGTGATTTGGTGAATACCAAAAGCAAAATTTGTACAATATATTTGCATCGAGAGTGTCTACTTTCGTGCGGTAGCTTTGCCTGAAACTAGTATTTTTTATCTTTTGTTACTATTTTTAAAGAAAATTTCATGTAATTACATTCCTTATGGTGCAAGAGAAACCCATAAGGGCAGGAGGTCTCTTTGTCAATAACGATTATTCCCGTGATCATGTGTGGTGGAAGTGGATCACGGCTTTGGCCAGTTTCTCGTGAGCAACACCCGAAACCATTTATTCGTTTGGCCGACGGAAGTAGTCTGATTCAAAAGGCTCTGTTGCGTGCTCTAACATTTGATGGTGTTAAGGAGATCATTACCGTCACGAATAAGGAACTTCTTTTTAAAGCTGTTGATGCATTTTCTGAGGTGTACAAAGGAACCGTTCCCATCTCTTATATTTTGGAGCCTGTTGGTCGTAACACTACCGCTGCAATTGCATCAGCGGCGCTTTTGGCACATCAAAAATATGGTGATGATGCCGTACTGATGATTCTGGCTGCCGACCATCTGATAAAAGATCATACTGCATTCATACAGGCTGTATCAGAAGCTTCTCAACTTGCGAAACAATCTCGATTAGTTACTTTTGGTATTCAGCCGGAAAAACCAGAAACCGGATACGGATATATCAAGTATCGGGGTAACCTGGTTGAGCATTTTGTTGAAAAACCCTCCTATAACAAAGCATTGGAATATCTTGAGTCGGGGAAATACCTTTGGAACTCCGGTATGTTCTGTTTCTCTTGTGGAACTATCCTTAAAGAAATGGAAATGTTGTGTCCACAGGTGCTGTCAGATGTTAAGCATAGCATGAGCCTGTCTCGCAGGCTTGAAGGTGGTGGGGCGACTCAACTTGAGTTAGATATGAATACATTCTCACAAGTTGAAGATATCTCCATCGACTATGCAGTGATGGAAAAATCCAGACAGGTATCCGTTGTATCCTGCAATATTGGCTGGTGTGATATCGGTTCCTGGACGGCGCTTGGGGCATTAATCGTGCCAGATGAGAATGGTAATGCCATAGAAGGTGATGCTGAAATACTGACGCATAATGCAACTAACTGTTATATCAAGGCTGATGAGCGTGTGATTGGTGCGGTAGGTGTCGATAACCTGGTCATTGTCGATACCCCGGATGCTTTGCTTGTTGCAAGCAAGGATAGCGGTCAGGATGTAAAATCTATCTATAACCAGCTCAAAAACAAGGGGCATCAAGCCTACAAGATTCACCGAACGGTTCATCGTCCCTGGGGCACATCGACAGTGTTGGAACAAGGACACAATTTCAAGATCAATAGTGTTCTTGTCAAACCAGGCGCGAAGATGAGTATGCAGTTACATCATCACAGAAGTGAACACTGGATCGTAATGGCTGGAGCGACAAGGATCGTCAACGGTAATAAACATATTTTCCTTTCCACGAACCAATCCACTTACATCCCTCCAGGTGAACAACACAGAATAGAAAATCCAGGCGTTATCGATCTCATCATGATTGAAGTGCAGAGTGGGGAATATCTGGGGGACGACGATATTGTTAGATTTGATGAAAATGGGAGTGTTCACCAATGACATTAGCTTGCTTCAAGGCCTATGATATTCGTGGCCGTTTGGGTGATGAACTGAATGTAGATCTTGCCTATCGAATTGGGCGTGCTTTTGGTCAATACATGCAGGCGAAAAAAGTGGCTATAGGCGGTGATATTCGTCTGAGTAGTGAAGAACTAAAATCAGCCTTGTCTGAGGGATTGATGGATGCTGGTGCTGATGTTATTGATCTTGGCATAACGGGAACAGAAGAGATCTATTTTGCTGCTTTTCATCTAGATGTGGATGGGGCGATTGAAGTGACGGCCAGCCATAATCCTATGGATTACAACGGAATGAAATTGGTCGGCCGTGGAGCCAAACCGATTAGTGGTGATACAGGGCTGAATGATATACGTGATTTAGTTGAGCTGGGTAAGTTCTGTACTGTGAATCAGAGAGGGGGTTATACCAAATTGTCTCTGGTGGATGAGTATGTCGATCATCTAATGTCTTATATTGATGTAAAAAAAATTAAACCGTTGAAGCTGGTGGTCAATTCAGGTAATGGTGCTGCCGGGCATGTAGTGGACGCGATTGAAGTGATGCTGCAGAAACAGCAGATTCCCGTTGAGTTTATCAAAATTCATCATGAGCCGGATGGTAATTTTCCAAATGGAATCCCTAATCCGCTATTGCCTGAAAACCGTTCCGTAACTTCTAATGCTGTCAAGATGCATAAGGCTGATATAGGCATTGCATGGGATGGTGACTTTGACCGCTGCTTCCTGTTTGACGAAAATGGTGAGTTCATTGAAGGCTATTATATCGTAGGTCTTCTGGCTGAAGCTTTCCTGGTTAAAAACCAAGGGGCCAGGATTATCCATGACCCACGTCTGACCTGGAATACCATTGAGATGGTGAAGGAAGCTGGTGGTACACCAGTACAGTGCAAGACGGGTCATGCTTTTATCAAGGAGCGTATGCGCGCTGAAAACGCCATATATGGTGGCGAAATGAGTGCCCACCATTACTTTCGTGATTTTGCTTATTGTGATAGCGGTATGATTCCATGGCTGTTGGTTATTGAACTACTGTCTTCTAAGGGAGCGATGTTGTCCGAATTGGTTGGTGCTCGTATGCGAGCTTATCCATGTAGTGGTGAAATTAATTATAAAGTTACCAATGCTAAAGAAATCATTGCTCGTATTGAAGAAACCTTTAAGTCTGAGGTTGTTAGTATTGATCGCACTGATGGTCTTGGTATGGATATGCCAGGTTGGCGTCTTAATGTCCGTACCTCAAATACCGAGCCTCTTTTGCGCCTGAACATTGAAACCCAGGCTCAGCCAGGGCTGGTATGGGCAAAGGTTGCTGAAATAGATCACTTGATTAAAGGATAAGTATGCCACTCATAATGTTGAGAGCGTTGTGGAATTACCGGGGATTTATTCTCGGCAATGTTAAGCGCGAATTTCAGAGCAAATATCGTAATTCATTATTGGGAGCCACATGGACGGTACTAAATCCTCTGGCGATGATCATTGTGTATACTGTAATTTTCTCACATGTAATGAAAGCAAAAATTGCTGGAATTGACGATACGTATGCTTATAGTATCTATTTATGTTCTGGTGTGCTGACGTGGGGACTATTTTCAGAAATTGTCAGTAGGGCTCAAAATGTTTTTATTGATAATGCAAACTTACTAAAGAAAGTTAGTTTCCCCAGAATGTGCCTACCGATTGTGGTAGTAGCTAATGCATTAATTAATTTTATTATTATATTTTCTCTGTTCACTGTTTTTTTACTTATTAGTGGAGAAAATCCTGGTTTTGTATATTTTTCTTTTATTCCAGTACTAATCATAGTATGCATTTTTTCAATTGGATTAGGCATCACATTGGGCGTTTTAAATGTATTTTTTAGGGATGTCGGACAGCTATTTAATATCATTCTTCAATTTTGGTTCTGGTTTACCCCTATTGTTTATCCAATAAATGCACTGCCAGAAAACATAAGGAAGATAATATCACTCAATCCTATGACTCCAATCATTTCTGCATTTCAGTCTATTTTTGTTTTAAAACAGGTTCCAAAATGGGATGGCTTAATATTAGTAACAATTATTAGTATTGCGATGTGCTTTTTGGGCATGCATCTATTTAGAAAACATGTGGGCGAGATGGTGGATGAATTGTAATGGCAAATATATCAGTTCGAGGAGTAGGTAAAGCCTACAAAAAATATCATAATAAGTGGGGAAGACTAATTGAATGGATTAGCTTAACTCCTGTACAAAAGCACACTCTGACATGGATTTTAAAAGATATTAATTTTGATATTGAGCCTGGAGAGGTTATTGGAATCGTTGGGAAAAATGGTGCTGGTAAAAGCACGTTGCTAAAGATGATTACCGGCACAACGGAGCCGACCGAAGGATCTATTAGAGCTGACGGCAAAGTAGCAGCTTTGCTTGAACTGGGTATGGGGTTTGATCCTGATTTTACCGGTCGTCAGAATACTTACATGTCAGGGCAGTTGCAAGGGCTAAGCATAGAAGAAATAACCAAGTTAATGCCCGAAATAGAAGCCTTCGCTGATATAGGATCATATATTGATGAGCCATTAAGAACATATTCTAGTGGGATGCAGTCTAGATTAGCGTTTTCAGTCGCAACTTGTGTAAAACCGGACATCCTTATTATTGATGAAGCATTAAGTGTTGGTGATATAGCCTTCCAAGCAAAATGTATGCAGCGTATGGAGTATTTGAAAAACATTGGGACGACTATTCTATTTGTTAGCCATGCGATTAATCAAATTAGGCAATTTTGTGATAAAGCTATATATATTAAAGATGGAAGATTAGAACAATTTTCAAATGTATCAGAAGTATGTGATTTATTTCAAAATGATCTTCTTGGATTAGATAGAGAAGTGAAAGATGAAGTTACTTCTAAAATAGAAAATGACATAGGGAGTGAAATAATCGAAGAAGATAAAAATTTGAGAAAATACTCTCTGGATTCTGAAACTGGTACATTTCATTTACAGTTTTTAAAATTTGATTTAAAAAATCGTGAAGGAGTACAAATTACAAACTGTACTCAAGGTGAGCTTGTAGAGTTTTCTGCATATATCAAAGCTAATAATGACGTAGAAGCTGGTTCCGCTATTGGATTATTAATGGCTGATAAAACAGGCTATCCATTGGTAGCGTGTAATTCAAATTACTATGACTATTTTTTACCTGCAGTAAATAAGGGAGAATTAATTGT
Organism: Prodigiosinella aquatilis; assembly: GCA_030388725.1. Classification (NCBI taxonomy): domain Bacteria; kingdom Pseudomonadati; phylum Pseudomonadota; class Gammaproteobacteria; order Enterobacterales; family Pectobacteriaceae; genus Prodigiosinella; species Prodigiosinella aquatilis. Next base: position 798,047 of record CP128857.1, read on the forward strand.
AATTAGATGGAAAATGAAGTTTCCTTTAGCGTCAGGTGAAATTCGTATAGATATTGGTATCAAACCAGATCCCTATTCGATCATATTCTATGATAGAGTTTTTTGTGCAAAAGTGATAACGGTAACGCCAAAAATAGAATTACTGAAAAGAAATTTTGGTGGATATATTTTTGCTGATGCTGATATTCATATTGAAAAAATTAAAGTAGCTAAGTGAGTTAAATATGATCAATTTTATTAAAAAAATCCTTGTTGGTAGAACCGATGAAGCAATAAATACTCATGATAAAAATAATGATTCGGTTACGAATGATCATTCTAATGATGATAAAAATATAGAGGCTTCTTGTGATACGGATAAAGATTATTCTTTAACAAGTGGCGAAAGACAAGTTGGAAGAGAATTGGATGATATTAGATCAGATCATACCAATAGATATTATATGGCTGTTGAGTATATAGCTGATTGTAAAAAAGACGCTTCTATTCATATTGCCGATGTGTTCTGTGGAAATGGATATGGTACTTATATTATATCTAAAAATATACCTGGAGCTACGGTAATTGGATTGGATGGATCTGAGGAAGCAATATTACTAGCAAATGAGTGTTATACTCAAGAAAATAACTATTTCAGCCACAAACTTTTCCCGTTTAAATTACCCATTTCATCTTTTGATTTCGTCACATGTTTTGAATCATTAGAACATGTAGAAGAAGATCAAAAGATGCTAAATGAAATCATCAGTTCATTGAAAACTGGTGGTACTGCATTTATTTCAGTGCCTAATGATGAGATTCATTCTTTAGAGAAAAATCCTCATAAATTTCATTTCCGGCATTATAAACATTCTAAATTTATAGAAATGCTTCCTCCAGAAGTGAAACTTGTAAAATGGTTTGGTCAAGATGTTTATAGATTTGAACAAGATGGAATAAATACATTCCAGTTATTACCTATGGATGAAATGAAGCTTGTGGAAAACCAGTTTGGTCAGGTTAATATTTACATTCTTGAAAAAAGATACAATTTATAAGATTCAATACTTGCCAAATATAGTAATGAAAACAGGAAATAATTAATGAATGTCTTATTTATTGGTGATGTGAATCGCGGTGCCCAAGATGTGAATATAGAGCGGTTATTCCGCCTTTTTTCTCCTGTATTTAAAGAAGTTAACGTCACAGCCTCTATGTATATAAGTGAGGTAAATAAGAAGGTAAGCATATCTGATTGGCTTGAGGTATGGCGGGAGTCCATTGATAAAAATAGAGTATCAGAAATTGCCAGTCTAGATTTGTCTAATACGGCTATTATTGGTTTTGAAATTTCTGATGCAGACATAAATTATTTTTCTGAAAATAAAATACCATGGATTAATTTTTCTATTCATCCTATACGTTTCTTAGATGATTTATATTTTGACGTTACAACATCATTTGACTATGATCTTTCAAATCATGCGGCAAGCACTGGTTTAATCGATTTTTGTGTCAATAAAATTAAATCATCTATTAATTCAACATCAATAAAGAAAGAAAAAACGCTAGCAATATTTGGCCAAACTCCAATTGATAAGAGCATCTATTTCGATGGCGAATTTAAAAAATTAACGTCTTATCTCGATAAGATTGATGCCTTAGCCAGAGATTATCCGCGAGTTATATATCGCCCACACCCTAATTTGACCGACGAAAGTGTTGATCAAATAATTATAGAACGATATGGCGCGGAAATTGTACCAGAGAAAAATTTTTATAAATTTTTAATAACAGAGTCTATAGATAAATGCTGTGCAATAAGTTCATCTGTAAATACAGAATCACCCTATTTTGGAGTTGAATCTGTTAATTTAGATGATAGAGCCAGGAAATATGGTGTTGCAGTAAATTATAAATCTCTTCTTGATGATCGTGATTTTTGGGGCAATAAATTCCTTAATATGGGATTGTGTTCTAATTCGTTTAATATATCGATAGCCGTTCCAGATAATTATCTGCGGGATGTATATGAATCTTGGGGGTATATTACTAAAGAACAAGAAATATACACCATAATTAACACTAAAGAGCAGGAAATATATACCAAAATTAATAATAAAGAGCAGGAAATATATGCCACAGTTAATAATAAAGAGCAGGAAATATATACCGCAATTAATAATAAAGAGCAGGGAATATATGCCAAAATAAATGCTAAAGACCAAGGAATATATACCATAATTAATAATAAAGAGCAGGAAATATATGCAAAAATTAATGGTAAAGAGCAAGAAATATATACCGAAATTAATAATAAAGAGCAGGGAATATATACAACAATTAATAATAAAGAGCAGGAAATATATGCAAAAATTAATGGTAAAGAGCAAGAAATATATACCGAAATTAATAATAAAGAGCAGGGAATATATACAACAATTAATAATAAAGAGCAAGAAATATATGCAAAAATTAATAATAAAGATCAGGAAATATATACTGCAATTAATAGTAAAGAGCGGGGAATATATACCACGATTGATAACAAAGAGCAGGGAATATATGCCAAAATTAATAGTAAAGATCAGGAAATATATACTACAATTGATAGAAAAGAGCAGGGAATATATGCCAAAATTAATAGTAAAGAGCAGAGAGTATATACCACAACCAATAATAAAGAGCAGGAAATATATGCTGTAATTAAAACTATACAGGATGAGATTTCTAACCTAGAGGAGCGAAATAACTATTATTTGATAGAGTTAGAACGCAGTGAGCAACATGTAAATGCATTACTTAATAGTAGGTCTTGGATAGTAACATCCCCTTTTCGTTTTATAAAAAGATGTTTCATGAAATTATTTCTATTTATTCAAAAATGAATAAATAATGATATTTGAAGAAAATTGAATATATGGTAAATGCAGATGTTATGATAACTGTATCTAAGAGTTTAAAAAGTTAAATGCTTGAAATGTGAAATGTAAGGGGCGGAGGGATAGACTCTGTCTTTTATAATGCTACATTGGCTCAGCAGCCGGATAAACGAGCTGTTGTCCTACGTCGAAAATAGTTTTGATATCTGTCCAGATTATTACGTTATCTTTTTATCCACACAACGAGAGTTAGCCGATTGGTCACGGTTTGGATGCCGATGAATATCTAATTCCTACTCAGCCAAAAAGTCCGCTGCGCTGATATTGAGAAAGGTTCTAAAGACTTAAAACCTTTCTCCAGTAGTTGACAAGATAGACTCAATCTTTCCCTATAACACTAGAAATTGTATCAGATGATTTCAATTTCCGGGAATGGGAAAATGAAGTGGCCACCAGAGTTCAAGAAGTCTTTTTCCCGCTTAAGTATACCTTCTTTAAAGTGCCATGGCAGGACAAAGAAATAGTCAGGCTTCATTGCACGTGCCTCGGCCTCGGACACGATTGGAATATTCGTTCCCGGCGTAAAGCGACCAAATTTTTCTTCGTTTACTTCAGCGATCACTGGAATATCTGCTGCTGTCAGATTACAGAATTGCAGCAACACATTGCCCTTCGTCGACGCGCCATAACCCAGAACTTTTTTCCCATCAGCCGTCAAGGTACGGATCAAATTGGTAACATCCTTACGATGGCGATATACGCGTTCTTCAAAATCACGATAAGGGCGCGGAGTATAAAGTCCCATTGCGTCCTCTTGAGCCAGAAGCCACTCGATAACTGGCGTATTTGGTTTAATACGAGTGTTACCTTTATGTGCAACTGTTACCGCAAAGCTGCCACCGTTGACTGCGTTCATTGACACGTCAACTACTTTGAGATCGGCCTGGTCCATGATGTAGCAAATGGCTTCGAGAGAATAATATTCCAGATGCTCATGACATATAGTGTCATAAGATGTCATCCTGAGCATGGAAGGCATGTAGCTTTGCTCAAGATGCCAGACTCCATCCTGATGCAGGATGGACGATACGTCCCGCGCAAAGGCAATCGGATCTTCCAGATCGTAAAACATAGCAATCGAGGTTACGATTTTGGCTTTTTCATTACTAGCGGATTTAAAATTTACAGCATTGAAAAAATCAGGGACTAGTTTCACATCATCAGGATAGTACTGCTTGAATTTACGTCCCGTTGGATCAATGCCGATGCGTTTGATATGTGATACAGAATAGGCTTTGAGAGAAGTGCAGTCGTTTGATCCAATATCCAGAACTGTATCGCCATTCTGCAATTCAGCACGACGTTCCAACCAGGAAATCTTTCTGGTAAGGTGATCTACCATTGATTGGTTTAAGCCAGAGCGATACCCGTAATTATCACCATACATTTCATCAGGTTCATAAGAATGCATTAACTGCAGCAAGCCGCTATCCGGGCACCAGCCAAGTTCCAGCGGGCCTGATGTGATAGTTTCATCAGGACTTTTGGGGAAAACGCCAGTAAGAGCCTGATTCCCTAACGAAAGAACCATTTGAAGATTTTCCGACTTTCCGATTCTACACTGTTTTATGGCATTATATTTCATTTAGCTTAAACTTCCTTGACTGATTGAAGTAAGCATCCCAATTCCGACATCGTTTCTGCTGATGCATTTTGAGACACAAGGTCAGCCTCAACGGCCCTATACCAATTAGGATAAATTTCGTTCAAAATAACACGCTTCAGATTTCGCATAACTACCGGATTTTCAGTTGATTTCGCAACAGCAGACTGAAGGCCATTAACCTGAAGTTTCAGACGTTCGAGCATCCCGCTCTGAGAAAAACTGTCATTGCCACCACGTCTATTAAGTAACACTTGAGGGCAATAAAGCAACTTGAAGCTTTTACGGGTCAACGAAAAAATGCGGGTAACATGTGCCCAGCTTTTGTTCGTGGCATCCAGATTCAACGGAACATCGAACCATGTTTTACGATTGACAACGAGACCACCCATAAACGAGAAAAACGCCTCTGATGTTTTTGACGAGCCACAATATTGCTCTAACTCTTGTGGATTATTCAGATCATACAAACGTTCATTTTTATGATTAAGAATAGGCCAATCTGTCAGCACATTCATATCAAAATCGCATTCATTGTGCCTGACCAAAAGCAAATCGGGTCTATATCGTTTAATTCGGCTCAGAAGATAATCTACAGAGCCATCAAGGCACAAATCATCTGACGAAAAAAGCCAGCAATAATCACTGTCGGCAAAGGAAACACTCAATGTCATATCATAATCAATGCCGCCTTTCGCCATAGCCTTTATATATCTAAGGTTATTGTAGCGCTCTTGAAATTGTGAAACAATTTCTTGTGTATTATCAGTCGAGCAGCCATCAAAAACCAAAACATTGACATCATACTCCTCTGCCTGCGGCAGAAGAGTATTGAGCGTATCCGGAAGAAATCGGCCGAAATTATAGGTAGGGATAGCAATACTAAGAAGAGGGTTGCTCATTGCTGCTGCTCCACTCTAGTAGTTGAGATTGTGGCAAACTCTTCTTCGGTAAGATCCGCAAATGGGATCCCATTATCCCGAGCTTTTTGATAGCTCTTCTTGACGATTGGAAGATATGTTTCAAAACTGTCCACCCCTCGGTTACGACGAAGATAGCGAGCAAAACTGAAGTTAGGGTAAGATCCATTATTGTCAGCTTTCTGGAGAAGATCTAGACAATGGATACTATTTCGGAATGTATGGTCACGCCAATGAGATACATCCTTTTCTGGCGCACCATTCAACTCAGCCAGATCGTATACTTCAGGGATTCGTTCCAGCAGCCAGATTGACGCATGTTCTCCCCAGGATACCTTCAGATTGATGGTTATTGCTGGCTTGTTTAACCAATAGCCTTTCTCCTCCATCATCTTGGACAGGATATATTTTGATGAAGGAACACAGGTTTGCATGCTGCTGAACGGAGCGCCTGACGTATCCTGGTTAAAAATACGCCATGAGAAATTTCGGCGCGCCACAAAGGAATAAATGGCTGTGTAATAATTTTCGTTCCGAGACGATATTTCCCTGATCGGTGCAACTTTGCTCACCCCGTCCAGGGTATAATTCTGAGCTTTGTCTAAATATTCATCGAGAGAATCCAGACTTTCCGGCACATCAGCACTACTGACATTGTAATTCAAATTGATAAGGTCGGGAGATTTTTTCTTAATTATGTCAAGGATGTTTTGCAAAGCATCTTTGTGGATCAGATCATCATCACCTATCAGCCAGACATATTCGCCATTTGCAAACGAAACTGTCTGGGGAAGATTATTTAACATCCCGATATTCGCACTGTTCTGGTAAATCGTTATGTTTGAATAATGGTGATATTTCGCAATCAGATCATCTATACATTCATGAGAGTAGTTATCGCAAATAATTAGTTCGACGTCCTTTTCCAGACCGGTAGATACCGAGATAAAGTTCTCAATGTTAATCGCAAGCCACTTTTTACGATTATATGTTGTTATGCAAACAGACAGCTTGGGCCTTTCCGGAAGGAACAATGAAATTGACGTATCTGGTACTTCTGGTAGAACTGCCACCTTTTTATACGCAGTATGTTTGCAAATGAGTGAAACAAGCTCCTCTGCATATTGATTCCATGTCTTAAAGTGGCGATTTAATGCCTCTTCCACAAGTTTCTGATATTCACTGCCGTTATTGGCTAACGCAATAATAGCGTCTCTAATCTCATCAGCATTGTGTACGTTTACTCCATAACACCCACCATGCTGTAAAAGCTCTGCCATTTGACCAAAATTGGCGCAAATACAAGGGCGTCCAAACCATAGACTTTCAACAATCGGCAGGCCAAACCCCTCTCGTACAGACGGATAGACCGTGAAATGTGCCGATTGATAGCATTCGCTAAGCTTTTGATCATCAGCATCCTGAATCCATTCAATATTCTCTGATTGGGCAATCAGATCATTTACTTTTGGCTTAAGTGTTGTATCGAATGTATTACCGCTGCCAATCAGTGTTAATTTCAGTTTTCGTGGAGATTTTTTTTCAGCATCAAGGAATGCCTGTAAAAGTACCAGGTGATTTTTTCTTGGCTCCACAGTCGACACACAAATGATGTTGCATGTTTCGTCCGATGACAGGGCAGGCCGTTTAATTCTTGAGGATGCTGAGTACTGTTCAGGCAAACAGACTGCTTTTAATCTTTGCTCAAGAGCAAGACCTTTAAGAGCTTTTATATTTAAAAAACGGTAAAGATCATCATTGCTGCTCTCTGAAATACTAAAAACCTGGTCCATCTGATCGAGCATTTTCATATATTGTTGCATCGCCTGAACAAAGGGCTGCGGATATATGTCATTCATGATAAGAGGGATGGCATCATAGAAAATGCTACAACAATGAGCCGATTTTTCTTTGAAGTATTGAATCACCTCTTGCTGGAAAGAAAGGTCACGATTGAGAGGTAAATCGCTTAAAAGATAAACGATCTGCTCATTGTCACTGTCCTGGGGCAGCTCTTTCAACCATCTCTTCGGATCTGGGCCATTCCATGCTGCCAGAACTGCAAGCTCAGTGTCATTTGCAACGGTTACACAATGTCTTTTTTCATCCCATTTTATTGGCACCAACCGGTGTCCTGCCTCTATTAGAGTGCGACATAATTGTCGGGTTACACGTTGAATACCGCTATTCCCGCTAGATGCAACAGTCGCATCAACCCAAACGCAAATCACATCATCAAATGTCAGATTCGATCTAGGTCGATTCGTTTCATTGATGATTTGCTGGGCATACTCAGACCAACTTCGCATTGGTCGTCGGATGATCTCACCTATTTTTGCGTCATAGAAGGATCTGTCTACGATCAACTTTTCAACTGCACTCTGCAAAACCACTTGGTCTGTAACATCTACTGTTACGCAACCACCATGCCTTGCCAGATCCAGCATCGCTCCGTTTGCAGCACAAATGCAAGGTCTCAGGCGCCAGAGACTTTCGACGATCGGCAATCCATATCCTTCATTCGTTGAGGCGAACACAGTAAAGGCGACCTTCTTGTAAAGAAGGTCCAGATCCGCATCATTCATCTCGTTGTATATGCAAATACGCTTATTTTTCCGGGCTTCGTTTTGAACCTGTATCATATATTCCGGTTCGACATACTGTCCGACTAGAGCCAGTTTCCACTCTGTTTCAGGATGAGAATGACAATAGGCATTAAATGCCCGGACCAACGTTAACTGGTTCTTTCTCAGGCATATTGATCCAAGGGAAAGAATGATTTTTTCAGTAGAAGACCAATCAAAAATCTGTCTCTCAGATGCATCCGCTTCTGGCAAATTGTTGGCAGAAATGACGGGAGTCTCTCTGGTAGAAAGCTTCTCTATCGCGGCATAATAATGATGTAGCTCTCTACCGGAAAAATCACTTATTGGCCAAATAATGTCTGACAGGGACAGATCAGACAAATACCGCATATGCTTAAGAGCATTAGAACTCGCTGACTCGTGTGTCAGAGGAATATGATCGTAAAACACGGAACCAACTTTCAGGCCCCAATCCCGTGCACATTTGATTAACCGGGAGGTCACAGGAACATTATGATAAGTATGATATGTAACTTCCGGGACAAGAAGCCAGTGTTGCACCGGAGACGATTTTAGATGTGGCCCAACCTGATCAAAATAATCCTTATCAAGAAGATGACGCGAAAGAGAGTTGAGCTTTATGTTTGCAATTTTCTTGAAGTTTTCCAATTCTGCTTCGGACAACGGCGCTAATCTGAGCGTATCGGGAGACAGTTTAACCGGAACAACAGTTTCGCCCAAATTGCAAAGATTTTCGGTCAATTTTGTCACCACACGAGTAATGCCAAACATCGAATCCTGTCTGCAAGTAAAATCAACATAAATGAAAACGATTTTCTTCTGAATAGGCCTTACATTCAAACCAGTCGCTAAAAGAGAGACGTTGTGATCGTCATGCCCATCTTTTATTTTGATGTTGTCACATGGGAGAATTAGGTTTTGCCGATAAGTGGACATCAGTCGCCTAATTTTAATTTCAATGCGCGGAGAGAGTGACAAAATTTTCTTTACAAGATTCAACAGGTAAGGGAAATTGCGTGCTTTTTTATAAGAAAAAATGATGATTGATTTCATATTATTTCTTAATGCGGTTTTCTGGGTTTTAACAAAAAGGGACAATTCTCGTAAGAACTTTGTGATCATCCAAGATCGTGAATGCAGCAAAAAATGCCTGTCTCTCTCAAACTGATCACGCTCAATCGCGATCGCATCAACGGAAACTTTGTATTCGTCCCTCTCGGCGATTGCCGTATTCAGTGTAGCACGCGCTTCATCACGTTCAGCAATAGCAGAGTTCAACGCAACCAGCGCATTAGCTTTTTCAAACTCTGCTACAGGCACAAATTCGTCCAATACACTGGAAGGTAATGTGAGAAGCTCGGCAAGCTCACGTTTTTCATGCGCCAGATAAAAACGATTGACGCCATTGAAACAAACCGAATCATAGCCAGCTTTCTGAAATGCGTCTTCAATTTTCTTTGATTTGGTTTCCCCCCCGAGAGGATCAACGGTCTGTACAACCACAATCCAGGGTCTGTTGCGTTCCCAATCATTTCCCTCAATAACCTGTAACTCCGTATTTTCCACAGAAATACTGAGAAAATGCACCTCTTGCCCCTGAGGAACGTATTTTTCCCATATATCTTTAAGGGTTAAAGAACTTGAAGTATATGTTTTGTAGCTAAACCCGTAGTCTGAAAAGTATTTAGCTAAACCTTTTTCAAATGTTGAAATCCCTTTTTCTTTGAAAACGTAAAGTGGAACGTCCGAATACTTTTTATCCAAAATCGCTATATTCAGATTTACATCTTTAGGGCGTTTCTGAACCAATTGGTTAAATGAATCTATGTTCGGATCAATATTAACTCCATGCCAACCTTCCTTGTAAAATGCATTCGTTACAGAATGAATATCTGCCTGGGCTGCACCAATATCGATATAAAAACCTTTACTCATCTGCTTCAGGGCACGCTTTAAAATTACATCCTCAAAATTTTTTGCGTATGAAACAAAAGTCATAAGTTAATTTTCCTGATCAGAGAGTCATTATCGAGCCGCACCAGAGCAAAACATGGTTCTGGTTCCGTTCCGTCCATAAAGAAATTAATACAAGAACACAATATTTTGTCCGCTAATGATAGAAAAGTCGCAATTTTTTGCAAACGTGTTCACAACTGCCTCACCCGCCACGCTATTACTTTCAAGGGGGACAATGCTGATGTTTAGACAAACCAACCTGGCTGATTTTAAGGCCTTGATATCGCATGACTAAGGTATTCAGGCTTCAATTTTGAAGCGTAATATAACGCAATATGATCATAAATCACAACCAGTTAAATAACATACCATTGAAACCATTTTGTCATTTAACTCTCTTTTTTATATATTTTCAGCAAGAATACGACAGGAAAGGAATGATCTGTCCTTGATTTAGTGCCCACTTTGCTTCAAATCAATCAACGAAAGCGAGATCACCATGGCAATACACCCCACCCCCGAAGTTCAAGCGCAGAGTCGCCTCGTTTCTGCTAGAAAGCGGCAAGTCCGTTGCCCGTATGAGGCAGGGATTGATATCAAAAAAGAACACACTCTAAAATTGGAAAGGCTCTATCAGGATAGAGATATGTTGCTTTCTCCAATGCGCTGCAGATTCCAGAACAAGCGCTGGGAATTCGCCGCTTAAAAGCCAAAATTGTTGAACTGGAATAGGATAAACTTATCGCTGAAAAAGCGACGACGTTCTTCGTGAGGGATCACCGGACCAGCGACTTGTTCAGTTGCACTATGCCAGCCGAGGACTTTCGGTATCCGGCAGTTGCAAAGTGACTTGTAGGATGAATAGCATTTTCATGGCAAAAGCAGTATTAGCCGCCTGATGAAATAGTCTGGTTTGAAAGCAGAGAATCTGGTGCGTTAATAAGGTGATGACAAACAATCAGCACGATTTTCCTATAGTGGCTAATCTGCGGAATCGGGAATTTAGCCCTATCGCGGCAGATATGGCTTGAGCATCGAATTACTCATATCAGGACGAGAGAAGGCTGGCTGTATCTGGCAACGGTTATAGACCTGTATTCCAGACAGATAATAGTCTGGAGTCTGAGTAATAGGCTGAAAAAATTAGCTTGTTATTGATGCATTGGAGATGGCGATAAACAGAGGAAACCGACAGGACAGGTCATCATTCATTCGGACAGAAAGAGTCAATATGCGAGTCATCGGTATCGCGATACACTGAAAGGTAACTGTTTACGCTGTTCGATAAGCGGAAAGGGCTGTTGTTATGACAATGCGGTAATGAAACGCGTTTATCACACACTTGATGTAGGGTAAAGTTTTTGTTAGTCGGGAGCAGGCGATGAATGCGATATTAGGCTATTATCGACGTGTTTTACAATCGCCACCGTAAACCCTTAACACTGAGTTATCTGATATCAATGAACTATGAAATGGCCGTGTAATTAGGTGGGAATAACATCAGGGACAGATGAATTCAAGGAAGTTGCTGGTGAGCATGCCTTCTGTCTCGATGTCGATGATGAAAGTGCTGAAGATCTTTCAACTGCTATTGTACAATTGCTCAATAGTTTCAAATCTGAGACTCATCCAGTATCGAATGATATGCCATGGATTACATAGCAGCCAAAGTGCAACTGATTTTCTGGGAGCTATCAGATTGTACTGCTGAACAGTGACTGTAGTTTGGAACATTTGGGGGGGTAAAAAATCATGAGTAATAAAATCCAAGTTGTTATACCTATGTCCGGTTTTGGTGAGAGATTCCGTCGGGCTGGTTATTCTGTACCAAAACCTTTAATTGAGATTGAAGGTAAGCCGATTATTGCTCATGTAATAGATATGTTCCCTGGCGAGACTGATTTTATTTTTATTTGCAATCAGGAGCATCTGAATGATCCCATGTATTGTATGGAAGAAATTCTCCAGCATTATTGTCCTACAGGGCGAATATTGGGAATTGCACCTCACAAATTGGGACCGGTGCATGCCGTATTGCAGTCTGAATCTATGATAGACATAGAAAAACCTGTAGTGGTTAATTATTGCGATTTTACGTGTTATTGGGACTGGGTACTTTTTAAAAAATGGGCATATGAATCAAAATGTGATGGTGCTATCCCTGCATATAAGGGATTTCACCCACATACTTTGGGGACTACGAATTACGCATATATGCGTGAGGAAAAAGGTTGGGTCGTCGATATTCAGGAAAAAAAGCCATATACTAATAATCGTATGAATGAGTATGCTTCCAGTGGTACTTACTATTATTCAACTGGGAAAACAATGCTTGCTGCTTTCCATGACACCGTTTCTCTAGGTCTGTCGTTGAATGGTGAATATTATGTAAGTTTGACATATAAACTATTGCTGGCTGCAGGGAAACGAATTGGGGTTTATCCATTACAACATTTCATGCAATGGGGTACACCTGCAGACGTAAAAGAATATAATTACTGGTCTGATGCTTTCCGTCACCTATTAAACACTCCCATAAATTCCAAACCTGTAGGTTCTGTCATTATACCGATGGCCGGCATAGGGGAACGTTTTCGCAAAGAAGGCTATGAATTGACGAAACCTTTGATTCCTGTCTCTGCTAAACCTATGGTTTTGCAAGCGGCTCGTGATCTGCCTACTGCTAACAATTATGTGTTTGTTCTCAGATCTGATATGCCTGGCATTGATGATGTCAGTAGTGCCATATTGCAGGATTTCCCTGGGGCACATTTGACTAAAGTTGAAAAAGTAACTGAAGGGCAGGCGTGTACAGCATTGTTTGGCTTGAATGAGTTAGAAAAAACAAGAAATGAGCCTGGTCATATTACGTTTGGCACCTGCGATAACGGTGCTATATATGATTATACCAAGTTAATACAGCTAGTTAATGATGAAACTGTAGATGTTATTGTTTGGGGAGTTCGTGGTTACGCAAATGCTGCCAGGCATCCCAATATGTTTGGTTGGATTGATGCGGATGTTGACGGTGTTATCAAACATATATCAGTAAAAACACCTCTTTTAGATCCGTCAAATGATCCCGTTGTATTAGGCACTTTTACTTTTCGTCGTAATGACGATGTCCGTCGTAGTGTAGATAGACTGATTAACCGTAATGGCCGTGTAAATGGAGAGTTTTATCTTGATTCATGTATAAATGATGCTATTGCGTTAGGGCTACGTTGTGTTCTTTTTGAGGTTGACAGTTATCTTTCTTGGGGAACTCCGAATGATCTCAAAACATTTAATTATTGGCAATCCTGCTTTCATCTCTGGCCTGGTCACCCTTATCATCTTGATTTAGATGTAAGTATCTCTAGTGAATCTGTTTCACAACTTGATGCAGCTTACTCCTCATGGCAACCGGAGCTGCCTCAATGAAAACTATCTCATCAACCCATAAAGAAATTTTGAGATTTCTATTTGTGGGTACTATAACTGTGTGTGTAGATTTTCTTTGCTACCGTTTTTCGCACAGTCTACGTATTGATCTAGCCTATGCTAAGGCTATTGGGTTTATTTCTGGAACACTATTTGCCTATTTTGTGAACCGTTTTTGGACTTTTTCGGCAAAGGATGCACCTTTAGCGAGTGTCTGGAGGTTTGTTGTCGTATACAGCCTAAATTTATGTGTCAATGTTTTATTGAATATGGGTGTATTAGCTTTGCTTGCTGGGACAAATTATGCGGTGGTTATTGCTTTCCTTATAGCTACAGGGACGAGTGCTGTTTTGAATTTCGTTGGCATGAAATTTTATGTTTTCAACACCTCTTGTATGAATGAGTGGGGTCGTTTGTGAAATTTTCGCTGATTATTCCATGTTACAATGAATCGAAAAATATTCCTTTATTGTTGACTCGTTGTGAGCGTTTATTGCGAGAACTCACTGATATTGAAGTCATACTGATTGATAATGGCTCGACAGATGAGACTCCCGCTGTACTCGAACATTTACTACCTCAATACCCTGGTTGTCGAAGTGTAAGGATTGAAACTAATCAAGGATATGGTTTTGGGATTCTGAGTGGGTTACGTGCGGCTCAAGGGGATTTGATGGGATGGACGCATGCAGATATGCAGACTGACCCTTTTGATATTATTCAAGGGATTCGCATTTTTGAACAATATGGGGATAACACCTTTGTCAAGGGACGTCGTTATGGACGCCCTTTGACTGATGTTGTCTTCACCGTCAGTATGAGTTTGTTTGAAACCCTACTACTCCGCCGTGCAATGTGGGACATTAACGCCCAACCTAATATGTTTCCCCGAGCCTTCTTTGAACAACTAGATAACCCTCCACATGATTTTTCGTTGGATTTATATGTGTATTTTAAGGCCAAGGAAGCTGGTCTTAAAATTAAGCGTTTCCCAGTTTGTTTCGGTGAACGGGTTCACGGTACCTCTCACTGGAATATAAGCTGGTCTGCTAAATGGAAGTTCATTCGCAGGACAGTCGATTTTAGCCTTCGATTACTCCGAGAACTGAAGTCGTGAATATTGGCAGAGCGGACTGTTTGGAATGTAGGAGCTGACTGGGACGATTGATGTTAGCGCAGTGGCGGGAGTGATATTATTGCTCACCTTGCGTACTGCTTGAGAAGAAGGCGATAATATTATCTTTGTTTATAGGGAAATAGAAAATGGAATACATTATACATAGGCGTAATACTATAGCTGAACTTAATAATACCCCTGTCGACTGTGGTGTTGAGGTAGATATTCGCAGTGAAAGCGGGCGATTAGTTATACACCACGATCCCTTTGTAGTGGGTGAAGATTTTGATACATGGGCTGCGGCTTATCGTCATGGCACCCTAATTTTGAATGTCAAAGAGGAAGGACTGGAGCAGGAGGTGCTAGGGTGTATGAGTCGACATAATATTACAAATTTTTTCTTTTTAGATCAATCATTTCCATTTATTGTCAAATGGGCAAATATGGGAGAGCCGCGTTGCGCTGTACGTGTTTCGGAGTTTGAATCTGTTGAAACGGCATTAACTCTCGCTGGTCGTATAGACTGGGTTTGGGTGGATTGCTTTACACATTTCCCTTTGGCGTTGGTTGACTATCAGCGTTTGAAAGAAGCTGGTTTCAGGCTTTGTCTTGTTTCTCCCGAACTTCAGGGGCGAAATGCAGAAACTGAGATTCCGAGAATGCGTGACTTAATTGCAAAAAAATGTATGACGATGGATGCAATTTGTACCAAGAAACCAGAATTATGGGGACGGACAGATGTTTGATAAGAGGATGTTGCGTCATCCTCTATTCTTGACAGGATTGCTTGTTAAGCTGAGTTTGATCGTATTATTGGTACCAGAGGCTGCAAATCTATGGTATGTCCCCTTTATCAAAAGTAGTATCAGTAATTTTTCACTTGATCCATGGTCTACCTATTTGGCAACAGGCGGTTCCTATTTGGTATTTCCTTATGGGTATGCCATGTGGCTCGCATTTCTGCCATTATGTAGTGTTGCCTATTGGGTCGGTTTCCCAATTTATTATGGTTATGCATTAACTCTGTTGTTTGCTGACTTTATATTATTGGCTGTCTTGCACAAGTTTATGAAGGTGTCTGAACGAACCTTGATGGTGCTATATTGGTGCTCTCCTATTATACTGTTTGCGACTTATTGGCTGGGTCTGAATGATCTTCTACCAGTAACTTTACTCTGTATTGCAGTGTTATATATCAGGGATAAAAAACCTCTTTTGGCGGGTGTCTTGTTTGGGTGTGCGATATCCGCCAAACTGAGCATGGTGGCTGTTTTACCGTTGTTGTATTTTTATTTATGGCGCAATAAGGCAAATCGGATCTTGGCTTTTGATTTTTTTAAAGGATTATTGGGAGCATCAGTAGTATTGCTGGTTCCCTTCTGTTTTTCTGCTGGTGCAATGGATATGTTGTTGACTAATCCAGAGATGCAGAAGATTTATCAGTTCTCGATAAAAATTAACGATCACACAGAGATTTACCTTCTCTTTATGGCCTATTTGCTTATGTTGTATGTTGTGTGGCGTATTGGGCGATTTGGTTTGGGTTTTCTGATTGCTTCACTAGCGATAGTTTTCTTTTTGTTCTTACTTCTGACTCCTGCGTCCCCTGGCTGGTTTGTATGGGTTATGCCGTTTTTAGTTTATTTGCAGGTTCAAAATGGTCGAAGGATGGTTGAGTTGGTCGCGGCTTTTTCTCTTATTTATGTTTTGGTCGTTTTTCTTTCCACGCCTGTACCAAGATCTGAATTTATACCGCTGGACTTCCTGATAAGTATCAAAGCTGGGATAAATGAGCACTTGCGCGGGATATTACTGTCATCGCTTACTGCTTTTGGTATGGTACTTTGCTGGCGTTTATATAAGGAAGCTGTTCGGGCAAACGATATTTTTGGATTGTCTCGTCGCCCTATCGTTCTTGGTATTGCTGGTGATTCAGGTGCAGGGAAAGATACGTTAGTTGATTGCTTGACAGGTTTGTTTGGGAACCATTCCGTTGTTTCTATTTCAGGTGATGATTATCATTTTTGGGACAGACATAAGCCAATGTGGCATGCCATGACTCACCTTAATCCTCAGGCCAATGAACTGGAAAAAATGAGTGAAGACGTGGTGAATCTGACTCATCGTCGCCCTATCCTAGCTCGTCATTACGATCATAGCCAAGGATTGAAAGGTAAACCATATCGTCTGGCACCAAATGATGTTGTCATGGTTAGTGGATTACATGCTTTGTATTTGCCTATGATGAGAGAGTGCTACGATGTATCTGTATACCTAGATATTGATGAAGGGTTGAGACACTATTTTAAACTTAGGCGGGATGTCGATGTGCGTGGCCATTCACGTGAAAAAGTTTTTGCTACATTAGTACGTCGTGAACCTGATTCTTGTCATTTTATTAGGCCACAGAAAGCATTTGCTGATCTTGTTCTATCATTACAACCTATCCATCCTTTACTACTCAATAATACATCAGATAATAACGTCATCCGTACTAAGCTTCATGTTCAGACTAGACGCGGAGGGTTAGAGATTGCGTTAAGAAGAGTGCTGGTGGGTATTTGTGGTATGCATGTGGATATGGATATCGCATCAAATGATACGCATGTCATGATGAGTATAGAAGGTGATATTTGGGCTGAAGATATTGCCCTTGCAGCAAATCAATTACTTCCTAATATTGATGAACTCCTTGATTTGAATCCGGTATGGGAAGGGGGAATGCTTGGATTGATGCAGCTATTTGTTATCAGTCATTTATATCAGACTCGTGTAAAAAAATTCGTATGGTGAATGTTTTGAATAAATTAAGTGTTCAAAAACCGGCTGCGGTTTTATTTGATACAGATAATACTTTATATCACTATGAACCTTGTCACGTGGCAGCAATGAAAGCGACAAGGGAGAAGGCGGTTAGTCTCTTTTCTATTACTCCTGAGCAATTTGATCATGCGTTTTATAAGGCCCGTGACGAGGTGAAGTCGAGGCTTAAACATTTAGCGAGTTCACATAGCCGTTTATTATACTTTCAACGTATGCTTGAGTTAATTGGTCTTGGATCTCAAGTTCTCTTGGCGCTGGATCTTGAGCAGACATATTGGCGAACTTTCCTTGGTAAAGCAGAGTTATTTGATGGTGTGACGGATTTTCTTGATGATCTACGTTTGGCGAAAGTGCCAACTGCTATCGTGACAGACCTAACGGCGCAAATCCAGTTCAGAAAGATTGTTTACTTCGGGCTTGATCAATATTTTGATTATATTGTCACGAGTGAAGAGGCGGGTTTTGACAAACCGCATCCGTCACCTTTCAAAATTGCACTTGAGAAAATGCGTCCGGGTGTGGGCCCCATTTGGATGATCGGTGATAGCCCGGTTAACGATATAAAGGGGGCTCGTGAGACTATTGGTGCTTTTACCATCCAAAAGATTCATGAGGGTGTAGAGAAAGGTGTAAGGGACACAAGGCCTGATATATTTATTGAATCATTTGGAGAGTTAAGGTGTATTTTAGCTAATCTGAGGGAAATTGTATGAGAAAGGGAATAGTGCAGTCAATATTGGTTATATTTGCCGCTGTAATATGTATGACAACAATGTCTGTATATATGAAGGGGACATTAAATGGCAATATTAATTACTTCTTTTTGCCAGCAAAAATGTTCGGAGTGCCTACCGAACTTGCCCAAAAAGGGATCGAACCTTTATTTTACGGTAAGAATGAATCCGGCTGGGATGGTCAATTTTATTATTATATTTCCAATGATCTTCTTGGATTAAAAGATATTCCTAAACATATAGATGTCCCTGCTTATCGTTATCAACGGATTGGCCTGCCTCTTTATGCTGCATTTGTAGCATTTATTACAGGCCATAGTTGGGTTTCGCCTGAGGTTTATTACTTTTCCTATCTGGGATTGGTGCTTGTTGCTGTTTGGGCTATTGGCCGTATTATGTCGATGAGAAACGGCTGGGTGTTTACAGGAATTGCTTGGGTTGCTGGCGTAGGGACACAAATTACCCTTCTTAATGGCTTGCCTGACGCAGCGGCAGATGCTTTTTTGATCGTCGGTACTCTGGCGTTGTTAAAGTCAAAACGGTGGTTAGGGGTAGGGGCATTCCTGATAATGATGTCAGTTCTGTCCAGAGAAAGTTATGTTATTTTCCCGGTGTTTTTTTTGGCTTTCCTGTTGTTAAAAAGGCTGATTGAATACCCATCGAAAGATTGGGTCAACGTATTGTTACGTGAAATACGTAGCCGGGTTTTTTTAGCGCTATGTGTGCCTGTCATCGTATTTTTAATTTGGCAGATTTATCTTCGGCACCATTTTGGATTCGCACCTTCTGAGCAAACGGTTGGAATATTGGGCCTACCTTTCAAAGAATGGTGGATAGCACTGCATGCTGGACTTTCTGGACACCATTATTTGGTTTCGGCAGGCATACAATCTTATCTTGAAGCAGCTTCCTTAATTTGTTTCATGCTACTTCTAATTATGGTGATCTTCTTTGCATCCAAAGTGCTGATTAAATATCAGGAAAAGCCTGAGTGGATAGTTGCATTAGCGGGTGGCGCCGTCATTATGTCGTTGCTGTACCTCTGTTTTGGTCGCACTGTTATGATGTACTATACCTTTTATATGAAAGCAGCTAACGTATTCATCTTTTTAATCCCATTATTTGTGGCGGAAGCTAATATATCGACAAGTAAACGATATCTTGTTTATACATTATTGGTGGGCATTGTTGCTGTTACCAGCGGATACTTGTGGAAATATAAAATAGCTTTCGAAGCAAACAGTGGTTATTCCCGTTTTACTCGTGTCGCTGACGTAACGCGAACAGCAGAGGCAAAATGTCTGGTGCATTATGATGCTACGGTACAGCTAACTGGCTTAGAAGATGTGCAAGTCTCAAATTCTTTCCCCTTCATGAAAGGACCGCGTGTCGAAGTTTTCTGGGTCAATCTAACTAATCATTCTGGTGAACCATTTGTTTCTCTTGCCGGCAAAGGATCCGTCAACATGAGTTATCAGTGGTTGTCGGCCGATACCCATGTTGTTGTAAAAGAGGGTATTCGTTCTTATATCCCTGAAGGAATAAAAGATGGTGAAACGGTTAGCGTTCCTATTGTTGTCCTTTTTCCGACGGCTGCAGGTAATTACATTCTTCGATTGAGTCCGGTTCAAGAAGGATGTGAATGGTTTTATAATGCTAATCCTCATAGTGCTCAGGATGTTCGTTTCACAATAAGGTAAGTTATGAGAAATGAAATTAATTCCCTTGCAGTGAACGTGGGAGAAAATCCACTTTTGGTCCAGGGGGCCGGAGGGAATATATCCTGGAAGGAGCTCGACTCCCTTTATGTAAAAAGCTCGGGGACCTGGCTGATGGATGCCATGCGCCGAGATATCTATGTTCAGATGGACTTGACCGCTGTTCGTGCGTTAATCGCTGATGGTGGGGAGGATTACTCGTCTGCTGTTCGTTTTGCAGCTGAGGGTTCACGTCCTTCTATTGAAACGGCATTGCATGCATTGTTACCACAACGTGTTGTTCTTCATTTGCATCCTGTTGACATGATTGCTTTAAGTGTATTGGCGGATGGATATCGGCGTATTGCAGCATTACTGGACGGATTGAATTGGAAATGGGTTGATTATGCCAAGCCAGGTAAAGAGCTTGCGGCGGCTGTTTCGTCGGAAATCTCGAGACATCATTGTATGCCGGATATCTTGGTATTGGGAAATCATGGACTAGTGGTGGCAGCAGAATCGGTGTCGGTATTGTGTGATCTTCTTGATTCTGTTATTAGGCGCTTGAACTGTTCACCTAGAGTGGTTAGCGCACGCTGTCAGTTTTCGGATAGTAGTCTGTCTAACTGGCGGAATGCTGGGTATCGGGTCGTTTCGGACGCAACAGTGAATGCTCTGGCGTTTGATGAGCGCTTGATGGAGCTCAGCCGGAAGGCGTGGGTATTGTACCCAGACCATGCGGTTTTTCTTGGCAGCCGAGCTTATATTTGTGTTTCACCAGCGGCTCTACCAGCATACAATTATCCTGACTCAATAATCGTTCCAGGTCAGGGTGTTTTGTTGAAAGAAACGGCCTCTTTGGCCGCAGAAAGTATGTTGCGTTGCTATGTGGAAGTTCTGCTTCGTGTTTATGATTATGAGCCTCGTGCGCTTTCTCAAAACGCTATCGCTGAGTTACTTAACTGGGATGCAGAGAAATTTCGCCAATTCACTCAACACAATGTGTAATTTTCACTCTGTTTAAAATAAGGAATCATTGATGACTTCGGTAATTGTTACGGGTATTACTGGTCAAGATGGCGCTTACCTGGCCGAGTTATTGCTGAACAAGGGCTATACGGTATATGGCACATATCGCCGCACCAGCTCCGTTAACTTTTGGCGTCTCGAAGAGCTGGGCATTGATAAACATCCGAATTTTCATGTGGTTGAATACGATTTAACCGATATGTCCGCCAGTATCCGTTTGCTACAGAACACAAAGGCGACAGAAGTCTACAATCTTGCGGCACAAAGTTTTGTTGGCGTTTCTTTTGAACAACCTGTAACCACTGCTGAAATTACCGGTATTGGTGTTTTGAACTTGCTTGAAGCTATTCGTATTGTTAATCCAAAGATCCGCTTCTATCAGGCATCGACATCCGAGATGTTTGGTAAGGTTCAGGCTATTCCGCAAACTGAAAACACGCCTTTCTACCCACGTAGTCCTTATGGTGTAGCCAAATTGTATGCTCACTGGATGACCATAAACTACCGCGAAAGTTACAATATTTTTGCTTGTAGCGGCATCCTGTTCAATCATGAGTCTCCACTGCGTGGTCGGGAGTTTGTAACGCGCAAGATCACTGATTCAGTTGCCAAAATCAAATTGGGCAAACTAGATGTGCTGGAATTAGGAAATCTTGACGCTAAGCGTGATTGGGGTTTTGCTAAGGAGTATGTTGAGGGTATGTGGCGGATGCTGCAGGCTGATACTCCAGATACCTACGTTCTGGCGACTAACCGTACCGAGAGTGTGCGTGATTTTGTGACCATGGCTTTTAAAGCAGGTGGTTTTACGCTGAAGTTTGAAGGGGCATCAGAGAATGAGGTCGGGATTGATACGACTACTGGAAAGGTCTTGGTGCGAGTGAATCCGAAGTTTTATCGTCCATCAGAGGTGGAGTTACTGATTGGTAACCCTGCCTATGCTCAAAAGAAATTGGGTTGGGAACCTAAAACTACATTGGAAGAACTCTGCCAGATGATGGTGAGCGCAGACCTTCGTCGTAATGAAGCAGGATTCTCTTTCTGATGGCTGAACAACGCATTCTGATCACTGGCATTAATGGGTTTACCGGCCGTTATATGGCGGACGAAATGTCATCAGCAGGGTATCGTATCTTTGGGTTGGGAACACAACCTTCATCCGAGGCCGATTTTTTCCAGGTTGATCTGGCTGACCAGGTCGGGCTACAGGACACCATTGATCACATCCAACCGGATGTGATTATCCATTTGGCTGCATTGGCCTTTATCGGCCATGGTAATGCCAATGATTACTATCAGGTGAATGTAATTGGCACACATAATCTGCTCGAATGCCTGGTTAAAACGACTAAAAAGCCTCAGTCAGTTCTGATTGCCAGCAGTGCTAATGTTTATGGTAACCGTTCGGAAGGAATGCTGGCTGAGTCTGCTCAGCCGGATCCTGCCAATGACTATGCCGTCAGCAAGTTATCTATGGAATTTATGGCCCATCTGTGGATGGATCGCCTACCGATCGTCATCACCCGGCCTTTCAATTACACAGGGATTGGCCAGACGAATGACTTTCTGCTACCTAAGATAGTCGATCACTTTAAGCGTAAAGCCCAGATTCTTGAACTGGGGAACCTGGATGTCTGGCGAGATTTTAGTGATGTACGTGCCTTGGTTCAGGCATATCGTCGTTTGATTGAAAATGGTGTCGCTGGCAAGGTGGTCAATGTCTGTTCCGGCCAGATGCACAGTCTGCGTGAAGTGATTGCTCTCTGTGAGTCGATTACTGGTTATCATATAGGTATTAGTGTGAATTCTGCTTGGGTTCGGACAAATGAGGTCAAAACGCTATGCGGTGATGCTACCTTGCTTCGTTCGTTGATTGGTGAATGGCAGACGCCGAAACTTGAAGAAACACTCCGTTGGATGTTGGAATCGGAGTGAGGATTATATTATCAGTTGAAACAATTCGGTTTCCTTTAACGGGTATTGGCCGTTACACATGGGAGCTTGCATCTGCTCTAATGCAGGCTCCCCAACTTTCTGACCTCAAGTTCTTCGCTGGTAATCGTTTTCTCTCAGAGCTACCTGTGGTTCAAGAGAGAGCCGGGCTGCAGCACGGTATGAAACAGTGGGTACAGAAAAGCTATTTTGCTACCGAGGTTTACCGGGTTCTACTGCCTTTGCTAAAGCGCATTGCATTGAAGCAATATGGTGATTACCTCTATCATGGTCCAAATTTTTTTTTACCGCCATTTCCGGGTAAAAAGATCGCCACCTTCCATGACTTATCTCCATTTACCTGGACGGAATGCAACACATCGCAGCGAATTCGTTTTATGCAGAAAGAGCTCATAAAAACAATTAGTTGTGCTGATGCGTTGATCACGGACTCTGATTATGTACGTCAGGAGGTTGCAGATTACTTCAACTGGCCTATTGAGTATATTCATGCCGTTCCGTTGGCCTGTTCTGCTGATTTTCACCCTCGCACTGCAGATGAGTGCCTTCCTGTATTGAACAAGTATCAATTGAAATACCAGCAATATTTACTCTATGTCGGTACCATTGAACCACGTAAGAATCTCGTGGCATTATTGGATGCCTATTCCAGACTTTCTCTTAATTGTCGGCGCCTAATTCCTTTGATCCTGACGGGATATAAGGGGTGGCATAATGAAGATATCATGCACCGGATTGAAGTTGCAGAGAGAGAAGGATGGGTTCGTTATCTTGGTTATTTGCCTGCCAGAGAGCTACCTGTGTTGTTTGCTGGTGCACGAGTGTTTTGTTTCCCGTCTTTATATGAAGGATTCGGTTTACCAGTACTTGAAGCAATGGCTTCTGGTATCCCTGTAGTCTGCTCGGATTCATCTTCTTTACCCGAAGTAATTGGAGATATAGGATTAATGTGCAAACCGGATGATGTAGACAGTATGACAGATTTGTTGGCTCAGGCTATTGAGGATGAGCCGTGGCGAAGTAGTAGTATCACCCGTGGGTTGCGACGTGCTGGCGCGTTTTCATGGCAACGTTGTACTGAACAGACAATTGCTGTTTATGAGAAAGTTGTTAACAGCTAATGAGAATTCTTCATTTCTTCAAAACTTATTATCCCGACGCTTATGGTGGGATTCAGCAAGTCATTTATCAACTTGCTGAAGGCTCTTGTAAACGGGGAGCTGAAGTGGATGTTCTTGCGTTGAGTCCTAATGGGTCTTCACAAAATAGGCTCAATGGCAATCATCATGTCTATACATCCCGTCAAGATCTATATGTAGCATCAACGGGATTTTCTCTCTCGGCAATCAATGATTTTCGTCGCCTTGCCGAGAAGGCTGATTTGATACATTACCATTTCCCATGGCCTTACATGGATTTGGTTCACTTTCTGGTTCGTCCCCGTAAACCGACAATTGTGAGCTACCATGCTGATATTGTTAAACAAAAAAACTTGTTACGCATTTATCGACCGTTGATGTATCACTTCCTGAATAGCGTTGATGCTGTTGTTGCATCGTCGCCGAATTATATGCGAACCAGCCCAGTCTTACAGTCACTTAAAAGAACACCTGATGTGATTCCTTATGGTTTGGAGCCAAGTTTCTATACGAAAGCATCTTTTTCCCAACTTGAGAAATGGCGCAATCAATTTGGTGGCCGTTTTTTCCTTTTTATTGGTTTTTTACGCTATTACAAAGGGTTGTCCTATTTACTTCAGGCGATGGCCGGACTGGATTATCCTCTGATTATTATAGGTGAAGGGCCCTACGAAAAGGAGCTCAAAGCTCAGGCAGCTGCTTTGGGGCTTAAGCAGACTCACTTTATCGGCCCAGTTACGGATGAAGATAAGTGCGCATTGCTTGAGCTTTGCTATGGGGTGGTTTTCCCTTCACATCTCCGCGCTGAAGCATATGGCATGACATTGCTGGAAGCTGCCATGTATGGAAGACCAATGATTTCCTGCGAAATTGGTACTGCTACAACATTTGTTAATGAACCCAATGTCACTGGGTTAGCCGTTGCACCAGCAGATGTCCAGGATTTGAGGCAGGCATTGATTCGTCTTTGGTCCAACCCTGACATGGCCCAGGATATGGGGAAAAGTGCACAACTTCGATTTTATGAGCATTTTACTGCTACCAAAATGGTAGACAGTTATATGAGTATCTATGAACGTTTGATTGCGAAATATAATTGAGCTTCCCTGAATTAATCGTGATAAAAGTAAATGGTTCTCTTTGCTGAAAGACTTATACGCTACCGAATGAATCCAGCCCCACTCGCGTGGGGCTGATGCATTGATTATTTCACGGTGTCTAGCGTGGTCTGGTCAACATAAGGTTTCATAATTGCATCCGCTTCTTGCTGTGCGGTTTTGACTGCGGCTTCAGGCGTCACTTTTGCATCATTGACCACTGCGGCCAACTGGTTTTCCATCGCTTTGCGTACCGCTACGGTTTCGTAGGTGGCGTACCAAGGATGTGCGTATTTCAGCTGTTCCAACGCAATGACCGCACGAGGGTCGTTCGCCAGATAAGCCTTCATTTCTGGTGTGCCATAAGAAGCTTTGCGCGGTGAGAAATAGCCGGTGAAGCGGCTCCAACTGCCGTTGATCTTCGGGCTAACCAGATATTTCAGGAACGTGTAAGCGGCTTTTTTCTGATCTTCCGATATGCCTCTAAAGCTGACCAGACTGGCACCGCCAATCGTTACAGCTCGTTGTACTTTTGCTGGCAGCATCGCGACACCCAGCTCAAAGCCTTTGGTGTTTTCCCGCATAAATCCCAGTGCTCCGGTACTTAGCATCGTCATACCCAGCTTACCGGAGAAAAACGCCGCGCTGATTTGCTTGGAGTTCAGTACGCCAGCTGGCATTACGTTGTCCTTGTAAATCAGGTCCTGCCAGAAGCGCAATGCACCGATAGTCGTTGGGGAGTTGTAATACACTTCGCCAGGATAGTTTTCGTTATAGTAATTACCGCCATTGGCGCGTACCAGAGCAGAGAAAATCCAGCCGCCGTAATCGTCGTTAGTGGACGGTAACATAATGCCCCATTGACCTTTGCTCTTATCGGTCAGTTTTTTGGCATCTGCCAGCAATTCCTGCCAATTTTGCGGTGGCTGATGAATGCCGGCCTGCGCAAACATGGTTTTGTTGTAGTAGAGGATCGGTGTGGAATTCTGGAATGGGATAGCGTAGGTCACGCCCATTACCTGCGCATTTTTATGCATCGCGGGCCAAAACTCGTTCATCAGGAAGGGTGTAGCTTTCTGATCGCCATATTTGAACAGTTCATCCATCGGCAGAATTTCTTTCTTCAGCGCCAGATCGGTGGTGAAGTTGGCAGACATAATCACTAATGCAGGAGGCTGGCCGGCTTTAGTGGCTGCTTCCGCTTTCATCTTTGTGGTGTCGTAATTGCCGGTGAAGATACCGCGTACTTTCACGCTGTCTTGTGAGCTGTTGAAGTCTTTAATGATCCGTGTCATTTCCATGGTCAGCTTGCCATCTACTGGTGCTGGAAACATGAAATCAATATCTTGTTTTGCTAACGCCGCGCCAGAGAACGTTATGGCGACGCTGAGCGTTAGTGCCTGTAACTTATGCATGGGGGATCTCCTGGTATAAATTATGCCGGGTTTCGGCATTAAAAAGATGAACATCCAAGGGTGAAAATCCGAGACAGACTGTTTCGCCGGTGATCGGAGCTGTTCCGCGATTTTTGCGGTAATAGCGCAATAGGCCGATAGGCGTATTAACGTGTAGCAGATACTCGGCACCCAGCAGTTCCCGCTGTATTACGGTGCCGGTAAGCTGTAGAGCGTGCTCTTCTGCGTTGGGGGCGTCGGTGATATGTTCTGGTCGTACGCCAAAGAAGACGTTTTGTATTTGTGTCGCATGGGAAGGTAACGGCATGGTGCATTTATCCACCAACACGTTGCCATCATTGCAGGGTAGTTCAAATACATTCATTGCTGGAGTACCGATAAACCGCGCGACAAACAGATTGGCCGGATAGGTGTAAAGCTGCTCCGGCGTACCAATCTGTTGCAGTTTACCGCCATCCATCACGGCGATACGATCAGCCATCGACATGGCTTCCGTCTGGTCGTGGGTAACGTACACCGTGCTGGTTTTCAACTGTTGATGCAGTGCCATAATGCCGTCCCGGACTTCGGTGCGCAGTCGGGCATCCAGGTTGGAGAGCGGTTCATCCATTAAGAACAGGCGTGGATTACGCACGATGGCACGGGCCATCGCCACTCGTTGACGCTGGCCGCCGGAAAGTTTGGCCGGTTTACGATCCAGCAGCGTATCCAGTTGCAGTAACCGAGTGACTTTTTCTACTTGCGGTTGATAGATGGCCTTGGGTTCTTTACGCATCCGCATGCCAAAAGTGATGTTCTCTTTTACTGTCAAATGTGGGAACAGCGCATAATTCTGAAAGATCATCGCGAAATTGCGCTCGCGGGGCGAAAGCGCGGTGATGTTCTCACCGTTTAGCCAGATTTCCCCATCACTGACGTTTTCTAACCCTGCCAACAGTCGCAGCAGCGTGCTTTTACCACAGCCCGAGGGGCCAACCAGTACTAAAAATTCACCGTCGGCAATATCCAGAGATAATGACTGTAACGCGGGTTTGCCGTCGAAATACTTATTGATGTTATTCAGTCGCAACATTGACATCACTGTTCATCCACCGGGTAGCTGATGGTTTCATTGTAGAGCCATGGGCCTGCATAGTGCGCCAGAGAATGGAGGTAACTCACCAGATGGTTGTCGACCAGCCGATGCATCAGACAGGCTGGTGGTGACATGTTGTAGTAAGGACGTTTATCTTCATGGAAATAAGGCACTTGATGCACTGTTCCAGGCAGGGTGGCGATGATTGCCTGGCGATACTGGGTCATGATCAGACAATGATTGTGACCGCAAAAAATACGGACCAGTGAGGGAAAACGTTCCACCAATTCCAGCAGTCGATAGCCGTTTTCACAGGCGATGGGGTCCATTTGTGCCGAACCCAGTGCGATGGGTGGATGGTGCATAAACACGGCTGTTGGCTTATCGCCGCTGGTACTGAGTTGTGTTTCCAGCCATGCCAATGTCTCTTCCGTCAGCCAGCCCTTTGAGGTACCGGTCCGGCTGGAGTCGATAAACAGCAGACGCATTGGATAGTCGTCTATCGCGTAGCGCATATTCTCCGGATCGTTACCCAATTGCGGACAAAGCGGGTGCAGATATTCCAGAAAATGTGTTTTATCGTCATGGTTACCGGGGATGATATACAGCGGGTAGCGCAGGTATCCCAGTATCTGGCGCGCTACCTGATATTCTGCCGGGTGGCCGCAATTAACGATATCGCCGCTGATCACTACTGCATCCGGGCGTTCAGTTAATGCATTCAACTGGGACATGACATCAGCATTGCTGGCGTTGATGTCAATAAACCCGTACAGATTTTGCCCTTGGCTGCGAAAATGGGTATCGGATATATGGGCTAACAGCATGACTTACTCCTTCATTTAATCCCTGAAAAACCAAAACTTCTTAAAAACTGCTTTTGAAAAAGAATGAACGCCAACATTAGCGGCAGACATACCATCAATGTCCCCGCACTGATTACTCCCCACTGTCCACCGGATTCTGCGCCCATGGCGAAGGAGACCAGCCCGACAGTCAGTACCTGCTTATCTGGGTCATTGAGCATCATCAGCGGCCATAAATACTCATTCCAGTGGTAGGTGATGCTGACTGTGGCGAACGCCAGAATGGAAGGCCATGACATCGGTAGCAGCACACGAAATACCACTTGCCACCAACGGCAGCCCTCCATCAGCGCGGCCTCTTCTATCTCTTTGGGAATATTCATGAATGCCTGACGCATTAGGAATACACCAAATGCGGAGGTGAAATAGGGCATCATCACGCCGGTTAGTGTATTGAGCAGCCCAAACTGTTTCAGGGTCATCATGTTGGGTACGATCATCACTACCGGCATAATCATCAATTGCACCAGAAACAGCGTGAACAGCGTCTGTTTGCCGCGAAATTCATGGCAGGCAAACACATAACCGGCCGTGGTAATGGTCAGTAGCTGAACGGAAAAGGTGCCGAGGGCAAAAAACAGCGTATTGGCATACAGACTTAACCAGTTGGCGCTTTGCCAGGCATCGCGGAAGTTGTCCAGCGTCAATGGTAAACGCGGTAGTAGTGATGCCATGTCGATACTAAAAGTGCTGGCGCTGAAGGCGGATGACAACATCCAGATAAATGGACTTATCCATAGAAATGCGGAGCAAATCAGTAAGGTACTCAGTGTCACACTGTTGAGGCTGCGTACTCGCAACCACGTGGGAAGAGATGTGACTGCGTGGGCTGAACGGGAAGCGGATGGAGAGATCTCAACGCTCATAATGGGCCCCTTTATTAAGCACTTTCAGATTAATCATCGAAAAGAGGAACAACGCGACCAGCGTAAGGAAGGTGGCGGCGGAGGCTTTACCAAGGTCGTGAGTGTCCCAGGCCAGATTCTGGATGTAGTACAGCAGCACGGTAGTGGCGTTATCCGGCCCGCCGTGAGTCATCACTACCACATGATCTATCTGGGTAATGGAGTAGATAAGCGCGGTGGTAATCACAAAACTGAGCGTGGGACGCAGTAATGGCAGCGTAACATTGAAGAAAATCTGTATCGGCGAAGCGCCTTCCATCATGGCGGCCTCTCGGGTAGAGGGGGGGATGCCTTGCAGTCCGGCCAGAAAGAACAGCATGTAATAGCCCGCGAATTTCCATACACCAATCACGCTCAGCGCAATTAGCGCACTGTGACTCATGCCGAGATAGTTGTTATTCATCGGGCCAAACAGTTTGGCCAGGTAGTAATCCAGCAACCCCATGCCTGGCATAAAAATGAATAACCATAAGGCGGCGGCGCTGACCATTGGAATAATCATTGGAAAAAAGAAAGCCGTACGTAACCAACGGTTAACTGTGGAGTTTTCCCTCAATGCTACGGCCAGTAGCAACGCCAGTATTACGCCGGGTATCACCGTCATCAGGATGTACAGCGCATTATTCAGCAGTGCGCGCCAGAATACCGGGTCGTTCATCAAGCGGATGTAATTACCTAAACCGACAAAGGGTGGCGAGTTTTCTGTCATGCGGGTGTCGTAAAGACTATCGAAAACCGACCGTAGTAACGGGAAATAGGTAAACAAGAACAGGAAGAGCAGAGAAGGCGACAAAATTAGCCAAGGTAACCATTTACTACGCATGGTGTATTCATTCTTTCTGTAAAATAAAAAGAGTGGCTCATCCTGAGCAGTAAATGCTGCAAGAACATTGCAAATGGGTGACGGTTTTGTGATGACACCCTATTGACTACGTTATCTATCTAATAAATTTCAAGATTGAGAAAGTGAACGGAGGTGCCATAAAGTGATGCGTAAGTTCGGTGGTGTGGTCCTGAACTTAACTGAGGCCATGTTGTCTATATTACGGACATTTAATTATTACCCGAGTGTGATATAGCTTTTATTTATAATCATTCAAACAGCCACATCGGGTAATATGGTGTTGTTCGTTTGTCTGGCGCTGAGTCTTTTACACGACCATTCATTAATCATTTTCGGTTTGTTATCCAGGGATATGCCTCTAACCAACGAAAAATAATTCATTCTGCCAGCACTGTTGTTTGGTTTTGGCTGCACACAAGACGATATTCATGAGCACTCCACAAAAATTTACGAAATCATTACTTCATCCACGTTATTGGCTGGTTTGGTTTGGCCTTGGCGTGTTGTTTTTGCTGGTTCAGTTACCTTATCCGCTACTGATGCGTTTCGGCAGCAGTGTTGGCAGATTTTCTCGTTTTTTTCTTAAACGCCGAGAAGTTATCGCCAGACGTAATCTGGAACTCTGCTTCCCGCAGATGCCTGTTGAGCAACGGAATTCGATATTGATAGCCAATTTTGCGTCATTGGGTATGGCGCTGATAGAAACGGGTATGGCCTGGTTTTGGTCTGATCGTCGGGTACGGACATGGTTTGATGTCCGTGGGTTGGAAAATTTACAGCATGCGGGTCGGGGTCATAAAGGCGTGATGATCATCGGTATCCATTTTATGTCGCTGGAATTGGGGGGGCGGGCGATGGGGTTATGCCAACCAATGATGGCGATGTATCGTCCGCATAATAATAAGGTAATGGAGCTGGTGCAGACCTGGGGGCGTTCTCGCTCTAATAAAGCGATGATTGATCGTAAAGATCTACGTGGCATGGTTCGGGCTCTAAAACAGGGCGAAGCCGTGTGGTTCGCGCCGGATCAGGACTATGGCCCTAAAGGCAGTGTATTTGCGCCATTCTTTGCGGTGAAACGCGCAGCCACGACCAGTGGAACCTTTACCATCAGCCGTCTGGCAAGACCTGCCATGATCACTACCGTGTTAATTCGTAAAGAGAATGGTCGGGGATATTACTTGGTGATTCAGCCAGAATTGCAGGATTATCCATACGATGATGAACAACTGGCGGCCTGTTACATTAATCGGGTGATTGAACAGGAAATTTTACGGGCACCAGAACAGTATCTTTGGCTTCATCGCCGTTTTAAAACGCGCCCGGCTGGCGAAGTTTCTTTGTATGCCTGAATAAAGTGGTAGCGTAGCAGTAGGTTTCTATTGTGAATGTCAGGCAAAAAAATGGCCGCCTTTTGGCAGCCATTTTAAGCAGGTGAATGTTAGTGATTAACGAAAGATAGCGTATGGGTTGACACCGCGATAGGTCTTGCCCAACGCTTTTAATAATTTATTGATTTCACGGACAATATTCATATGTCGTACCCACACGTAATCTTAAAATTAGCTGTTGAAAGTACCGAAGCTTACGGTGATGTTTTCAAACATAGCGATAATTCTGTTCAGCAGTTTCATTTTCGTCTTCCTCAGTTTGGTTAATTTTTTTGTGATGCTGTTCACGGTTTTAAAGATACACCTCGTCAAAATAACGGTCAACTTTTTTGTGATATGAATCACAAAAAGCAAACATACAGTTTGTTGTCACTAAACCCATGTTTCAATTTCCTCCATCATTCTGATTTTCTCACGCTACACTTCATCACAGGTCGATAAAAAGATGTGCCTGTTCAATATGGATAACATTTACGTGATTTCATCATTTCCCTGGGTAATTTAACGATAACGACGGCGAAATAGTGGTGAATAGCAGTTGAAATCGACGTCATGAAGGCAGGATAATCGTTCGCTTCAAATTACCTGGCAGAATTCAGCAGTTTGGCAATGTCCAAGGTAATCGTTTGCGTAGTGGGTTGCTGAGGCCTTGTGTTTTGTTTGTATCTGGCAAGGGCAAATGAAACGGTGTGGTTTCAGCCGAAAACTGACTCAAAGCCTATTCCGGTAGCCTTATTGGAATAGGCTTTTAATAATGATGACATTTCAGGGGATACCACCATGTCCAATACGACTCATCAGGCTGACGATGCGGCCCGTCCGCATGGCGCGCTTGATGCTTTTTTAAAATCACACCGCGTGGAAGTAGTGTCCGTCAGGAAATCCTGGCGGGCTTAACGACATTTCTGGCGATGGTCTATTCCGTGATCGTCGTTCCAGGTATGTTGGGGAAGGCTGGTTTCCCACCAGCAGCCGTTTTCGTTGCCACTTGTCTGGTCGCCGGTTTCGGTTCATTACTGATGGGCTTGTGGGCAAATTTGCCGATGGCTATCGGTTGTGCCATTTCTCTGACGGCATTTACCGCATTCAGTCTGGTGATGGGGCAGCATATTAGTGTACCGGTCGCATTGGGCGCCATTTTTATGATGGGCGTACTGTTTACAGTGATCTCTGCTACCGGTATTCGCTCCTGGATTTTACGTAACTTACCATTAGGCGTGGCACATGGTACGGGGATTGGTATCGGTCTGTTCTTGTTGATCATCGCGGCTAACGGTATTGGCCTGGTGGTGAAGAATCCGATTGATGGTTTGCCAGTCGCGCTGGGCCATTTCACGGCGTTTCCGGTTATTATGTCG
The DNA here is from genome assembly GCA_030388725.1 of Prodigiosinella aquatilis. Lineage (NCBI taxonomy): Bacteria > Pseudomonadati > Pseudomonadota > Gammaproteobacteria > Enterobacterales > Pectobacteriaceae > Prodigiosinella > Prodigiosinella aquatilis. Next base: position 830,919 of record CP128857.1, read on the forward strand.
CTGGTTGGTCTGGCAGCGATCATCGGCCTGGAAAAACGCCGTGTACCGGGCGGTATCCTGATTGTGATTGTCACCATTTCCATTATCGGCCTGATCTTTGATCCGAATGTGACATATCAGGGGCTGTTTGCTCTTCCGAGTCTGACTGGTGCGAATGGTCAGTCATTGATCTTTGGCCTGGATATTATGGGGGCCTTGCAGCCAGTTGTTCTGCCAAGCGTTTTGGCACTGGTGATGACCGCTGTCTTTGATGCTACCGGTACTATCCGGGCCGTTGCGGGGCAGGCTAATTTGTTGGACAAAGACGGTCAGATCATCAGTGGCGGTCGCGCACTGACCGCAGACTCCGTGAGCAGTATTTTTGCCAGCCTGGTGGGGACCTCTCCGGCAGCCGTTTATATCGAGTCGGCAGCGGGTACGGCGGCAGGTGGTAAAACCGGCTTGACTGCTACGGTGGTTGGTGTCCTGTTTCTGTTTATGCTGTTTCTGTCGCCGCTTTCTTATCTGGTTCCGTCCTATGCTACGGCCCCGGCGTTAATGTATGTCGGCTTACTGATGCTGAGCAATGTATCCAAACTGAATTTCGATGACTTTGTGGATGCCATGTCTGGCCTGGTGTGTGCGGTATTTATCGTACTGACCTGTAACATTGTCACCGGCATTATGTTGGGCTTTGGTTCGTTGGTGTTGGGACGTCTGTTCGCTGGTGAATGGCGTAAGCTGAACATAGGAACGGTAATTATTGCCATTGCGCTGGTGGTGTTCTATGCAGGTGGCTGGGCGTTGTAAATCTTTAGCTGCCGTAAACTGAAGGGGAACTGTGCTCCCCTCAGACCGTTGACAAATCTACGTATAGCGTCAGAACGGTGATAATGAGGGAGAGGAGTAAAGCACCCGCGCCAGGGATGGCGCGGCTTGAGCTTACCGGGGAGGTATTTGCAGCGTCTTTACGATCTCTCATTATCACCGCTATATAGACTTTATTATTAAACTCAGTATTCCCCTTTTTTATCCTTGTCTCTGATATTTTTACCTTCATTTCCTTTCTATTGTGTCACATGTTGTTATTATTTTTTCACCGGCACAAGCCAAGGTGGTTCTCTCGCCTGCGGATGTTGATGGTTGCTGGATCGGCCATCGTTACAGGACATGTCGCGTTGAGGAATCGGTGAGGACATCCTCGATGTAACAGCAATGAATCAGGGAAAGTATGGAAATCTTTTTTACCATTCTGATATTGATGCTGGTGGTATCGCTGTCTGGCGTTGTTACTCGTATCATGCCGTTTCAGATACCCATTCCATTAATGCAAATCGCGCTGGGAGCCATGCTGGCCTGGTCGCAATTCGGTCTACATGTCGACTTTAACCCAGAATTATTCATGGTGTTATTTATCCCCCCGCTGTTGTTTGCTGATGGCTGGAAAACACCGACACGAGAATTTCTGCGCCATATGCGGGAAATTTTAGGGCTGGCGCTGGTACTGGTGCTGATTACCGTGGTGGGCATGGGATACCTTATTCACTGGATGATCCCGGGAATGCCATTGGTGGCTGCTTTTGCACTGGCGGCGGTGCTTTCTCCCACGGATGCGGTAGCGCTGTCTGGTATCGTGGGAGAAGACCGGATACCGAAAAAACTGATGAGTATTTTGCAGGGTGAAGCATTGATGAATGATGCTTCTGCACTGGTTTCACTGAAGTTTGCAGTAGCGATAGCCCTGGGAACTATGGTGTTTAGTGTTTCCGGCATTACGCTGGCTTTTTTGCTGGTGGCGCTGGGAGGATTATTGGCCGGTATTGTTGTGACCTGGGTTTACAGTAAATCGCTACGCTTGCTCAGCCGCTGGAGTGATGATGACGCGGCAACCCAAATTGTCTTGCTGCTATTGCTCCCTTTTGCTGCTTATATGATTGCTGAACATCTTGGTGTATCTGGCATTCTGGCTGCTGTTGCATCAGGGATGACCATCAGCCAATCTGGTATTATTCGCAACGCCCCTCTGAACATGCGGTTACGCGCCAATGGTGTATGGTCGATGCTGGAATTCGTTTTTAACGGTATGGTGTTTTTGATGCTAGGGCTACAGTTACCCGGCGTGTTGGAAGATTCGATGTTACAGGCAAGCCGTGACCCTACTATCGAAACCTGGATGTTATTTGCCGATATTGCGGTTATCTATTTTGCGTTACTGCTGTTGCGCTTTTGCTGGTTATGGCTGATGAAAACCTATAGTCAGAAGATCCAGGATAAGCACCCGATGCTATTTGCCGAGTTTTCGACCCGTGAACTGTGGATCTCTTCTTTTGCCGGTGTGCGTGGCGCTATTACGTTGGCTGGTGTGTTATCCATTCCATTGGTGCTGATAAATGGTGCAGCTTTTCCATCGCGTTATCAATTAGTGTTCATTGCGACTGGTGTTATTTTGCTGTCATTGTTTTGCGGGGTCGTGGCGCTACCTATGTTATTAAAAGGTATAGTGTTGACGGACAAGAGCACACATAAAAAAGAGGAGCGAATGGCCCGTATTTCGATGGCTGAAGTGGCTATCGATAGTCTGCATAAGATGGAAGAGCGTCTGGCGATGGACCGGGATGAGAATATTGATGAGCAGGTGTTGAAAGAGGTGAGTACCCGCGTCATAGGGATGTTACGCCGTCGGGTGGTGGGCAAGGATGAGTTGGAAAACAGCTTGATGATTGAGAATCTGGAACGACGTTTTCGGTTGGCGGCGGTAAATGCGGAGCGTGCCGAGCTTTATCATCTACGTGCGACTCAGCAAATCAGTAATGAAACATTGCAAAGCATGCTACGGGAGCTGGATTTACTGGAAGCCGTGCTAAGTGAAAAAGTGTAGTTGTCGCAGAAAAACCGCAGGGTATCCAGTCCTATGGTGAGAGAGACCGGTTACTTTACACCAGACAGTCCAAGCTGCCTGGTGTAAAGCGGACAGAGGCTAAGAAGGAATATTCATCGTCTGTTTTTCTTCCAGCAATTTATCTACAACGCCAGGATCGGCGAGTGTAGAGATATCTCCCAGATTGCTGGTATCCCCGGCAGCGATCTTGCGTAGGATACGCCGCATAATCTTGCCGGAACGGGTTTTAGGTAAAGAGTCGGTCCAGTGTAGAATATCAGGTGTCGCAATCGGGCCAATCTCTTTACGTACCCAGTTGCGCACTTCGGTATACAGCTCGCTGGTCGGCTCTTCACCGTGATTCAACGTGATATAGGCATAAATAGCCTGCCCCTTGAGATGGTGTGGAATACCAACGACGGCGGCTTCGGCTATTTTGGGATGAGACACTAATGCAGATTCGATTTCAGCAGTTCCCAGGCGATGCCCGGATACGTTCAATACATCATCCACTCGGCCAGTGATCCAGTAATAACCATCTTCGTCGCGGCGCGCGCCATCACCACTGAAGTACATTCCTTTGAACGTGGAGAAATACGTCTGTTCAAAGCGGTCGTGATCACCAAATAAAGTACGGGCCTGACCAGGCCAGGAGTCGGTGATGACCAGATTGCCTTCACAAGCCCCATCCTGAAGATTTCCGAGGTTATCGACCAGCGCAGGTTGTACACCAAAGAACGGCAGGGTTGCTGAACCAGCTTTGAGTTCGGTGGCGCCAGGCAACGGTGTGATCATGAAACCACCTGTTTCGGTTTGCCACCAAGTATCCACGATCGGGCATTTCGCATTACCAATTTTGTTGAAATACCATTCCCAGGCTTCCGGGTTGATGGGTTCGCCGACGGATCCCATGATTTTCAGCGATGTCCGGGAGGTGCCCTGAATCGCTTTGTCTCCATCCGCCATCAATGCACGGATGGCTGTCGGTGCGGTGTAAAGAATATTGACCTGATGTTTATCAATTACCTGTGCCATACGGCTGGAATCTGGCCAATTGGGAACCCCTTCAAACATCAGCGTAATGGCGCCACAGGCCAGCGGACCATAGACCAAATAACTGTGACCGGTGATCCAGCCGACATCGGCAGTACACCAGTAGATGTCTCCAGGATGATAATCAAAGACATATTTAAAGGTGGTAGCCGCATAAACCAGATAACCACCGGTAGTATGCAGGACGCCTTTGGGTTTGCCGGTCGAGCCAGAGGTATAAAGGATAAACAGTGGATCTTCCGCGTTCATTTCTTCCGGTGGGCAATGATCAGCGGCCAGTTCCATCAGATCGTGCCACCACAGATCTCGTCCGGTTTTCCACTCACCTTGTTTTCCGGTACGGCGGAAAACGATTACGTTGGAAACACTGTTCACGGCGGGATTTTTTAGTGCTTCATCAATATTTTTCTTCAGCGGAATTGCACGCCCGGCGCGAATCCCTTCATCAGCGGTGATAACCAGTTTCGCACTGGAGTCAATAATACGCCCGGCAATAGATTCAGGTGAAAAACCACCAAAAATAACGGAATGGACGGCACCAATACGAGCGCAGGCCAGCATGGCGACGGCAGCTTCAGGTACCATCGGCATGTAAATAGCGATCACGTCGCCTTTTTTTATTCCCTGCGCTTTCAGAACATTAGCAAAGCGGCAGACGGATTGGTGTAGTTCCCGGTAAGTGACCTTTTTACTTTCTTTAGCGTCATCACCCTCCCAGATGATGGCAGTTTGATCGCCACGTGTTTCCAGGTGACGATCAAGACAGTTGGCGGCAACATTCAAGGTACCGTCTTCAAACCAACCAATATGGATGTGGCCGGGATCGAATGATGTGTTTTTGACCTGTTGATATGGCTTCATCCAATCAACGATCTTCCCCTGTTCTCGCCAAAAGGCGGCAGGATCCTGGATAGATTCCTGGTACATCTTTTTATATTGATCGGCTGTTATTAACGTATCTTTCGCGATGTTAACGGGTATGGGGTGCTTATTCTGTTGGCTCATAGTGCTCTCCTTAAACCTGTTAATAATATGTCAACCAATAGTTAATAGTAGTGTGCCATCGGCATTTGTTTCTTTTCTGCGCGATAGATCACGCATTATTGGAACGCCATGATGAGGTTGCTATTTAAGGGGGCTCTGGTTTTTAAACACCAGGTGTTGGGATTGATAACAAGTATTGATAGTATGTGATATCTATCACACTTTTAGGTATTGCAAAAACTATTTACTTGATCATGAGGCAAGTAATGTCCAATCTGACACTTTCAATTGCTTATAACTATTATTAATGAATATTTGATCGGACTATGCGATCAAATGGCGCAAAAATCATGCTTATTCAGTCGATAACCTCGAGGAAGAAGACGGTATAGTGCGGTTGGATCGAAAGTTGATCCTATACAGACTGTATTATACAGCCATTTGCCAGTTTCTTCTTTTGAATAAAAAATAGACTGAAAAGTAGTAAATAGGTTTGATTATTTAATGATGTGTTGATGTGGATAATCAAAACCAATAATGACTCGACGGTAATATTATTCGTCTATTTATAATAAACAGGTCAGTAACCAATAATGTTGAACAATTTTCATTATTTATATAATTCAACTAGTTGGTTATTATTCCTGAACGGTTTGGCTATTTTTGCATCAATCGGATTTCCCCGATCTGGTTAGTTTAAGAACTATCATCATGTGGCTCTTGAGCTATGGCTTACTCACACCTACTCAGATGGACAGCTTTTACACAGCATGAAGCAGAGGAAATAATGAGTCTGATATTTGGGCAGAACGAAATCATAAACATGTTAAGTACCGCCCCAGCGCACAATGACAGGCGCGCTGTTGCAGTAATTGATGAAAAATGCAAGGTGATCTACGCCAATTCTGCATTTAATGCGCATTTTGGCCTACGCTCCGTGCCTAATACTCCAGTATCTATTGACGAGGTATTGCCGGTTAACGTGAAATTTGCATATCAGGATTTCATAACCAACAGTGATGTACTTAGCACTCGCGTGGTTTGGGATTTATTATCAGATGGTTTTTCTAAAAAGAACCAGGGTACGCTTTCTTTCTCTAAATTGAATGTGGAAAATCGGGTATTATCCTTAGTGATTTTGAATCAAGAAAATACTGACACTACATCACACCTCGCTTCTTAAGCGTTTTTATTGCATAAAACAATGAATGGCAGCCTTAACTGAACATTTTTGCGCCTATCAGCAGTGCTGCCATTTTTTTGACCAGCAATAATCACTCATTTTATTACATTTTTATTTCAATTGGCTTTATCGATACGTTTCGATGGTGGTGTTTTTATAATTAAAAATTCTATCTATAGAATAAGAAAATTAATTAATGAGAGTAGCAAAATTTATCTTTACGCATGTGTTATGAGTAATGTTATGAATATTGCCAATCTTTTTAGAATAATCATCATAGATAATGAATTGTTAAATTTACATGCATAGTCTGTATTAGTAATACTTATCGTGACCTTTATACTCGTCGTTGTTAATTCAGATTTGGTCTTTTAACCCGTATATCCACTAACTATTATTGCTGCCTGGTAGGTTTCAGATCACCCCATTTCGTTTCAACATTTGGCAGGTTTGTCCGAGAATTCAGTTTTCTGACCGATTCTAGTTGAAACTGCTCAACGACAGGGACGATAAAGGTCAGATTGTGGTCTCGTTAGGTGATAAAATGTTCAGTAATCGTCGACTTTGCTTTGGGTACAAACACCTATACAGTTCGTTCATCTATATATGTGGTCCCAATGGATGAGAAGTCGGGGTTTAAGGAATCCGAGGCTGCGGTAAGTAAAGATGGAATTGGATTTCAGCCAATAGTGTTGGAACGCTAAATGCTAACAAGTCGCTCAAACATTTTTTCGGTTACAAAAGACGCATCCTTTACTGGGCCCGCTAACGCTTGTCGTTTAGCGGAGTGTTATATGTTTATCTGGAAAATCAGACGGAGCAGTGAACATGAATCAGCATGAAAAACTTAATTACGTAGAATTTGCTGCTAAAGATTTAGACGCAACAAAATCATTCTTTACCACTGTTTTCGGCTGGGACTTTGTTGACTATGGGCCGGAATATACTGCTTTTGCTAATCAAGGTTTAGACGGTGGTTTTTATAAATCTGACGCTTGTAGCCAAACAACAACTGGCGGAGCACTTCTTATTTTTTATAGTGCTGACATCGAGGCAACATTAAGCAACGTGCTGAAAAATGGTGGTGAAGTTATCCGTCCAATATTTGCGTTTCCTGGCGGCTGCCGTTTTCATTTTCTTGAGCCAAGTGGTAATGAGTTTGCGGTGTGGTCTGAAGCTCGCGTATAACAAGCGCAAGCAACGGCCCAATCTCCCGCAGTCGCTGCAAATTGCCCGCTGAGTTAGGTGTTATGTCTCTTGATCAGGATAGGTTTATGGTTAATAAACCAATTACAAATCAGATTGTTGACTATGACATTGCATGGCCTGAAGTGTATAAGAAAGAGGCTGCTTTCCTCTTAGCCTGTTTTTGTGATGTTTCTATTCATCATGTTGGGAGCACGTCAATCAAGGAAATGCCAGCTAAACCCGAGATCGATATCCTTATCATTATTCCAGAGAAATCAGATTATCAAAATAAAATTGAGTGTCTTGGATATACAAGAGGGCGTGATTTATCTGCTGGCCATCAATTTTATAAGAAGGAAAAAGCGGGCGTCAGAACGTATAAATTGTATTTATGTCATGCAGGACATCCTGATATCCAGAAAATGTTAATCTTCAAACAACACCTTGAACATCATGAAAGTGACTTTAAGGCTTATGGCGAACTCAAAAGAAAACTTGTTGCTAGAGGAATGAGTATGGCTGACTACTTACGCCAGAAAGAGCCTTTCATAAGCGGTATACTGTCAAAATATCTGAAGACATAACAAACAATTCAAGCGGACTGTCAACGCGTGGCGTTCCTGGCTCCATTGGGGTCATACTTTCAGAGAGCTACAAGAATGTTTTGCTCAACTATCCAAATGAGCTGTTTGGCACAAAAGCCGAAGACTTTGGGTCGCTAAATGATGTCGACGTCATGATCTAAGAAAATAGTCATGCACGTAGCAATGGTTATTTTGGCGAGGCGTGGCCTGAATATTACTTAATCAGCCAAAATGGTTGTGGCGACGATTATGTTATCAATCACCAGAAATACAGGATGTCATCATGCAGTTGTTGAATTTAAGGCAGGCCAGATTATTAAGCATTGGCTTTATCATGAGCGGATTATTGCTTTTGATTGTGTTACGCCTGCTGGCTTGTTTTGTCGCAGGTTTTCTGGTGTATGAAATCATCAATCTGCTAACGCCGTATTTTCAGAAAGTTATCAGCGGTAAGCGCGCACGGTTGGTGGTGGTGGCGGTGATTAGTACGGTAGTGGTTAGCCTGCTGTGTGTAGTTTTTGGTACGCTGGTGGGATTGTTGATGCAGGAAATGAAAGATACCAGCGTATTTAATGAGCGTATTGCATTTATTTTGCACGACGTGCAAAAGCAATTCATGACTTATTTACCTGGATACTTACCGGTAAGTATTGACGAATTACAGCGTGAGTTTCTGTCCTGGCTGCAAAAGCATGTCGTGATATTGCAGAATCTGGGTAAGGATTTCTTGCATGGATTTGTCACCATGTTGATCGGTATGATCCTGGGCGCGATCATTTCTCTGTATAACGTTGAACCAGACGTTGAAAAACCGTTACTGAAAACAGAGTTACTACACCGTGTGGCGCTGTTGTCCGCATCATTTCGAAATATTGTGTTTGCGCAGGTAAAAATATCGCTGGTGAATACCACCCTGTCTGCCGTTTTTATCCTGGGTATTTTCCCCGGATTTGGTGTTCATTTACCGTTTGCCAAAACACTGGTGATATTGACGTTTATATTTGGTTTGCTGCCGGTGATCGGCAATTTGATTTCCAATTCCGTGGTGTTCATTGCGGCATTGTCCATTTCAGTGCCGGTGTCGTTGGTGGCACTGGTTTATCTGATGTTGATTCACAAGCTGGAGTATTTTCTTAACGCTAAAATTGTGGGTACCCGAATTAAAGCCCATGCCTGGGAAATACTATTGGCGATGCTGGTTTTTGAAGCCGCTTTCGGGATATCCGGTGTGATTGCCGCGCCGATATACTATGCCTATCTGAAAAGTGAGCTGAAAGAAGCGGCTCTGATCTGAATGCGGTGGGTGAAGAGGCGTTTCCAAAACATTCAGCCCGGCAAATCCCCGGGCTGGAACAAGTGACTTACATCATGTTAGCGGGATGAAATTGCGACAATCGGTTCTTTTACTTCTGGTTGCACCCCGAGCGGGTTGTTACCCCAACACTGTTCATATTTCCAACCAGTCAGTTCTTCTGCAACCACTCGCGCTTCGGCAGGAATATCGGCAATAGCGCCACCGGCTTTGATTCGGGCGATTTCTTCCAACAGGATAGCGTGGTTTTTACGATCCAGCTTCATTTGGGTGGTGTAGTAAATGGCGATGATGGCCAGACCCGTCACGCCCAGAGAGAACACCCCGATAATGGCTAAAACCGCACTTTCCGGTTGAGTTGACTGACCGGAAACAAACCCGAATTGACTCAATGTCCACCCCATGACAAATACGATAACGGAGCGAATCATTTTACCGGCGAATGTCATGGCACCAGCATAGATACCCTCACGGCGACGCCCCGTCAGGACTTCATCCACGTCAGCCAGGAAGGTGTATACCGTCCAGGGAATATAGTATATCCCCCCGGTGCTCAGGCCAAATACGGCGGTGATACCGAACAGTACGGCAATGGTCGCGGTGTGAGACCAATTGGCAAAATAGAGCGCGGCATATGCTATTACACAAACAATAACCACGGTTAGCGCCAGGCGGAACGGCCGTGCGAAGCCCATTTTGACACAGATACCAATAAAGGCTGCGGTGGAAATCAACTGCATAATAGAGCTGAAGCTGGAGAGCTGGGAAACCAGCGCTGTGTTTTGCTTCAGACCGAAAACGATAAAATAAGTGAAGGCAGAAGCGAACAGCCACTCAGCGCCGAACCCAAACAAGTACATGCCCATATGTTTACGGAAAATACGCAGGCGGAAGGTCGATGCCATATCCACACTGAGTTTTTTCAGCGCGTTCCATAGGCTGGTGGTGTTTTCATGCACGATTTCGCTGATAGGCCGTTCCCAGGATGTCAGATAGAGTGAAATCATTGCGGCACACATGATGGCACCATACACCAGACCGGTGTAGAAGAAGGGGGTGGCGGAGTCCTTGCCATAAATAAGAATAAATTGACCTGGAATAAATGCGCCCAGAAAGTTGGCCACTTTGCCAAAAATGGCTTTAGAACCTGTTAGTTTAGACCGCATTTTAAAATCACTGGTCATTTCGGTGGCCAGCGTTTCATAAGGCACCATGATTGAGGTGTAAATTAGCTCAAACAGGACATAGGTAGCCAGGTAATACCAAAAGCCGAAACCATGCATCCACAGCATGGGATAGACTAATACCAACGGAATGCCTAGCAGAATAAAGAAACGACGACGGCCAAACATCCGGCCGAGTCGGGTGTTGTAGAAATTGTCACTGATGTAACCCATTACCGGGTTACTGATAGCATCAATAATACTGGCAACAGAGAAAATTGACGCCGCCTGTACTAATGTCAGATCACAAAATGTGGTGTAAAAGTACAGTAGCCAGGCACCACTGATGGCTAAGGCACCACTGCCCAGCAGGTTAGCACTGCCGTAACAGAATGTGTGCTTAAAAGAGATAGGTTTACTCATGATCAATCTGCCTACATTTATGAAACATTATTTCATTTTAAATGAACTTATGTTCCTATAATTTGCTCTCCGATTGATAAAGTAAACTAACCATCACGGTTCGGGTGGTTTTTAATAGTATTTTGTCAGAGAGATCATGAAATAAGATTTTTTAATTGGATCTGATAAAAAGTGAATAAAAATATATAATTGTACTAATTAACATTAATATTTTATCGCTATACAGTAAGTTTGTTGTTTTTTAACCAGCATGATGCCGTTATGAAAAAATAAGTGTTAGCGCGGAGGTGTTCGTGAGCGCGGAGGATGAGCGTTGTCGCTATTGTAACAACTGAAGTGAATCAGGGGAGTGAAAACAGGTTGTATTGCTATTTACTCTCCTGCAATGAGAAAACCATCTTCATTGCACTTCCATGATTAACGCCATAATCAGGATGGTTTATGTCAATCATTATTAGGCTGGATGTGTTATTGGCACAAAAGAAAATGAAGTCACGGGAGCTGGCTTGCTTAATCGGGATTACGGAACAAAATCTGTCGCTGTTAAAATCAGGGAAGGTGAGAAGTATCCGTTTTGATACGTTGCAGAAAATATGTGCTGCATTGTCGTGCCAACCGGGTGATTTATTGGAATACCGACCGGATGAATAAGGGGCTACGAATCAATATCCCCGCCGGAACGGGGGATTATCAATAGTTGTACTGTGGTTTATTTCAGCAGGTCGGCAACGGCAGATTTAGCTCCGTGATCCCGTAGCGCCAGATAAGCCTGCGTGACGGCAGTGACAAAGGTGTTGTTGACGGGCAAATCATCGCCGAATACGCTTTTCAGCGACAATAATCCGCGTACCCGTTCGATGTCATCAGCCGTTGTGTTGACAATATTCCGTAGCGTCTCAATCAATGGGTCGCGGACATCTATTGTCTGTCCTGCATCATCTGTACCACTGACATAGCGCATCCAACCGGCGATGCCCAGAATCAGGCAACGGCAATCGCTGTTGTGCTCGATGTGCCAGCGCAGCGAGGCCAGCATACGTTGTGGTAGTTTCTGGGTACCATCCATAGCAATCTGCCAGGTACGGTGTTTCAGCGCTGGGTTGGAGAAGCGGGTAACCAGTTGATCAGCATAAGTAACAAGATCCCGGTCTTTCAGTCGCAGTGTGGGCTCCTGCTCTTTTAGCATCAGGTGGTAAACTGCCTGACGATAGTGCTCATCTTCCATGCAATCATTGATATGCTCATAGCCTGCCAGATAACCCAGATAGGCGAGAAAAGAGTGGCTACCATTGAGCATTCTTAGCTTCATTTCTTCAAACGGCAGGACATCATCGACCAACTGTGCCCCGGCAATGTTCCAGTCTGGTCGGCCAGCGACGAAATTATCTTCGATCACCCACTGAATAAAAGGTTCGCAGGCTATCCCGCATGGATCTGCCACGCCCAGTGCGTCGGTAATCTGCTGCAAGGTTTCCGGTGTGGCGGCGGGTACGATGCGGTCTACCATGGTATTGGGAAACGTGACCTGACTGTCAATCCACTCTGCCAGCGCGGCGTCCCGTATCCGGGCTGATTCCATTACCGCTTTTTTGGCGATTTTGCCGTTCTCCGGCACGTTATCGCAGGAAAGTACGGAAAAAGGTGCGATACCGCGTTCATGACGCAGTCGTAACGCCTCGGCCAGCAGGCCGGGTACGGAAGACGGGTGCAGAGGATCGGCCAGATCCTGCTGTATCAATGGGTTATTTTGATCCAACATACCGCTGGAGCCATCCATGCAGTAGCCTTTTTCGGTGATGGTCAGGGAGACAATCGCCACCTCCGGATCTGCCAGTTGTGCCAGAATAGCCGGAATACCTTCCACGCGGGCGTGTAGGGATTTGCATACGGATCCGATAATAATGGCGTGATTTCCGGTGGCGTCTTTTTCCAGCACAGTGAATAAATGATCCTGCTGGCGTAATGATGTGATCATCGTATCGTTACTGAACAACACGATTTCACAAATCCCCCAATCGCCACCCTGCTGATTTAGCACTCGGTTGGTCAACAGTGCCTGGTGTGCACGATGAAAGGCACCAAAACCGATATGAACAATGCGGGGTTTCAACGCATTGCGGTCATAGTGCGGCTGCTGAACGGTAGCTGGCAAGGAAACGGTAGAAAGGTTTTGGGTGATATTGGACATTATCGGCGATTCCGAAATGGAAAAAGAGATTAACTGCCTAACGATAGCGACCTTTCTGTCCTGGAGCAACCTGTGTATCCGGTCAGCTTTGCCGGCATCACCCGGTATTACCGGCGGGGCGGATTTAGTGTTGATACCTGACGGATAAACCAGGCGGGGATGATCGCGGCAAAAAAGAACATCGCTACAATGTAAAAGCCATCCTGATAAGCGAGCATCTGTGCTTTAGGTGTCAGCATACGCTGAATAAATTCCATTACGCCAGGGTTAACGCTGATATTGAATGGGTCGCCAAACGGGTTACCCCAGTGAGTGTAAAGACTACTGAGTTGGCGGATAGCATCGTTCCCTACCGGATTAGCGGCAGTCAGTGATTCCGCCAGCATTTCACCGTGAAACGTGGTGCGCCGTTCGATCAATACCGAGAGCAGATTAACGCCCAATGCCCCTCCCAACTGACGAATAAAATTCAGGCTTCCCGCCCCCTGAGCCAGCTTGTCTGGTGTCAGGGCACGCAGTGCGCCAGCGTTCAACGCCGGTAACATCACGCCCAGGCCGATACGTCCCACGACAATCCACCAAGCCATAGTCCAGAATGGGGTGTTGGTATCCGCATCACTGGAGAGCCAGCAGGATAATCCGAACAGTAACAAGCCGATGATCACCGGATAGTGTGGTTTCACTCGATCACTGAGCGTCCCGGCCAATGGAAACACCATTCCCAATGCCAGGCCAGCGGGCATCAGCAGTAGACCGGAACGGGTAGGGGTATAACCCTGAATGGTTTGTACAAACAGTGGGATAATGTAGGTTGAACCGTAAATACCGGCTCCCAGGGCAAAAGCAACGATACAGCCGGCAGTAAACGCCCGATTGTTGAATACCCGCAAACTGAGCAGTGGCTGTGGCGTCAGCAGTTCATAAATAATGAACGCCAGAGTCGTCAGCACAGAACAGCTCAACATTCCGATGATAAAAAATGAGTTCCAGCCTTCCCGCTGTCCGTTGGATAAACCAGCCAGCAACGTGGTCAGTGCGATCAACAGCAAGATAAACCCTGGCAGGTCGAATTTATGCCGTGGTGTAGCGGTATCAGCACTTTTTCCCGGTAGTACCACCAAGGCTGCGGCAATACCTGCCAAACAGAACGGGACAACCACCATGAAAACGGCACGCCAGTCTAACTGGTCAACCATCAGCCCTCCGGCCGCTGGTCCGAGGGCGGGGGCCAAGACGACGCCGACGCCATAGATACCCATGGCTCGCCCTCGTTCAGAGGCAGGAAAAACCTGGGAAATGATAATCATCGCTAATGGCTGAATAATGCCGGACGCGCTGCCTTGCAGGATGCGGGCGATAATCACCTCGGTACTGCTCTGGCTGAGGGTCCCCATGATGCTGCCCAGCACAAAAATAACTAACGCGCCGACAAAGGTGGCGCGGTAACCAAAGCGTTCCAGCGTCCAGGCTGTCATCAGCATGGTTGCGGTCATGGAGGCCAGAAACGCAGTGGAGAGCCATTGCACTTGATCCTGCCCCATGCCGAAAGCACCCATGATGTCGTGCATGGCGACATTAACAATAGTCGCGGTGGCGGTAGTCGCAATAGTGCCGAGCATCACTGTCACTGTGGCTAACCAGCGATATGTGTGACCAAAACGCTGTGCCTGGGCTTCAATCGGCGACATTGATGGTCACTTGTGCCATGAGGCCCGGTTTCAGCCGGGTATCGACGTTATCCAGTGCGATACGTACCGGTACACGCTGGGTAATTTTGGTGAAATTACCTGATGGATTGGGGCTGGGTAACAGAGCAAACTGATTAGTTGCGGCGTTTCCGACCCGGACGACATGTCCCTGAAATTGTTGGCCAGGATAAGCATCAACTTCAATATCAACCGGTTGCCCGACTTTCACTCGCGCAATAGCGGTTTCTTTAATATTGGCTTCCACCCACAGGTTATGTGGGTCATGTACCATCATGATCCATTGCCCAGCCTGAATGTATTCCCCAACGTTGGCGATGGTGCGGTCAACGACGCCATCTACTGGAGCACGCAGTGTTCGGTCGGCAATGTCTTGCTTCAATTGCTCAACTTGTGCCTGTAATGCGGCGCGTTGCTGGCGTTGCATATCGATCTGTCGATCCAGTACCTGTAGTGTATTACGTTGTGCTTTGGCATTAGCGAGTGCTGCCCGCTGTGCATCGCGTTGAGCCTCCGCTTCCCGTAGTCCGCTTTGCCGCTGTAGCCATGTGGTGTGGGATTCGTCCCAGGTTTTTTTCGACGTCAGGTTTCGTTTTAATAACTGGTCATCACGCTGAAAATTGCTCTGAGCCAGTGCGAGCTGATAACCCGCGTTGCTAAGAGCCGATTCAGCTGCCGCCAGCTCTGATTGTGCCTGTGCCTGTTCAGCTTGAGTGGTAAGGTCCGTAACTTGGCGTTGAGTCTGACTGTAGCTGACCTGGGCATCGGCCGCTGCCAGGCTGCCCTCCAGCGCGGCAAGCTGCAATTTTGCGTCACGATTGTCAATTTGCGCCAATATCTGGCCCTTTTTGATGACATCACCGTCAATCACCGGGCGGGCCGTTAACCAGCCGTCTTGCCGGCTGGCAAGGGAAATGACTTCTCCCACGATATGCGCATCGTTTTCAGTAATGTGCGTCAAACGTTGGTAAAACCAGAACGAGGCTGCCACCAGCACTGCGAGCAATATTGTCACGCCTGCCAGCAATAGCGTTTTATGGCGGTGATTCAGATGATGAAACCCTGCCAGCATCGGTAACGTTATTCTCATGACTGATTTTGTTCTAGGCGGGTTAAATTGCCGATGACCTGCCCGACAAACTGGCTTACCTGCTCAATGTCTTGTTCCGATAACCCTTCCAATGCATGAGTACGGATCTTGTTGGCAATATTTTCTACTTTTTCCACTTGTTGCAGACCTTGTTCGGTCAGATGAATCTCTTTAAAACGACGATCTGTACCTTCTCGCCTTTCGATGAGCCCCTGTTTTTGCAGGCAGTCGAGTAACCGCACTACCGCTGAGGCATCCAGACCGATAGCATCCGCCAGGGCTTTTTGGTGGGAGGGTGTTTCTGCCCGGGCGATATACAACAAGGGTAACCAGGTGGCTTGGGTTAGCCCATACGGCTGTAATTCACGGTCAATGACACGCCGCCAAAGACGAGTAGTTTGCCCAAGCATCACGGCAAAGCGACGACGGGAAGATGATTCAGTAAATGACATAACGATTTATATCCAGTGAATGACATATCATTAATTAACAATGCAACTAATGATAAGTCAATTTATTTTGTGCGATATCGCACAGACGTTTCTCTCTGGTTACGCATGGTAGAAAAAGGGAAATGATAGAGGAGAGCAGGGCAGCCCGTGGGCTGCTCCTGAGAATAATATTACGATTTGTTAACGGTGGTCGCCGGTGTGGCAGGTGTTGTTGTTTGCGCACTTCCATCCGTTGTTGCAGCCGGTTGTGTGGCCGACTGGCTGCTATCCGAAGTGGCAGGTGTTGTTGTTTGCGCACTTCCATCCGTTGTTGCGGCCGGTTGCGCGGCAGACTGGCTGCTATCCGAAGTGGCAGGTGTTGTTGTTTGCGCACTCCCATCCGCTGTTACGGCCGGTTGCGCGGTGGACGGGCTATTATCCGGAGTGGCAGGTGTCGCAGCGGCCTGCTGAATAATTGGCGCCTGTGTTTCGGGAGCGGGGGTGACCTCTGGAGCCGCTTCTTCTACTGGTCCGTTGACTTTCACCGGTATACCAAGACGGTTTCTAAGCGCCAGATCAGTCACGCGATCATTTACGCTTGGATCCGCCAGGATTTTGGCTACACTGTCAGGCAGTGTGATCGGAATGGGGGCGTTGGAGTTGAACTCCGCAGCGTCACGAGACAGTGGGTGATGTACCTCAATGTAGCGTGAACCATCCGGTTCAACCGTGGCTTTCACCGGTTCGTTGATAAATTGCACGCGGGTGCCCACCGGTATGTGGTCGAACAGATACTTGATATCTTTGTCGCGCAGACGAACACAACCGTGGCTGACGCGCAGACCGATGCCGAAATTGGCGTTAGTACCGTGAATGGCATACAGACGGCCAACGTAAAGTGCATACAATCCCATCGGATTATCTGGACCGGCCGGATAAACCTCTGGCAGTGTTTCACCTCGGGCCGCGTATTCGGCATGCATGGCGGCCGTTGGCGTCCAGGTCGGGCGCGCCTTTTTCCGCTGCACGGACGTTATCCAGTTGATCGGGGTGTCTTTACCCAGTTCACCAATACCGATAGGTAATACAATCACGGTGTTGGTGCCTTTGGGGTAGTAGTAAAGGCGCATTTCCGCACTGTTGATAATAATGCCTTCATGTGGCGTATCCGGCAGGATCAACTGCTGTGGAATAAGCATGGTTCTGCCTGGACGCGGCAAATAGGCATCAATACCGGGGTTCGCTTCCATCATATTGCTCAGCCCCATCTGATACTCGGCGGCAAAATGTTCTAATGGTTGCGTACTATCCTTTGGAATAGTGACGTGAATATTTTCACCGACTAACCGGCCTTTACCGGCGGGCAGTGGGTAGACAACGGCGAGTGCTGCTTGACTAAATGTGACAGTCGCCAGAACTAGGATCAGGGTCGCGCGAATACTCATTTTCATGTCTTTGTTGAGTGTTAAAGCCTACCAGCATAACGGAGTATGCTTATTTATGGTCAATAGAGACCGGATGCGCATTATATGTGCAGAAAGCTCACAGAGAAATACTCCGTGCGATGAATCACATTTTTTGCTGTTACTCCGATGACGTTTTTTCGGTTTTTCCAGCCATCATGGTCAGAAAATCATAACGACGGCGCAGATCTTCTTCAGCTTCCTGGTAAAGCCGTGCCGCATCATCCGGCGATTGGTTGTTAAGACGGCGGAAGCGTTGTTCATTAAGCAGGGTTTCGCTCAGACTGGCGGATGGCGGACGGGAATCCGTCACCAGGGCCGGTTTACCTTGCTCGCTACGTCGCGGATCGAAGCGGTACAGCGGCCAGAAGCCGGTCGTAGTAAGCTGGCGCATCTGGTCGTGACTGAACGCCAGATCGTAACCATGCTCTTCACAAGGGCTGTAGGCAATGATCAATGACGGACCAGGCCAGGCCTCGGCTTCCTGAATGGCTTTCACCGTTTGATTCAGTTGGGCGCCAAGGGAAATCTGCGCCACATAGACATGGCCGTACATCATGATATTGATGCCCAAGTCTTTGCGTACCTTGCGCTTGCCCTTTTCACCAAACTTCGTCACGGCTCCCAACGGGGTGGCTTTGGACTGTTGTCCGCCAGTGTTGGAGTAACACTGGGTATCAAGTACCAGTACGTTGACGTTTTCCGACAGGCTCATTACATGGTCCAGACCACCATAACCGATATCATAGGCCCAGCCGTCTCCGCCGATCAGCCAGACGGATTTATCCACCAGATGATCGGCATCGGCGGCCAGTATGCGGGCGGGTTCGCTGTTTATCTTGCTCAGTTGCTCCCGTAACTGTGCGACCTGCTGGCGGCGAAGGTCCGTGGCGGCGGTCGCTTCCTGCAAATCGACGACCAGTTCTGCCGGTAACTGTGGTGCCAGTTGCAGCAGCAGCCGTAGTGTGCGTTGACGGTGTTGATCTATGCTAAGGCGAAAACCAAGACCGAATTCGGCATTATCTTCAAACAACGAGTTGGCCCAGGCCGGCCCACGTCCCTGAGCATCGGTAGTCCAGGGTGTTGTCGGCAGGTTGCCGCCGTAAATGGAAGAGCAACCGGTAGCGTTGGCCACCAGTAAGTGATCACCATACAACTGGGTCAACAGCTTGATATAAGGTGTTTCACCACAACCGGAGCAGGCACCGGAATATTCAAACAGCGGGGTGATCAACTGCGACGTTCGGATATCAATGCGCTCCAGTTTGGAACGATCAATTTCCGGCAGTTGCAGAAAGAAATCATAGTGCGTTTTTTCTACGGTCAGATGTTCCAGTCGTGACGCCATATTGATGGCCTTGATTGTCGGATCCTGGCGATCTTTGGCAGGGCAGACTTCCACGCAGAGATTGCACCCGGTGCAGTCCTCCGGCGCAACCTGTAGTACGTACTTTTGGCCCCGCATGTCACGGGATTTGACATCCAGTGATTGCAGTGACGACGGTGCCGAAGCCATGGCGTCAGCGGGCACGACTTTAGCGCGAATCGCCGAATGAGGGCAGGCCGCCACGCAATGGTTGCACTGGGTACAAAGCTCTGGTTTCCACAACGGAATCTCTTCTGCGATATTGCGTTTTTCCCACTGGGTGGTGCCGGTCGGCCAGGTGCCGTCCGGTGGTAAGGCCGAGACCGGTAAGCTATCACCCAACCCGGCGAGCATGGCGGCGGTCACGGTTTTTACGAAATCTGGCGCGGCATCGGATACTATCGGTGGGCGGCACCCGCTTTCCGGGTTCACCGGTTCCAGATTCACCGCAGCTAATGCGTCAAGCGTGGCATCTAACGCCTGCCAGTTGCGCTCAACCAGATCCTGCCCTTTATTACCGTAACTGCTAGCGATAGCCGAACGCAGTTTTTCCCGTGCATCATCCCCTGGCAAGATGCGGGATAGATGGAAGAACGCCATTTGCATGACGGTGTTAATCCGTGCGCCTAGCTGGCATTCGCGGGCAATTCTGGCGGCATTGATGCAATAAACCCGGGCCTGGCGCTGGTTCAGCTCGGCCTGCACTTCCTGTGGCAGACGATGCCAGAGGTCATCACTGGGGTAAGGGGTATTAATCAGGAAAATGCCGCCGGGTTTCAGTCGTTCCACCATATTGTACTTATCCATGAACTGCCACTGGTGACAGGCGACAAAATCGGCCTGATCAATCAGGTAGGCGGCGTTAATCGGATGAGGGCCGACACGCATATGGGAAACGGTCAGACTGCCGGCTTTTTTGGAGTCATAGACGAAGTAACCCTGTACAAACAAGGGCGTGGCATTCCCGACGATCTTGATGGAATTCTTGGCCGCAGAGACGGTGCCGTCACTGCCCAGTCCATAGAACAGCGCTTCAAGTGTGCAGTGGCTGGGTGTCGTTTCGGCGCTAAGCGGCAAGGATAGATGGGTGATGTCATCATAAATTCCCACGGTGAAGCGGGGTCGGGGGTTGGTCAGTGCTAACTCTTTAAATACCGCCTCCACGCATTGCGGTGTGAATTCTTTTGAGGAGAGACCGTAACGTCCACCGATCACTCGTGGCATCAGTGGGCGCTCACCGCGCGAGAAGGCTTCTGCCAGTGCGGTCATGACATCCAGATACAGCGGTTCAGCCAACGATCCTGGTTCTTTGGTCCGATCCAGCACAGCAATACGCTGTGCCTGTTGCGGGATAACCGACAGCAAATGATGAGCGGAGAATGGGCGGTACAACCGCACTTTTACTACCCCGACTTTTTCGCCGCGCGTAAGCAGCGTATCAATCATTTCTTCACTGGTGCCCACGCCAGAACCCATCAGCACGATAATGCGCGTCGCCTCTGGATGGCCATAATATTCAAATGGTTGGTACTGGCGCCCGGTAACGTTGGCAAAATCATTCATTGCCTGCTCGACATGCCGGACGGCGTTGTCATACCAGGGATTGGTGGCTTCACGGGCCTGGAAGAACGTGTCCGGGTTTGAGGCGATACCGCGGATCACTGGATGGTCAGGTGTAAGTGCTCGCTCACGGTGTGCGGCAATGGCCTGCTGTGGCAGTAACTGATGCAGTTGCACATCGCTGAGCGGTTCAATCTTGTTGATCTCGTGTGAGGTGCGGAATCCATCAAAAAAATGAATAAAGGGTAAACGGCTGTTCAGGCTGGCTATTTGGGATATCAGTGCGAAATCCTGCGCTTCCTGTACGTTGCTGGCACACAACATGGCGCAGCCCGTCTGACGTACCGCCATGACATCGGAATGGTCACAGAAAATAGACAACGCATGGCTGGCGACGGTACGCGCCGCAACATGCAGCACAAACGGCATCAACTGGCCGGCCAGTTTGTACAGTGTCGGGATCATTAACAGTAATCCCTGCGAAGAAGTAAAGGACGTCGCCAACGCACCGGTCTGTAACGCACCATGTACAGTCGCAATAGCACCGGCTTCCGACTGCATCTCGACTACGCGTGGCGTGTCTCCCCAGATATTTTTACGCCCATCACTCGACCAGGCTGACGCCTGCTCTGCCATGGTGGAACTTGGGGTGATGGGGTAGATGGCGATGACTTCATTGGTTCGCCAGGCCACGGAGGTGACCGCGTTATTACCGTCGGTGGTGATCATGACTACGCCTTATTGCTGAACGAATTACGGTATGAAACGGTATTATCGCCGTTGATGTCACATAGGGTTGTATCAAAGTGTGTAATTTTTTACTGCATGAATCCTGCTTCTAATCCGTAGATGAGATAGCGCCCGTAGATGAGATAGTGAAAGCATAGCAGCGAACATTATGGGCTGTGGTAATGAAAAGTGGACATGCTGTGAAATTAAAACGGGAGCGGGCAGCTATTAATTGATTTTATGTCACGATTTGAGCGAGAAGATGTGCAACAGGATGTTATTACCAGTAGATTTGAATAAGGCAACAGTTAACGGTTGTTTATGTTGTCTGCAAGTGTAGTGGCAGCGATGTGGCTTATCCGGGGAGATAATTGCCTATTTGCTAATGGAATCAGGCTGTGACGGTAAGGAAGCGGGGCACTTTTATTGACAGAAACATTTACTTAATGAAGGAACAGCATGATGTCGACTGAGCTGAAAGATAAGCTGGTTTCTGTATTGTCTTCCTTGCGGGAAAACGGGTTTACGCCAGAAGAGGCGGTTAATCACATCATTCAGGCGTTAGGTAGCCAATATACCGATGTTTCCCGGATTAATATTCTGACGGCCCGATTGGTTGTTGAGGTTCTTCAGATGGCCTACGAAGATGATATTTCCGCGCAGAATAATGGGGTTATCTTGCGTAAGCTCGGTTATGTCGGTAGAGATGTGGCGGATAGCATTCACTTTTGTTATCCACAGCTGACGCCACAGGATATCGGACAGATTGTGCTCACGTCTGATGTTCACTCGAATACCGATCGTGCCACGTTTGTCGCGGCAATGTCCTATGCCGGTTATCGCCAACAGGAAAGCGAACAGGTTGCCAGCATGCTCTACCCTTGATTCTGTCTCCGGGTCTGTATTTTTGCTGCCAGACCCGGAACTATCAACGCCGGAAGCTCACAAACGGTTATCGTGCGTCAGTCAGGTTGGCGCTGTTTATGATATCGGTACCACCGGCAGAAGGGTAATATTATGCAGCAGCAGCCATCTATTAATACCAACCGCTTAATTCTGCGCCCTTTCCAGGCCGATGATGCAGTACGAGTTTGCGCCTTATTAAATGACGATCCTCACATTGCTGAGATGACGATCGATATTCCTTATCCTTGTCCTTTACCTACCATTGAAGCGTGGATTGCCGCTCATCCCGGTGACTGGGAAAGCAGAAAAAGCGTTGTATTTGCTATTACTCTGCGGGAGAGCGGCGAGTTGATAGGTACGGTGTCGCTCTTGGCGCTTGATAGTCAATATCCTGAAACAGGTTTTTGGCTGGGAAAGGATTTCAGACGTAAAGGGTTTACTACGGAAGCAAATTATCACATCTGCCAGTTTGCTTTCGAGCAACTTGGATTGACCCAGCTATACAGCTGCCACCTGCGGCACAATTCTGCATCAGGCCGGGTGCTGCTAAAAAGTCATTTTCACTTTCTGGATTGCAAAACCCTATTTGTTCCCGTTTTGGAACGGGAAGAAACCTTGTGTTTCTACCGCCGAAAAGCATAGAAATAGCAACCTGCCACTTTCGTTGATGTTTCCCATATATGCTTCTTTTTTGTGCATCATGATTTAATTTGGTGCAATTACATCTTTTTTTTCTTCCCAGAGACATTACCTTCACGTTGTCCTTATCAACTATTTTTCGTCTTTTTTCATCGTATTAAGCAATTTTTTTTCAATATGTTCATATTGGCATTTTTACTGCATATATTCCATTGTTACGAAAACAATTCCGTTATAACGTAAAATGGTGACATTATGAACATAAACGTATTTTCAGGGAAAAATAAAAAACTGGGCTGTTTGTTGCTGAGTGGCGTGATGCTATTTGCCTATGCCACTTCTGGATATGCCGCCAAGTTAGAGGATGTTTTAAAGCGAGGTTATTTGATCGTCGGTACTGGAAGTACCAATGCACCGTGGGGATTTTTAGGGGCAAATGGTCAATTGCAGGGATTTGATATTGATATCGCAAGAATCATTGCCAAGGGATTGTTTAACGATCTGAACAAAGTGCAGTTTGTACAACAATCCTCGGATGCCCGTATTCCAAATCTGTTGACGGACAAAGTGGATTTAACCTGCCAAGGCATGACAGTCACTGCTCAGCGGGCCCAACAGGTCGATTTCACTATTCCTTATTATCGGGAAGGCGTGGCGTTGCTGTTACTGGCAAACAGCAAGTATAAACAGGTTGATGATATGAAGGCGGCCGGTACTTCGCTGCGTGTCGCAGTATTGCAGAATGTCTATGCCGAACAGTTGGTGCATCAGGCATTACCCAAAGCGACTGTTGCGCAGTATGACAGTGTTGACTTGATGTATCAGGCGTTGAATTCGGGACGGGCAGATGCTGTTGCTACCGATCAGTCGTCCGCACGCTGGCTGATGGTCCAAACTCCTGGGCATTATCGCTCTCCTGACTATGCCTGGAGCCCGCAAAGCTATTCCTGTGCGATAAAACGTGGCGATCAGGAGTGGGAAAACTATCTCAATACCGCCTTACATGAAGCCATGACCGGGGTAGATTTCGGTGACTATGCCACTGCCTATAAGAAATGGTTTGGTGTTTCCCTGCCATCACCGGCAATCGGATTCCCGGTGGAATATAAATAAGGGGCGAATGCCTGGTGGTTTTCTCCACCGGGCATTGAGGTAACACTATGAATTATCAACTTAATTTTGCACCGGTGTGGCAAAATTTCGATCTGCTGCTATCGGGATTGTGCCTGGGGCTTGAACTGTCGTTGCTTTCGATTGTTCTGGGGTGCGTGCTGGGGCTCACTTCGGCATTTTGTATGTTATCCAGACACGCCTCGTTACGTTGGCTGGCGTTGATTTATGTCACCGTGGTGCGCAACCTGCCGATTCTGATCCTGATTCTGATGATCTACTTCGCCTTACCGAGCCTCGGTATCATGCTCGATCAGATCGGATCGTTCATTGTCACGCTGTCTCTCTATGCTGGCGCTTATCTGACCGAGGTGTTCCGGGCCGGATTGCTGAATATTCCGGCTGGACAACGTGAAGCCGGGCAGGCCATCGGGCTGAAAGAGTGGCAGATCAAGCGTTATATCGTCATTCCCATTATGTTTCGCAACGTGCTGCCATCACTGAGTAATAATTTTATCTCGCTGTTTAAAGACACTTCTTTGGCAGCGACTATCGCGGTGCCAGAACTGACGTTCTATGCCCGTAAGATCAATCTGGAAAGCTATCGGGTGATTGAAACCTGGCTGGTGACCAGTTTGCTTTACATCGTGAGCTGCTACCTGATTGCCCGCGCATTGCGGATGGTCGAACAGCGATTGGCATTGGCGCGTTAGGAGGCCTTATGAATGATCCTTTTAGCTGGTGGTACCAACTGTGGCAGGCCAAAACAACCCTTGCCCAGGGATTTATGGTCACTGTGCTGAGTTCCGGGCTGGCTATTATCGGTGGTACGGTCATGGGTACGTTGATCGGCGTAGTCATCACCTTTGGTCATCGCCTGTTACGCCTGTTATTGCGTTTATACATTGATGTGATTCGTGGTACGCCGGTACTGGTCCTGGTGTTGGCCTGCTTTTATATTGCGCCGGCTGTCGGCTGGAACATCGGTGCGTTCGAAGCGGGGGTTCTGGCACTGACTCTGTTCTGTAGTTCGCACGTAGCGGAGATTGTCCGTGGGGCGTTACAGGCGGTTCCTAAAGGCCAAAGCGAGGCCGCGAAAGCGATTGCCCTGACCTTTTATCAAGACCTGTGGTATGTGCAGCTGCCGCAAGCACTAAGACAAATTCTGCCAACCTGGGTCAACTCTGCGGCGGAAATTGTCAAGGCGTCCACCTTGCTTTCTGTCATCGGGGTGGCGGATCTACTGCTGAGTTCTCAACAGATTATCGCCCGAACCTTTATGACCCTGCCGTTCTATGCTTTCGCCGGCTTGCTGTTTTTCATCATCAACTTTTCCATTGAGTGCCTGGGGCGTTATCTGGAAAAAAAGAGTGAGGCTTCCATGAATCAGACTGTAGTAACCGCGACTTCAGGCACGCCACTGCTTACGACCAACAATCTACATAAGCGTTATGACACGGTGGAAGTGTTGAAAGGCGTCGATCTCTGTATGAATAAAAGCGATGTGGTGACGCTCATTGGTTCCAGTGGTTCTGGAAAAACCACATTGCTACGTTGTGTCAACCTGCTGGAAGAGTTTCAGCAAGGGGATATTTTATTAAATAATCAACGCATCGGTTATCACGAAAAAAACCGGCAGCGGGTTCGCCATTCCGAGAAAGTCATCGCGCAGCATCGAGCCATGACCGGTATGGCATTTCAGCAGTTCAATCTTTTTCCTCATCTCTCTGCCCTGGAAAATGTCACGTTGGGGCTGCTTAAAGTTAAAAAGATGCACAAGGATGAAGCGATAGCCACTGCTGAACGGTGGCTGGATCGGGTTGGATTGTTGGCTCGGCGAGATCATTTTCCCGGCCAGCTCTCGGGTGGTCAGCAACAGCGTGTGGCCATCGCCCGTGCTATTGCCATGAATCCGAGCCTGATGTTGTTTGATGAAGTGACCTCCGCGCTGGATCCGGAATTGGTGGGAGAAGTGCTGGCGGTGGTGAAAAGTCTGGCGGAAGAGGGCATGACCATGCTGTTGGTCACACATGAAATGCGTTTTGCCTATGAAGTTTCAGACCGGATTATTTTTATGAATCAGGGGCGCATCGAGGAAGAGGGAACACCGGAACAGCTTTTCCATCATCCACAATCGCCGCGTTTAGTCGAATTTCTTAAACATTCTCATTTTTAATCAAGGAGCTTTTTATGAGTATTACCCGTTATGGTGCCGGAGAAAAAGGCGCTGGTGGACAGCCGTTGCCTTTTGCCAGAGCGGTAGAAGCGGATGGCTGGCTGTATGTTTCCGGTCAAATTGCGATGGAAAACGGTGAGGTCGCGGAAGGGGGAATTATCCCGCAATCCCACAAAGCGATTCAAAATCTGGTGGCTATTCTTCATGAAGCAGGATATGGACTGGAGCATGTGGTGAGGGTTGGCGTCTGGCTGGATGACCCACGGGATTTCTGGAGCTTCAACCGTGTTTTCAGCGAATATTTTGGTGCGGACGCCCCCGCGCGCGCCTGTGTTCAGTCCAGTATGATGGTAGATTGTAAAGTTGAAGTTGACTGCGTGGCTTATAAGGCTAAGTAGCCGGGATTGGCGGCATCAACATTGACTATGGTGGGGTAAGGAGTTCGATGATGACATCACCCGACGTCAGGCGCCGGGCCAAGGGTATCGACCGGGCACTTGATATTCTGGACTATCTGAAGAAACAGCGTCAGCCAATGCGGGCGAATGATATTGCGAAAGGTATCAATGCGCCGACATCTACGGTGTACGAGATGGTGGCACTGCTTCAGGAACGTCGTTTTCTGGAAGCCGTCGGGAACGATGGCATGGTGTATTTAGGACGAGAGCTCTATTTTCTTGGACAGGCGCATCTTGATCATTTCGATTTTTCCCGCGAGTCGGACCGTTTTTTACAACAAATTGTCGCAAAGACGGGTGAAACGGCCCAGATGTGTCTGCTGAACGGGAATAAATACAACGTGGCGCTGATGCGCGAGGGGGAGCGTGCTTTTCGCATTTCCTCTGAAGTGGGGCAGGATACGCCGATTCCCTGGACAGCATCTGGAAGGCTGCTGTTGGGGCATATGAGTGACGATGAAATCCAGGCTTTTATTCCACCAGAGGATTTCCGCCTGCCTAACGGCGAATACCTGCCGGTGGCTAACTATCTGGAGGAAATTCATCAGGCCCGGCACGATGGTTTTTTCTCGTTTGACAGTATTGCGGATACTTATACTCACTGTTTCGCCGCCGGTATTTATTCAGCGCGTCGCTGCGTCGCCACTTTTTGTATTGTGGCACCGCGTGGTGATGCCATTACCCATTACAACCATTATCGGGATGTGTTGCTGGAGTGCGCTCGCGGGATGGAAGCGCGTTTGTCCGGCCACTAATGCCCAGGGAGTTCTCAATGAGTGAACTGTCTCACAGCCATGTAGAGAAAGGCGTGCCGGTTAACGGTAGCCATTTGCTGACTCAAGTGACGTTGCCAGCGCTGGTCCTGCATCAGACCGCGTTGCAGCATAATTTGATGTGGATGCAACGTTATGCCGAACAACACGGTGCCCGTTTGGCACCCCACGGGAAAACCACCATGACGCCGGGCCTGTTTCGACGTCAACTGGAGGCTGGCGCCTGGGGGATCACACTGGCAACAGCGGTACAGTGTTCGGTCGCCGCTGCGCAAGGTGTTCCGCGTATTTTGTTGGCGAACCAATTGGTGGGTACACCCAATATGGCGATCATCGCCGCTTTGCTGAAGCAGCATAAGGTGGAGTTCCACTGTCTGGTGGACAGCCCGGAAAATGTTCGTCAATTGGGGATGTTTTTTGCCGCACAAGGGCTGACGATCAACGTCATGCTGGAGATTGGTGTGGCGCATGGCCGCTGCGGCTGTCGTACGCCGGAACAGGTTGATGCGGTGCTGGCAGCGATTGCGGTATGTCCTGCGGTGCGGTTGAGCGGTATTGAAGGTTATGAAGGTGTAATTCATGGCGAACAGGCAGAAGAGGATATCCGCAAGTTTGCCGCTTATCTGGTACAAACGGCGGTGATGTTGAAAGCGGCTGGCAGGTTTGATCTCGAGCATCCGTATGTCACGGCATCTGGATCAGCCTGGTATGATCTGATCGCCGGAGAGTTTCAGCGCTTGCAGGCTGAAACTGACTTCCAGCCCTTGCTGCGTCCGGGATGTTATCTGGTGCATGATCATGGTTTGTACAAGACGTCACAGGCGTCGCTGTTACACCGCCATCCGGAAATGGATGGCGCGCTACAGCCAGCGATGGAAGTGTGGGCCCATGTTCAGTCGTTGCCTGAGCCGGGGTGCGCCATTGTGGCGTTAGGTAAAAGAGACATCGCGTTTGATGCCGGATTGCCGGTGCCGTTACGGTCCTATGCGGTTTCCAGACAACAATTCACGCCAGTGGCACTGGATGAGACGTTTCGCGTTACCGCGTTGATGGATCAGCACGCTTTTCTGCAAATACCCGAACACCATTCGCTTCAGGTCGGCGATGTGATCGCCTTTGGCGCGTCCCATCCCTGCCTGACCTTTGATAAATGGCGTTATGTCACGCTGGTTGATGAGTCCTTGAATGTGGTAGAAACCCTGCCAACGTATTTCTGATGTAAATAGTGCTGTGCTATTAATGTGATGGCATTACCAAATGCCCTGTCTATCAGGGCATTCACTGACGGTAGTTACAGCGATGTGCCATAAATATCAGTGTTGTTGTCTTATTGAATGGGGTACGGCGAATACGAAGAGGGTGCTAATCAATGTCAACGGCGTTCAGGTGATACGCGCTTGGCAATCGGTGATGTGATGTCAAAACGCGTAGTATAATAACAGGATCAAGGGCTGGCTATTCCATCGTCAGCCATTCATCGGCTTCTTCAAACATCTCTTCAATGATGCGGTTAATCGTGGATTTTTCCTGCCGAGTGGCATCGGAGTTAATCGTATTAGCCTGCATGGGTTTGACTTTTATTTCCGCATCTGGGAAAACCCGGTGAATCCGTTTGGTTAATTCGGCTTCGATCAGCACTGCGGCGTTTTGTAAGCCATTCACGTTTCTTTTATCGTAAACCAGTTCTACATACATAATGCTGTCCCTATAAAAACACTGTGTAAATATACAGACATGGTGTGTGGCGTGGCAACGGTATTTTCACTAAATTGATATTAATACTGATGGTCAGCCAGCTATTTCTCCTGCCGGAATCCATTATCTGAGGGCTCAATGAAAATCGCGGAATAGGACAGCTGAACCCGTCATAAGGAAATGGTAAAAAGAAGTGTGATTAATATCGACATAGGGTCTTTATGATAGCGACATTACGCATTGCCCGCCCGGTAACGGATTTGCAAAAAAGCCTGTCAATGTATAGCCGCGGTTTGGCATTACAGAAAATTGCTGAATTTGCTGATCATGCCGGGTTTAGCGGTGTAATGCTGGGGCGGGAAAATTTGCCCTGGCACTTGGAGTTTACGTTTTGCCATACACATCCGATTATACCGTCTCCCACGGTGGATGATCTGCTGGTGTTGTATATTCCTGAGCAGGATCAATGGGTGCTTGCCTGCCAGCGTATGGAACAAGCTGGATTCAGCACAGTAAAATCGTTCAATCCCTATTGGGATCAGCAGGGGAAAACTTTCTGTGACCATGATGGCTATCGGGTGGTACTACAAAACAGTAGCTGGCCGGTGGTCCGTTGATGGTAAAGGTCTGTTGGTGAGGCTGATACACCCTGACCGATTCATTGCTATGAGATGCGGATTAACTCCGGCACCTGTTGTTGGCAGGTGCTCAACACTAATTGCCGAAGCCAGCGGTGTGCGGGATCAACCTCAGAACGCGGATGCCACATCTGCGATACCGTAATTGGTTTGGTTTTCACAGGAAGTTCAAAAGCGCAAAGTGCGTTAGTCGCCCAAGATCCATCAATACGGATAAAGAAAGATGCTGGCACGAGCGCCACGAGATCCGTTGCCTGAGCCACTGCCAATGCAGCAGAAAAGCCTGGAACCACGGCGGTAATTTTCCGTTCTAAACCTAATTCCGCCAGCGCTTCATCTACCGGCCCGCGTATTTGTCCACGGCGTGAAGCCACTACATGTGCTAAAGAAGCATACTGCGCCGCGTTTACTCCGCGTTCGGCCAAAAATGGATGATCTTTTCTTACCACGCCGATGAAACGGTCCCTGAAAAGTGCTTGCAAGCGTATTTCTGGCCCCATCTCCCCTAAGACACCGATCTCAAGATCAACCAGACCTTCTCGCAAATGTCTTGAGGTCTTCTCTGGTTTTGGCGCAAAGCGCAGACACACTAAAGGTGCTACCGCTGCGGCGGCAGCGATAAGTGACGCGCCAAAAACCTCGACAAAGCCATCGTTGGTGCGAAGGGTAAAGGTTCGTTCCAGCGTGGATAAATTCAGTTCTGACGACGAGGGACGCAGTACGGCGCGAGCCTCAAATACTGCGCGCTGAGTGCGCTCACGTATCTCTTCAGCATAAGGTGTCAACACCATATTACGGCCTGCCCGAACCAGTAAGGGATCGCCGGTTACGCCGCGAAGGCGGCTGAGGGTACGGCTCATCGCTGAAGCACTTAAGCCGAGGCGACGAGCAGCGCCAGCCACGCTTCCTTCGGCAAGAAGGACGTTGAGTGCAATGAGTAAATTGAGATCGGGTTCAGTCATGCTGCATTGTATTCCGATCTGAAAAACGAGGGAAGGCGTTTGATGCATGTTATCAATGCAAATGCTGCGTCTTCCGCCATGTCTTCTGTATGGCTATATTTCATGAACCAAACCACGACGGATATTGGTTTTGATGTCAGTACCAAACTCAGAGGAAATAACTAATGCAAACCAAGAAGTCGCAAAAAACGGTTCTTCTTATCGGAGCATCACGTGGCCTTGGCCATGCCATGGCGATCGAATTTTTAAAAAAAGGGTGGAATGTTGTCGGTACGGTACGTGGTGGAAAAACCCGGACCCAGCTGCATGATCTGGCAGATGAATATCGCGGTCGGGTCGAGATCGAAACGCTGGATATCTGCGACCAGAATCAACTGGCGGCGTTGCATGACCGCCTGTATGGCAGAATATTCGATATGCTATTTGTCAATGCCGGGACGACCAATCGGGATCCGACAGAAACTGTTGGCGAGGTGGCTACCGATGACTTCATACATGTCATGATCACTAACGCTCTTAGCCCGATGCGTGTTATCGAAAGCCTGGAGTGCTACGTTGGCGAGACAGGTTTGATCGGCGTGATGTCGTCTGGGCAGGGGAGCATCAGCAATAATGAGACCGGCATGCGTGAGGTATATCGCGGCAGCAAGGCGGCCCTGAACATGTTCATGCGAAGTTTCGCGGCTCGTCAGGCCGGAACATCGCGTGCAATGGTGGCAATGGCGCCGGGCTGGATCAATACCGCCTTAGGTGGCCCGGAAGCACCGCTTACCATCGAAGACAGTATTCCCAGCCTGGTCAATGTCCTTCTCTTGAAACAGAGTAAACCGGGCCTGGAATATCTCGATTATCTTGGTCGCACTATCCCTTGGTGAAATGGCAATTATGATGAAATTGGTAGGTATTGAAGAACATTTTCTTACTACAGAGGTTCACCAAGCCTGGAATGAGATTGGTCTCGAGGCGTCAGACCCCAGTATTGTTCTCCATTCGGGTCCAATAGGGAGACGCCTCCTTGATCTCGCCGATGAGCGGCTCTCCCTCATGGACGAAAGCGGAGTAGATGTTCAGGTTCTATCACTCACCACGCCGGCACTTCACGATTTGGGACATGAAAGCCTCGAGATGGCGAGGCGTATTAATGACGCGATAGCAGAGGTGGTCACGCGACATCCAGATCGGTTCCAAGCACTGGCAACATTGCCCGTCACGATGCCTGACGAAGCGGCACTGGAACTTGAACGGTGTATCCGGACACTTGGATTCAAAGGGGGGATGTTGTGTGGAGGAACCGGCGCTGGCAACATAGACGATCCGGTTTTTTTGCCGATTTTTCGCTGCGCTGAAACATTGAATGCGCCGATATTTCTCCATCCACGAGTCCCGGATCCGGTTGTAAGAGATAGATATTATTCGGGATTCAGCCAGGAGGTAAATGCCGCATTCTCAACATATGGGCTTGGCTGGCATTATGATGCGGGCATTCAGTTTATCCGTCTTGTTCTTGCCGGGCATTTCGATCGTATGCCTGGTCTTCAGGTCATTCTGGGCCATTGGGGAGAGTTGGTGTTATTTTATGCGGAGCGCCTTGCTGCCATGGATCACGTGGCGGGTCTGGCTCACCCCATCGCGACATACCTGCGTAGCAATCTTTATGTTACGGCAAGCGGTATGTTCCTCCCTCATTTTCTGGAGCGAGCTGCCGCTATCGTGGGTACGGATCGCCTGCTGTTTTCTACTGACTTCCCGTATCAATATCGGTTGGGCCGCGAAGCGCGACGTTTCCTGGAAGAGTGTGGTCTGGATGACGAAGGAAAGGCAAGTTTTGCTTATGGCAACTGGATGCGGCTGACTGGCGATGTTGGAAAAAGCACGCTTTCTGAGAATGAGTGCAACAACAAATAGTCTTAACATACAATGAGTTCTATCCCTCAAATGAATCCTTATAAGGATAAACAACCATGTATATTATCAATCTGACCTATAAAACCAGCCTGGATCAGGTGGAAGCCTTGTTGGCGGCACATATCAGCTGGCTGAAACAAGGGTATGAACAGGGTCTTTTTATTGCGTCCGGACGTAAAAATCCTCGTGTTGGTGGGGTGATTCTGGCGAAAAGTATGGAACGGGCGGCATTAGATGCGTTCCTGCGGCAGGATCCGTTTCAGGCGGTGGCCAGTTACGACATCACTGATTTCCAGCCTTCGATGACCACAGAGGCATTTAGTGCGTTAACCCATATCTGATCCTGGTGGGTATTGGCCCTGACACGATTGTGCCGGGCCGAACCGGTTAACGTACCGAGCTTTGCAGGTTACTGTCCTGCGTGTGACGCTCCAGCGCCAGCTCGATCAGGATAGTAATCAGCGACGTGTAGTCAATGCCGCTCGCTTCCCACAGCTTGGGATACATACTGATATTGGTAAAACCGGGCAAGGTGTTCACTTCGTTGACGATGATGTCTTCATCGTTGGTCAGAAACACATCCACCCGGGCCATGCCTTGACATTCCAGTGTCTGGAAAGCGGTTAATGCCACGGCACGGATACGGTCATGGGTTTCCGGTGACAGCTTGGCCGGTATCGTCACTGCCGCGCCATTTTCGTTGATGTACTTGGTATCGTATGAGTAAAACTCGTCATGGAGCTCAATTTCCCCACACACGCTGGCTTGTGGTGAATCGTTACCCAGGACGGCGCATTCGATTTCGCGTCCGGCAATAGCGGACTCCACCAGCACCTTATGGTCATAACGGAATGCCAGTTCAACGGCCTGACGGAATTCGGCCTCGTTTCTTGCTTTGCTGACGCCCACCGAAGAACCCTGATTAGCCGGTTTAACAAACAGTGGCAGCCCAAGCCGGGCGGTCACGGTGGCGAAATTATGCTGACTACGATTAGCGCGGGTGAGCGTTACAAACGGCGCAACCTGCAAACCGGCATCGCGCAGCAGACGCTTGGTGACATCTTTATCCATGCTGACGGCGGAGCCCAGCACGTTACTGCCGACAAACGGGATATTGGCCATGCGCAGCAAGCCTTGCAGGGATCCGTCTTCGCCAAGTGTGCCGTGGACAATCGGAAAAATCACATCCAGTTGTGACAATGCGTTGGCACTGTGCGTCTCAATCAACTGATGATGAGTCTGGCCCGGTATCAGCGCGACATTCTGATTTGAGCGGTTGAGGGCAATCAATGCCGGATTTTCCGCATTCAGTAAATAATTGGATGCATCATTAATGTGCCACTCTCCCTGCTTATCAATGCCCAGCAGTGTGACGTCAAATCTGGTTTTATCGATGGCATCGACGATATTTTTTGCCGATTGCAGTGACACTTCATGCTCGGCGGATTTTCCGCCAAACACCACACCAACCCGAATCTTATTCATATGAATATTCCTGTTACGAAGCGTTTTTATCGCTCGTGTTCAGTCAATTTTGCTAAATGAAACCGCTAATTTCCTGCCGGTGCAAGGCTAACTTATTCCTGATGGCTATTTTTAATGGTGTTATCGGCGCTTGCCCGTATGAATAGACATTCTTTGGTGTTAACGAGAGACAAGAGAGCAGCCGTGTATGGCGTAGAAATTGCTTAATCCTGGAACTCATCCTTGGTGACAGGAATTGATGATGGCTACCAATACACAAGGTGTAATAATTAAACCATTGCAACCGTGGTTTGTGATGAATGCGGCGGAAACCTACCTGAAGAAAAGCCTGAGTAATTCTCCGATAGCGCACTTTTACAGTTTCTCTATCGCAAAGGGGCAAAAGGCCACACTGGTGGTGCCGGACGGCAGCATTGATATCCTGTTTAACTGTAGCGATCTTTATCCTCATGGACGGGTTTGTGGCAGCACTCTTGCGGCACGGCCTGTCGAGTTATGTCCGGGAGAGCGCTATTTCGGGGTGCGATTTATGCCTGGGGTGATGCCGGATTTTCTGGACCTTTCCGCCATTGATCTGGCTGGAAAGGAAATTTCTTTTCAGGATGCGATACCGGGAGCGTATTCATTGTTTGAGCGTCTGGTCAGCAGCCATGATTTTGATTATCAGATTGCGCTGTTCTGCCATCACTTTGGCCAACATCTGAGCCGTTCATCATCACAACTGCTGCTGCAACTGATTGATATTATTATGGCGCACAATGGCGTGATCCGAATTGAACAACTGGAGCAAAAAACGTTGTATTCGGCACGTTATATCCACCGGCTGTTCAGTTCTCACTGCGGTATGTCGACGAAGGCCTTTTGCAGCACTATTCGTTTTCAACGTGCACTTTCCCTGTTGAATCAAGGAGAAAAACAGAATATGGCGGCATTGGCACAACAATTGGGATACGCCGACCAGTCCCATTTTTTACGTGAGTTCAAACAGTTTGCATTGTGTTCGCCTAGAGAATATCTCTCTGGTATTCAAGCCACTCATTATCAGTCCCGTATTTGTCAGCACTGATCATTCTGCGCTTTTTTAGTGCATAAATGCGCCACAAATGGACATTTATGCACCATCCCCAGTACCGATTTATTCTATTTCCCCGCTTCTGCATCCGGTTATAAACGCTTCAGGACTAATGAATAATCAACCATGCTGATGTGAGGTTCCCATGACCAATAACACGATAATTCCGGGTTTTTACACCATTGATGAAGCGCTAGCGCTGGACGGTAAGACCACGAAGGCTCTGCAATTAATGCATCTTAACCGTCTACGTTCACTGGATGGACATGCCAAGTATTTTGTGAAGGCGGAGGGCTGCTCATTCATTGATGAAAATGGTGACAATCACCTTGATATGATTGGCGCCGTGGGGGTTGTTTCCGTTGGGAACAATAATGAATTCGTCTGGTCATGTCTACAAAAATGCTTTGATAACAAAGAGTTTATGATGGGGGCGATTTCCTATCATCGTGTGACCGCCGCATTGGCGCATAACCTGGCGCTGCTTTCACCACAAGGCAAACTGACCAAAGTGGGCACGGCAACCGGTGGGGCCGAGGCGATTGAAGGCATGATCAAACTGGTGAAGTTGGGGACGCGCCACAAGCCGGAGAAAACGCATTTACTGGCAACGCTGGGGGCATTCCACGGCAAAACGTCTGGCGCGGTATCGCTGGGTGGGAAAGACAAATGGCGTGACGGACAGTACCCAACCTTACCAAATATTGACCACATTACCTACGGTTCAGCGCGTGAACTGGAACAGGCACTTGCTACCGGGAAATATAAAGCGTTTGTGGTTGAGCCGATTCAGGGTGAAGGCGGCATTATCGTGCCTCCCGAAGGTTATTTACGCACCGCCCGTGAGCTGTGTGATCGTTATGACACGCTGTTGGTACTGGATGAAATCCAGTGTGGTGCCGCCCGAACAGGTAAGTTCTGGTGTTGTGAACATGAGGATGTAGTGCCGGATTGCATTGTTTTTGCCAAAGGATTATCTGGCGGTCTGGTGCCCTTCGGCGGATATCTGTGCACGGAAGCATTGTATGAAGCGGCGTATGGCAGCATTGAAACCTGCTATCACCACACCGCTACCTATCAGGAAAACACATTGAGTGCCGCCGCCGCGTTGGGTGCGCTGCAATTTATCCTCGAAAACGATCTCTGTGGCATGGCAGAACGTAAGGGCGAACTGATGATGCGGCGTCTGCGTGAGGTTCAAGTCCGTTACCCACAGGTCATTAAAGAGGTTCGCGGTAAAGGGCTGATGATCGGTGTGGAATTCGGGAAGATCCCGGTCAGTCAGCAGGCAGACTTTGGCGAATATTACGCGGCGTCGATTGCCGGCCAGATGGTAGAAACATGGCGGGTTCAGGTGAACTTCACCTTCAACAATCTGGCGGTATTCCGCTTTCTGCCCCCATTAATCATCAGCGATGAAGAACTGGAATACGGGCTGAAATCCTTTGAGGCCTCGGTTGAGCATGTGGTCAATCTGGTGACAGAACATGCCGTGACGATGTGAGTCCACCGATATTCATGACGATGGGGATGATATCAATGAAATTTAACTATGTTCAGCCGGTTAACCTCATTTTTGGTTGGGGCGAAGCGAAGCGGGTCGGCAATACGGTGGCTGGAATAGGTCGTAGGGCATTACTGGTTACCGGTCAAAGCAGTTGCCGTAAAACCGGGCTGTTGGAGCGTGTTGTCGGGTTGTTGGATGCTGTCGATGTGATGTCGGTATTGTTTGACCAGGTGGAAGCCAACCCGCTTACCACCACCATTGATGCAGGCAGTCGTCTGGCTCGTGAACAAGGGTGCGATGTGGTCCTCGGGGTCGGTGGCGGCAGTGTCATGGATTCCGCCAAGGGTATCGCGTTCATGTCTACGCATCAGGGCACGATCGCGGATTATCTGCATCAGTCTGCACCAGAAGGTAAAGGATTGCCTTTGATACTGATGACCACTACTGCGGGAACCGGAAGTGAGGGGAATTGTGCGGCGGTTTTTACCAATCCGTATACGCATGCAAAACAGGTGCTTATGACACCGTCCTTGTTTGCACACAGTGCCATTATAGACCCTGAACTGAT
This sequence comes from Prodigiosinella aquatilis, assembly GCA_030388725.1. Classification (NCBI taxonomy): domain Bacteria; kingdom Pseudomonadati; phylum Pseudomonadota; class Gammaproteobacteria; order Enterobacterales; family Pectobacteriaceae; genus Prodigiosinella; species Prodigiosinella aquatilis. The sequence continues at coordinate 868,093 of CP128857.1, forward strand.
GGTGACCCAGTCTCCGTCCATGGTGGCGTCAACCGGGTTTGATGCTTTATCTCATAATATTGAGGCTCTGGTGGGCCGCTACGCCCAGCCGATGACGGAAATCATGAGTCTGAAGGCGATCAGCCTGTTGGCGCGAGCGTTGCCTCGCGTGTACCACGATGTCAATGATCGGGATGCCTGGGAAAAGGTGTGCTGGGCTAACACGTTGGGTGGGATGTCAATTGGTCTGTCAGCCTGCGGGCTGCCGCATGCGATGGAACATCCGTTGAGCGGTCTGTACAACATTACCCACGGACAAGGGCTGGCGGCACTTTACCCTGAACTGATGCGTTTTTCCTGGCGTAGTAATATTCCCGGTTTCGCGGCGATTGCCCGGGCGATGGACGACGACTGTGTGTATCTGAGCGAGATCGATCAAGCCAAACAGAGTATCGAACAGGTGAAACACCTGCTTCAGGAAGTAAACATGATCTTCACGTTGCGTGACTTGGGTGTGGATGAAAAAGATATACCGTGGATGGCGGAAAACTGCGTGCAGACCATGGATATCAGCATCCAGCAAAATCCACGTGTTGCTACACAGGAAGAGATCGAAGCATTGTACCGGGCCTGTTTATAACGCCGGGTAACAATAGCCTGCGGTTTTTTCTATCGTCTCTCGTCGCAGGAGTCCATGATGAAAGAAAATCATTTAAAAAAGAATAGTTTGGGATTATGGTCGCTGGTGTTCTTCGTGGTAGCGGCCGCCTCGCCTCTGACCGGTGTCATTGGTGGATTACCGGTGGCCATTGCGTCCGGTAACGGTGCTGGTATCCCCGCCATCTATGTGCTGGCTGGCATTATTCTGCTGGTATTTTCTTTTGGTTATATTGCCATGAGCCGTTATGTGACCAATGCTGGGGCGTTTTACAGTTACATTTCCCTGGGATTGGGACGGTATACGGGTATGAGTGCCCTGATGGTGGTTCTGCTGGCCTATTTTTCCATTCAGATTGCGGTTATTGCCCTGTTCGGATTTTTCAGTGGTATGTATGTGCATGACCATCTGGGAATTGACCTGCCATGGTGGGCCTATAGTGCCGCCATGCTGCTATTAGTGTGTTTTCTGGGCATCGAAAGTGTTGAGATCGGCGGTAAGGTATTGGGGATTCTGATGTTGATGGAGGTCGGTATCGTCTTACTGCTGGATGTGGCTATCCTGGGTACGCACAGTGTGAGCCAGCTGAATGTCGCGTCCTTCACACCGGAAGTGATCAATCAAGGCAGTATCGGTATTGCACTGATTTTCAGTATTGCTGGATTTATCGGCTTCGAATCCACTGCGATTTATGGTGAAGAGTGCCGGAACCCCGGAAAAACCATTCCCCGCGCCACACTGCTGGCCGTGGTTCTGATCACATTATTCTTTACCCTGACCAGTTGGTCCCTGGTACAGGCTTATGGTGTCGACCAGATCCGTGCACAGGCAATAAATAATCCGGGGCGATTTATCTTTGATATTTCCCGGAATCTGTTGGGTCCCTGGTCTGAACAGGTCATGTCATTGCTGTTGATTACCAGCTTATTCGCGGCCACGCAGGCGTTTCACAATAATATTGCCCGATATCTGTTCAGTATCAGTCGTGATGGTTTTCTCTGGTCGAAAATGGCAAAAATCAGGGGAGCTAAAGGCACACCTTATGTTGCCAGCCTGACACAGACAGCGTTTGTGCTGATATTGTTACTGCTCATGGTGCTGTCCAGACTGGATCCTATGATGAATATCTTTGCCTGGGGTTCGGCGATGGCAACAATGGCGATCTTGCTTCTGCAAGCCGGGGTTTCCGTGGCGGTAATTCAGTTTTTTCGTCGTGAGAAGCAGCATCCGGTTTCTGCCTGGAGTCGCCTGTGGGCGCCGATGATGTCAGTTATTTTCATGCTGGCCGCATTGATTATGGTAACGAGCAATCTGGATGTCCTCAGTGGCACTTCTTCCAGGGCAGTGTTCCTCATTCCATGGCTGGTATCGGGTATCGCGCTGTCGGGGTACGGATTGGCGTATTGGACTCAGGGACGTTTACCCGTTAATCCGCCATTAACGCTGCCGCGTGTGGATAACCCGCATAGTGAGCCGCGTTAAAAATCAGCAGGTGGTAAGTTATTATTTACCCGAAGACGAGAAAGGAGGCGGTTCTCCGAAGGAATCGCTTTACTCGTGCCCCCTCATTGATGCGGCCTTATGATTCTCGGCTCTCCGGTTGATCAGGTTCGCTGTTGCTTCCCTGGCGTTTGTCTGCCGCCGTTGCCTTGTTGATATGCCAGCGACACCATTAACGATTGTACCAGGCACAGCGTGGCAGACTGGGAACGGAACGCATCCACTTGCGCTTCTTTTATCACGAAGCACACATCACTGAGTGTTGCCAACGGACTTATCTGGCTGTCAGTAATCACAATCTGGCGTGCGCCAGCGGTAGCGGCCATTTCGCTGGCCATCATGGTTTCCTGCGCATAGGGGGAAAAGCTGATGGAAACTACGATGTCCTTGTCGCTAATCCTGCTGAGCTGCTCGCGAAACATGCCACCGAGCCCATTAACCAATATCGGGCGACTCTCCAGATGGCTCAGCGCGTAGGCCAGATAGGAGGCTACGCTGAAGGAACGCCGTAATCCGACAATGTAAATGGTATCGGCATGCGCCAGTAAATCGACCGCTTTCTGCAAATCTTCCGGTGGTATACGTGCTGCCAGTTGCTGCATAGCCTGCGCGTTTGAACGGGCAAATTCATGCAGAATGTCGAGCGGGGTTTCCGGCACCGTTTCCGTTTCCATTTCGCGGAACAGGCGCGCCCGGTCGGTATAGCTGGCCGTTTCTTCCACCAGATTCATGCGGAACAACTGTTTCATTTCGTTGAACCCGCTGAAATCAAAGGCATTGGCAAAACGGATCAGCGTCGAGGGAGGAACGTCCGCCTGTTCGGCAATCACGGCCACCGTGTCAAATGCCACGCTGTTGGTATTATCAAGCACATAGCGTGACACCTGCTGTAGACGCTTACTCAGCGTATCGTAACGGTCGCGGATCTGCTCTTGTAACTCTCTCAGGCTGGTCGCCACAGACATAATTTTTCTCCCCAGAAGGAGCCTATCCCAAATAGGTCCTTACTTATTGATTCTAGTGACTTATGCTGTCATTTCAAACGTCTTTTTCATGTTTGCCCACAAAAATAGAACATACAGTTCAATCCAGGATGACGACATTCAAACCAAAAACGCTGGCGTATCTCATTAAAAACCGCAGCATTCCGGTTACATAAAAACTCGTCTTGGATCACAATAATTAATATTTATTTTATTTCAACTTAAAATAGAATATTTATTTCATATACAGTAATCCCGTACCTGCCACTTATCACCCTTAAACCCCATAGAGGTGTCAACATGGAAACCATATCTAGTTTTATTCAGGGGGCAGTGACCTCCGGTAGCAGTCAACGTTATGCGGCCGTATATAACCCGGCGACGGGTGAGCAGATTCGTCAGGTCGCCATGAGCAACGCGAACGACGTGAAACAGGCGATCAGTGTAGCGGCGGCGGCATTCCCGGCGTGGTCCAGACACTCCCCGTTACGGCGTGCGCGCGTCATGTTCCGTTTCAAAGCGTTGTTGGAAGAAAACATGGATACTCTGGCCTGGTTGATATCGGAAGAACATGGCAAGGTCTATTCTGATGCCGTGGGAGAATTGACCCGTGGGTTGGAAGTGGTGGAGTTTGCCTGCGGTATTCCGCACCTGCAAAAAGGGGAGCATTCCGCCAACGTAGGAACCGGCGTTGACAGCCATTCGCTGATGCAGCCGCTGGGTGTCTGTGTCGGTATTACACCATTCAATTTCCCGGCTATGGTTCCCATGTGGATGTTCCCCATCGCGTTGGCCACCGGTAATACGTTTGTGCTCAAACCTTCCGAGAAAGACCCGTCGCTTTCACTGATGTTGGCTCAGTTACTGAAGGAGGCTGGTCTGCCGGATGGTGTATTCAACGTGGTTCAAGGGGATAAAGAAGCAGTGGATGTGTTGCTGACAGACCCGCGTGTTCAGGCAGTAAGCTTTGTGGGATCAACACCGGTGGCGGAATACATTTATCGTACCGCGTCCGCACAGGGTAAACGTTGTCAGGCGCTGGGTGGCGCTAAAAACCACTGCATCCTGATGCCAGATGCGGATATGAATATGGCTGCCAGCGCCATTATGGGCGCCGGTTTCGGTGCGGCAGGCGAGCGCTGTATGGCGCTGTCGGTGGTGGTGGCGGTAGGTGATGATACAGCCGATGCGCTGTGCCAGCGTCTGGAACAACAGATTGGTGCGATGCGTGTCGGACCGGGGATAACCGAAGAGCCGGAAAATGAAATGGGACCGGTTATCACGGCGCAGCATAAAGACAAAATCGCGGGTTACATTCAGAGCGGCGTGGACCAGGGGGCAACGCTGCGGGTTGACGGGCGCACACTGAGCGTTCCCGATCATGAACAGGGTTACTTTATTGGCCCAACGCTGTTTGACAACGTCACACCAGAAATGAAAATTTACCGTGAAGAGATTTTTGGGCCGGTACTGGCTGTGGTAAGAGTACCGGACTATCAGACGGCGCTGACGCTGATTAACCGCCATGAATACGGTAATGGTACGGCGATTTTCACCCGCGATGGCGAAACGGCGCGGCAGTTCTGTGAGGATGTGCAAGCTGGAATGGTGGGTGTCAATGTACCGATTCCGGTGCCGATGGCGTTCCACAGTTTCGGTGGCTGGAAACGCTCCATATTCGGGCCGCTTAATGTGCACGGTAGCGACGGTGTGCGTTTTTACACCCGGATGAAAACCGTCACCAGTCGTTGGCCGGCCAGTGTACGCCTTGAGCAGCATACCAGCAGTTTTGTAATGCCAACGCTGGAGTGATTGATTCCACTTTAGGGCCTGTCTGACAGGCCGCTGAATTTGCAGGAGCCGTATGATGGATACGCTACGAATGACGATGGCGCAGGCGCTGGTCAGGTTTCTCTCCCAGCAGTATGTCAGCGTGGATGGTGAGGAATCCCCATTTGTGCACGGTGTGATGACCATTTTCGGGCATGGGAATGTGCTGGGCATCGGTCAGGCACTGGAGCAAGATGCCGGACATCTACTGGTTCATCAGGGATGTAACGAACAGGGAATGGCGCATATCGCCGTCGGTTTTGCCAGACAGCACAAGCGCAAGAAAATTTACGCGGTGACGTCATCGGTAGGGCCGGGTGCCGCCAATATGATCACGGCGGCGGCCACCGCCACCGCGAACCGGATTCCGGTGTTACTGTTACCGGGGGATCTGTTTGCCTGTCGCCAGCCTGATCCGGTATTGCAGCAGATCGAGCAATATCACGACCTTTCAATCAGTACGAATGACTGTTTCAAACCGGTATCACGGTACTGGGATCGGATTAATCGTCCGGAACAACTGATGAGTGCGCTGATCAATGCCATGCGGGTATTGACCGATCCGGCAGATACTGGTGCGGTGACCCTGTGTTTACCGCAGGATGTACAGGCCGAGGTGTGGGATTATCCCGCCGCGTTTTTTCACAAACGGGTACACCATATCGAACGTCGTCCGCCGGATGCGACCCGGCTTGAAGACGCGGTGGCGTTGATTCGCCGCAAGCAGCGGCCGATGCTGATCTGCGGCGGTGGAGTCCGTTACGCTGAAGCCCACGCGGCATTTTTGCAATTTGCTGAGCAGTGTCATATTCCTTTCGGTGAAACGCAGGCGGGGAAAGGTGCGGTGGTGTCTTCGCACCCACTCAACTGCGGTGGTATCGGCGTGACCGGTGGCCTGGCGGCGAACCGGTTAGCGCAGGACGCTGACCTGATTATCGGTGTCGGAACGCGGTTAACGGATTTTACCACCGGTTCCAAGCGATTGTTTCAACACCCGAATGTCGAATTTCTGCTGCTTAACGTCGCGGAGTTTGATGCGCTGAAACTGGATGCTACCGCATTGATTGCCGATGCGCGGGTCGGTTTGCAGATGCTATCCCAGCGTCTGGCGGCGGAGTCATATCACAGCCAGTATGGTGAGGCGATCACCATGGCGCGTGCGGCGTGGGACAATGAACGACAGCGGTTGTCCGCTATTCAGGATGACGGCGATCTGGTGCCGGAGATTGCTGATCAGCCTGGCGATAAACTGGATGAATACCGCACGACGCTCGGGACACATCTGACACAAACCCGGGTACTGGGGCTGCTGAATCAGGCGTTGGAAGCAGACGCGATTGTAGTCGGGGCGGCCGGGTCGTTACCGGGGGATTTGCAGCGTCTGTGGCAGGTGCGGACACCGGACAGCTATCACCTGGAATATGGTTACTCCTGCATGGGTTATGAAATTGCCGCGGCGATGGGTGCCCGGCTCGCCGCACCCCGTCAGCCCGTCTATGCGATGGTGGGGGACGGCTCATACCTGATGCTGCACTCGGAACTGCAAACAGCAGTACAGGAGGGCATAAAAATCACCATACTGTTGTTTGATAACGCCGGGTTTGGCTGTATCAACAACTTGCAGATGAGCCAGGGAATGGGCAGTTTCTGTACCGAAAACCGGCACCGCTGTAGTGAGTCAGGTCAACTGAGTGGCCCGTTGGTGTCGGTTGATTTTGCGAAAAATGCCGAGAGCTATGGCTGCAAGGCGTGGAAAGTACAAGATGAAGCATCACTTTTGCAGGCGCTGGAAGCGTCTCGCCAGCATCCGGGACCGGTGTTGCTGGATATCAAGGTGTTGCCGAAAACCATGACCCACGGCTATGAGTCCTGGTGGCGTACCGGTACTGCGCAAGTGGCAGATGATCCGGCTATTGAGTCGGCTGCCCGGCAGATACAGCTTCAGTTAATGGATGCCCGTCAGTATTAAGCATTCTCCTCTGCGTCATACTGCCAATCTGAATGGGCAGTATGACTTTTTTGAAATATACATTTCATTTTGTCGCTCAATCTACTGATATTCTCTTCTTCTGTCTTTCTCATCATGTTTCCCCGTACTAAGTCTTTCCTGCTGTATTTGTGATTTTGATAACAAAAATAACGCATCATGTCATGGAAATGTTAACTGCTACGCAAAAACATAATTTCCAGTTTTTATAAAATTGAAATAAATGTTTTATTTGCTTTAATTTTAGACATCAAAACCAGCGATACAAAGAAAGGGGAGGCGTTATGCGGGATGTCGCCTCCCAGCTCTACACCCAAACCATGTAAAAGATACTCAGGTATCAAGGGAGCCTCTATGTTTAACATTGCTTTATTGGGCGCCGGCCGCATTGGCCAGGTTCATGCCGTGAACATTTCGGCACACAAAGAAACTGCCCTTTATGCTGTGGTTGATCCCAATCCGCTGAATGCTCAGGCATTGTCGGAGAAATATCACGCCCGTATTCAGACTGTTGAAGACGTCATGAATGACCCTGACGTACATGCGGTGCTGATCGCCTCGGCTACCGACACTCATGCCGATCTGATTGAGCTGGCCGCCAAAAGCGGTAAGGCCATCTTCTGTGAAAAGCCGGTACATCTGGATATCACCCGCGTCCGTGACTGTCTGACGGTAGTGGAACAACAGCAGGTGCCGCTGTTTGTCGGCTTTAACCGCCGTTACGACCCACAGTTTCGCCGGGTGAAAACGCTGGCCGAAGAGGGCCGTATCGGCAAGGCCGAATCCCTGTTGATTATTTCCCGCGATCCGCTGCCACCCCCGGCTGAATATGTGCGCGTGTCTGGTGGGATGTTCCGTGACATGACGATTCATGATTTTGACATGGCCTGTTTCATCATGGGTGAGAAGCCGGTATCGGTGTTTGCTCAGGGCAGCAATCTGGTGGATCCGGCCATCGGCAAAGAGGGTGATATCGACACCGCCTTTGTGGTGCTGAAATTTGCTTCAGGTGCGATGGCTACCATCGTCAACAGTCGCCGCTCCGGTTACGGCTATGACCAGCGCCTTGAATTGCATGGCGCCAAAGGTGTGCTGAGCGCGGGCAATATTCGTGAAAACGTGGTGGAACAGTGGACAGACGAAGGCTGTCTGGCTGCCAAACCCGAACATTTTTTCCTGCAACGCTACCGTGATGCCTATGCCGCAGAATGGTGCCATTTCGTTGATGTCCTCAATGGCCGCACTCAGCCGGAGTGTACCGGTACGGATGGTGAGCGGGCGTTGTATCTGGCTGACAAAGCGCTTGAGTCTCTGGCTCAGGGCAAAGAAATCACGTTGTAACCTTACCTGCTAATAAAACCCTACGATCCCTAACCCAGTAGAGAAAAAAACAATGAAAAAGATAATCAACGTCACCGTCACCCTCATCGCACTCAGTATTGCGGGGTTGGCTCAGGCAAAGAATGAACAGATTGTTTTTAGTACCCCCAACCTTGCCATGCCGTTTGAGGTGCATATGCAACGCACCGCCGAGAAAGTCGCCAAAGATCTCGGCATTAACTTGCAAGTGCTGGATGGTCAGGGCAGCTCACCGAAACAGTCCTCTGATCTGGAAAATGCGATTACCCGCGGTGCACAGGGCTTTGTGGTATCACCCAATGACGTGAACGCGGTAGCCGGTTCCGTAAAAGAAATTCAGGATGCGCACCTGCCGGTCGTGACGCTGGACCGCTCGATAAACACCAAGCAAAAAGTGCCGCATTTCGGTGCCAATAACTACAAAGGCGGGCAGGCGATTGCCAATTTCGTCAAATCCCGATTCCCGAATGGCGCCGACATCATTCTGTTGACCGGACAACCGGGTTCTTCCTCCAACATTGAACGGACTAATGGTATTCGCGACAGCCTGAAGGCCGGTGGCAGCAAATACCATATCGTCGTTGACCAGAGCGGTAACTGGATGCGCTCACAAGGGATGAGCATTGTGGAAAGTGCACTGCCGGCGCTGCCTAAACGTCCGCAGGTGATTTTGTCAGCTAATGATGACATGGCACTGGGTGCTATCGAAGCGTTGCAGGAGGAGGGACTAAAACCGGGTGACGTGATGGTGACCGGGTTTGATGCCGTGCCAGAAGCATTGGCTCGTATTCGTGATGGCTGGATGGCGGTAACCGCCGACCAACGTCCAGGATACGCCGTGACGACTGCTCTGACGCAATTGACTGACAATATCCGTAACAAAACGCCCATCACCGGCGCCGACTACCCACCGATCATCATTACCAAAGATAACTTGAAGGATGCGGAGCGTATTGGGGAAATCAGCAAATAAATCAATCAAATACGGGCTGCTTTCCGGCGGCCCGTGCCGGAGGATTGCGATTCATGACTGAACCTTTACTGAAAATCACTGATCTGGCCAAGAGTTTTTCCGGTGTATGGGCGTTGAGCAAAGTTCAACTGACCGTGCTGCCGGGGGAAATACACGCCCTGCTGGGGGAAAACGGCGCCGGTAAATCGACGCTGTTGAAGGCCCTCTCAGGGGCACAACCACAGACCAGCGGCGATATCTGGTTTGGCGGTCGAGTGCTGTCGGCACAGGATTCGCCGGTTGATCGGCAAAAAGCCGGCATCATTACCATTTATCAGGAATTCAATCTGTTACCGAATATGACGGTGGCAGAAAACATGTTCCTTGGCCGGGAAATACTGCGTGGCAATCTGTTTGTAGAAAACGCGGCGGTCAATCAGGAAGCGAAATTGATATTGGATTATCTGCAACTGAATATCGCCCCCACCACCGAGGTCGCGAGGTTGAGTGTCGCGCAGCAGCAGATGGTGGAAATTGCCCGGGCGCTGACGCTCAATGCGCGGCTGATTGTGATGGATGAGCCGTCGGCGGCGCTCAGTGACAGTGAAGTGGCAAGCCTGCACCGGGTGGTTCGGGAGCTGAAAAACCGGGGCGTCAGTGTGATTTATGTGACGCATCGTCTGCACGAAGTCTTCCAGCTTTGTGAGCGTTTTACGGTGTTTCAAGATGGCCGTTATACCGGCTCGGGTGATGTTGCCGACACCAACGTTGAGGAAATTATTCGCATGATGGTGGGCCGTGATGTGGTGTTTGACCGGCGCCCGCTAGCCGAGACGAGCCATAAGGATAAGCCGGTCCGCCTACAGGTCATGGGACTGAGCCGGGAAAAATCGTCGCTTGATTCTCATGGCATCACGTTAAAAGACATCAGTTTCCAGGTTCATGCAGGTGAAGTGTTGGGTATCGCTGGATTGGTCGGCGCCGGGCGTACCGAAATCGCCCGCTGTCTGTTTGGCGCGGATGGATTTTCCACGGGTGAATTTATGTTGGATGGTCAGCCTTATCATCCCACCGACCCCATGCACGCATTGGAACAAGGCATCGCGCTGGTGCCGGAAGACCGTAAAAAAGAGGGGGCGGTGCTGGGGTTGTCCATTCGGGACAACATTTCGCTGTCCAGCCTCTCGTCATTACTGCATTGGCGCTGGTTCGTTGATACCCGCAAAGAGGACCAACTCATCGAATCCTATCGTCAGGCACTGCATATCAAGATGGTCGACAGCCAGCAGGAGGTGCGCAAGCTCTCTGGTGGCAATCAGCAAAAGGTCATTCTGGCGCGCTGTATGGCACTGAATCCCAAAGTGTTGATCGTAGATGAGCCGACGCGCGGTATTGATGTTGGTACCAAATCCGAAGTGCATCAGGTGTTGTTCGATATGGCGAAGCAGGGCGTGGCGGTCATTGTTATATCTTCTGATCTGCCGGAAATCATGGCGATTTCAGATCGGATCATCACGCTCAGTGAAGGGCGTGTGACCGGAGAAATACACGGCGACGACGCTACGGAAGAGAAACTGATGACCATGATGGCTATCTGCCACAACGCATTACACGCAGCATAACGGAGGTTACTCATGTTGCCGCTTTCCAAAACCCAGCTACCGGTCGAAAGCCGGAGAAAAATTGACCCCATCGCGTTCTTCGAGCGTTTTGGTGTGTTGATTTTCATGATTCTGTTGCTGATTTTCTTTCAATTGCAGAACAGCCATTTTCTGACTGAACGCAACATTACCAATATTCTTACCGAAGTTTCTATCTACGGCATCATGGCCGTAGGTATGACCTTCGTTATTCTGACCGCCGGGATAGATCTGTCGGTTGGTTCCATTCTGGCGGTATGCGCCATGGCTGCCGCCACCTTTATCAAAGGTAACAACTTAACCACTGTCGATCCCAATGCCTGGTATGGCATGAGCTGGCTTATTGGTCTGGGTATTTGCCTGGGGATGGGAACTGTCATCGGATTTCTGCAAGGATTGGGCGTAACTCGTCTGCGCTTACCGCCGTTTATTGTCACGTTGGGAGGAATGACCATCTGGCGCGGATTGACGCTGGTCATCAATAACGGTGCGCCGGTGGCCGGTTTTGATGCCGGATATCGCTGGTGGGGGCGGGGAGAGTTGCTGGGCATCTCTATTCCGATCTGGATTTTTGCCCTGGTGGCCATTATCGGTTATCTGGCGCTGCATAAAACCCGCTGGGGACGGTTTGTCTACGCTATCGGCGGTAATACCGAAGCGGCGCGTCTGGCTGGTGTGAATGTGCGCCGGGTACTGGTCAGTGTGTATGTGGTGATTGGCTGCCTGTCCGGTCTGGCGGGGTTTATTCTCAGCGCCCGGTTGGGAAGCGCAGAAGCGGTGGCAGGAATATCGTTCGAACTACGCGTGATTGCCTCGGTGGTCATTGGCGGAACCTCACTGATGGGCGGATACGGACGCATTAGCGGCACCGTCATTGGTTCCATCATCATGGGCATCCTGATTAACGGGTTGGTGCTGATGAACGTTTCGGCTTACTACCAGCAAATCATTACCGGGCTGATCATCATACTGGCGGTGGCCTTTGATACTTACGCGAAAAGTCGGCGTGGCGCTATGTAATTGGGGTGAACAGCATTGCTCCGAACGAGGTTGATATGAAAGAAGTTCGTATTGGATTAATCGGAACGGGCTATATCGGACGTGCACATGCGATTGCTTATACGCAGGCACCAACAGTATTTCCGCTCAAAGGCCGTTTGGTCAAAGCGATGGTAGCGGAAATATCACCTGAACTGGCCGCCCGGCGGGCGCAGGAGTTTGGTTTTTTACGTTCAACCGGCGACTGGTGTGAATTAGTGGCGGATCCGGATATCGACGTGGTGGATATCTGTTCTCCCAACTTTTTACATAAAGAGATGGCGATGGCTACCATCCGGCATGGCAAGCATGTCTACGCCGAAAAACCGCTGGCGCTGAATGCCGCAGATGCACGGGATATGGTAGATGCCGCGCATCTGGCCGGGGTGAAAACGCTGATGGGGTTCAACTACATGAAAAACCCCACGGCCAAACTGGCGAAAGAGATCATCACTCATGGCGAGATAGGCGAGGTTACCCATTTCTACGGGACACATAACGAAGATTATCTGGCGGATCCGTCGACACCCGCCGATTGGCACTGTTTCAACGAAACCGCTGGACTCGGCGCGCTGGGTGACCTGGGGGCGCACATTGTCAACATGGCGCAGTACCTGGTGGGGGATATCGCCAGTGTGTGTGGTGATTTGCAGACCGTGATACCGCAGCGTCCGTCCGGGGCAGGGGCGTCTACACCGGTGCGGGTGGAAAACGAAGATCAGGCCCATGCGATGGTGCGGTTTGCCAACGGTGCGCACGGCGTAATTGAAACCTCCCGTGTCGCCTGTGGCCGCAAAATGGGGTTGACCTACGTCGTCACCGGTACAAAAGGTGCGCTGAGCTTCACTCAGGAGAGAATGGCGGAGCTGAAGCTGTACCGACAGGATGATCCGGCCAATCGCCAGGGATTCCGCACGTTGCTGACTGGGCCACTGCATCCTGATTACGCCGCATTCTGTGCCAGTGCCGGACATGGTATTGGTTTCAATGATCAGAAAACGGTAGAAGTTCGTGATCTGGTCGACGGCATTGCCGCCGATTTGCCGCTATGGCCGGATTTTGAAGAAGGGTGGAAAGTGTCGCGGATTCTGGATGCCATCGTCTTATCACATCAGGTATCGCGCTGGGTTGAGGTGAGCTGATATTCCGGCAACTAACTGAATTTACATTCCTTCTTTATTAACAGGATCTCGTCGCTATGAGTATGGAAAAAACCTTAGATGTGATTTGTATGGGGCGGGTAGCCGTCGATCTCTACGGACAACAGATTGGTGCCCGTCTGGAAGATATGGGTAGCTTTGCCAAATATCTGGGCGGTTCCTCCGGCAATGTCGCCTATGGTACGGCACGGCAGGGATTACGATCATCCATGTTGGCACGGGTGGGCGACGAGCATATGGGGCGCTTTCTGCGCGAGGAGTTACAACAGGTCGGCTGCGATACCAGCCATTTGATTACTGATAAAGAGCGACTGACCGCACTGGTGGTGTTGGGGATTAAAGATCGTGAAACCTTCCCGCTGATTTTCTATCGGGATAACTGTGCGGACATGGCCATTACACCGGAGGATTTCAGTGAGGAATACATTGCCGCTTCCCGTTGTCTGGCGGTGACTGGCACGCACCTTTCTCACCCCCGTACCCGTGAAGCGGTATTAACGGCGCTACGCTATGCGCGGCGCAATGGGGTCAAAACGGTGTTGGATATCGACTACCGCCCAGTGCTGTGGGGATTGACCTCGCTGGGGGATGGTGAAACGCGGTTTATTGAATCGACACCGGTCACGGCGCAGCTACAACAGGTGCTGAATCTGTTTGACGTGATTGTTGGCACGGAAGAGGAGTTCCATATTGCCGGTGGCAGCACCGATACACTGGCGGCGTTGCATCAGGTACGGGTGGTAACGCAGGCCGAACTGGTGTGTAAACGCGGCTCGCTGGGATGTTCGGTATTCAGTGGCTCAATTCCGGATCATCTGGATAATGGCCTGACGATAAAAGGGGTGCGGGTCGAGGTGCTCAATGTACTCGGCGCGGGTGATGCCTTTATGTCCGGATTGTTGCGTGGTTATCTTGGCGGTGAAGGATGGGAAAAAGCCTGCACTTACGCCAATGCCTGCGGCGCACTGGTGGTATCCCGTCACGGTTGCGCGCCCGCCATGCCGAGCCGCATCGAGCTGGATAACTATTTGTCCCGCGCCGCCGCAGTGCCGCGTCCGGATCTCGACCCTCAACTGAACCATCTGCATCGTGTCACCACCCGGCGCAAGGTGTGGGAAGAGTTATGTGTTATCGCTTTTGATCACCGTAGCCAACTGGAAGATGTGGCGCTTGGCTGCGGTGCCGACATTCAGCGGATTTCGTTACTTAAGCAATTGATTTTGCAGGCCAGTATCGCAGCCGCGCAGCAAGCCGGGCTGGAGGGGAAGGCCGGATTGCTGTGTGACGGCACCTTTGGGCAGGATGCGCTCAATAGCATTACCGGTAAAGGATGGTGGATTGGACGGCCGATTGAACTGCCAGGTTCACGCCCGCTGGTGCTGGAACACGGCAATATCGGCTCACAGCTGATCACCTGGCCGTTGGAGCATGTGGTGAAGTGCCTGGTGTTTTTCCACCCGGACGATGATTGCCATTTGCGTCTGGAGCAGGAACAGAAGGTGATGGAAGTGTATCAGGCCTGCTGCCAGTCCGGCCATGAACTGTTGCTGGAGGTCATTTTACCGGCGGATATGCCGCGTAGCGACGATCTCTATCTGCGGGTTATTCAGCGTTTCTACAACCTGGGTGTGCAGCCGGACTGGTGGAAGTTGCCACCGTTGTCAGCGACCGGATGGGAACAGCTGACCCACCTTCTTGAGCTGCGTGATCCGCACTGCCGTGGCGTGGTCATTCTGGGGTTGGACGCGCCGCTGGACAGCTTGCGGCAGGGCTTCAATGCGGCGGTGGGTTTCCCCATTGTCAAAGGATTTGCCGTCGGACGCACCTTATTCGCCCAGCCCGCGCAGAGTTGGCTGAAAGGTGAGATTGGCGACGATCTGCTGGTTCAGCACATTAAACACAACTATCTACAACTGATCGCCCTGTGGCGCCAGCGTGGGTAACCCAAACCTCTTTACCAGTAAATTAAGGGAAAATAGTATGGCCGTTCAACTTGGTATTAACCCACTGACCTGGACCAATGACGATCTGCCCTCACTGGGTGCGGAAACGCCGCTGGAAACCTGTCTGAGTGAAGGCAGGCAGGCGGGTTTCGCTGGTTTTGAACTGGGGAACAAATTCCCTCGCCAGCCCGGTGTATTGGGGCCGATTCTGGAAAAACACGATCTCGCTCTGGTTTCCGGTTGGTATTCCGGGCAACTGCTCACCCACACGGTGGAGGAGGAGATCGAAGCGGTGCAGGATCATCTCAATCTGTTGCGCTCTCTGGGCGCTGACGTCATGGTGTTTGCCGAAGTGACGGGGGCGATTCATGGCGACCAGCAAAAGCCGGTACATCTGCGTCCCCGTTTCCCGGTGGAGCGGTGGCGGGAATATGGAGACAAACTGAGCGAGTTTGCCCGTTATACCCAACGTCAAGGTGTGCAGATCGCCTACCATCACCATATGGGAACCGTGATTGAAAGTGCAGATGACGTGGACAAATTGATGGAATATACCGGACCGGAAGTCGGTTTGTTGCTGGATACCGGCCACCTGACGTTTGCCGGAGACGATCCCGTGGTAGTTGCTGAACGCTGGGCAACGCGCATCAATCACGTTCACTGCAAAGATATTCGCCCTGATGTGCTACGGGATGTCAAAAACCGTAAAACCAGCTTTCTGGATGCGGTGCTTGGTGGGGTATTTACCGTGCCGGGGGACGGTTGTGTCGATTACCCGGCGGTATTCCGTATCCTGGAGGCGCATCACTATCAGGGGTGGCTGGTAGTGGAAGCTGAGCAGGATCCGGCGGTGGCTGATCCGCTGACTTATGCCACCCTGGGATTTAACAATCTGCAACGCCTGGCTCAACAGGCCGGGCTGATTTAATCATCGTGTCTTACTGAAGCATTCACACCGCGTGGATGCTCTCAGTCAAGGAGGATTGCCATGTCTCAGCTGTTATCCCGCTACCATATTCCGGACGAACAGGGTTGCATACAGCGTATCACCCCGGAGAAGGCCGGTTGGGAATATGTGGGTTTTGAAGTCTACCAACTGGAAGCCGGTATAATGTTGTCGCTGGCGGCATCTGATAATGAACGCTGCCTGGTGTTACTGGGTGGCAAGGCCACAGTGACGACACCGAAAGCGAGCTTTGAGCATATCGGTGAACGGATGGGCCCGTTTGAGCGTAAAAAACCGTATGCCGTGTATGTCTCATCCGGTGAAGCCATCACGGTTGTGGCACACACATCGCTGGAACTCGCGGTGTGTTCGGCGCCGGGACAGGGTACTTATCCCACGCGCTTGATCGCTCCACAGGATATTGACGCCGAACCGCGTGGCTATGGCAACAACCGCCGTTACGTGCACAACATTCTGCCGGAGAATAAAGCCGCAGACAGTCTGCTGGTAGTGGAAGTCTATACCGACGAAGGTTGCACCAGCTCGTATCCCAGCCACAAACACGATCGTGATGATCCTCCCCATGAAACCTATCTGGAAGAAACCTATTACCATCGGCTCAATCCACCTCAGGGATTTTGCCTGCAACGGGTGTACACCGATGATCGCTCACTGGATGAAAGCATGGCGGTTTACGATAAAGATGTCGTGATGGTGCCGAAAGGGTATCACCCGGTAGCGACCATTGCTGGTTATGACAGCTACTATCTGAATGTCATGGCGGGTCCGACACGGCAATGGCGTTTTAGTTGGGAGTCTGACCACCAGTGGATTAACAGTCCGGAATATGCGGCCAAGCATAGCGGGACGGCGTGACCATGTTACGGCCAGCGGCTAACGCTATCTTCAGCGCGCCATTCCTGTCGGTTTTGACGTCAATGTGTCGGCTTTAGCGGAGATCCCCGTTTTCACGGGGATTATATGTTCGGAAGACAGAAACGACGAGTCAGACAGGCAAACACCTGAACGTGGAAAAGAGAAGCTGGTTTCTCATTGCATTTTTTTCACTTCTTCCCCAAGCTGCCATACCGCCATCGCGTAGTGGATACTATGGTTATAACGCGTGATGGTGTAGAAGTTGGGCAATCCGTACCAGTATTGATAACGGTTGCCCATATCCAGACGCAGTAGACTGACTTCCTGCACATTCCCCAGTGGCCTTATCGGCCTTAACCCCGCGTTCAGCAGTGCAGAAACCGGATAGTGGGTATCGAAGCCGGTATCAAGCGCCAATGCCTGACCATTCGCCGGTACGGCCACGTTGCCACCTTTGATCCAGCCATGGGCATGGAAGTAATTGGCGACGCTGCCAATCGCATCGATGGGATCCCACAGATTCGCAATACCATCGCCATTGAAATCCACCGCATACTTTCTGAAAGCTGAAGGCATAAACTGCCCATAGCCCATGGCACCAGCAAAGGAACCGCGCAAGGATAGCGGGTCAAATCCGTCTTCCCGGGCCATCAGCAGAAAATACTCCAGTTCGGTTCTAAAGTAGTCGGCACGGCGCGGGTAAGCGAAGGTCAGGGTGGCCAATGCGTCGATGATGCGGGTTTTCCCCATCACACGACCCCAACGGGTTTCCACTCCGATAATGCCGACGATGATTTCGGGCGGCACACCATATATTTGCCAGGCGCGGTTCAGCGCATCTTGATATTGGTTCCAGAATATGACGCCATTCTGCACATTCTTCGGCGTAAGGAACTGTTTGCTGTAGCGGAGCCAGGCACCATTCGGAATATTCAATGGCGGTTCTGTCGATGGCCGTGGCGCCTGCCTATCCATCAGCCGGATTACCCAGTCCAGGCGTCGAGTCTGCGCCAGCACATCGTGCAATTGCTGGCGGTCGAAACCATGCTCTCGTACCATTTTATCGACAAAGCGATCCATATCCGGATTGAAAGCAAAATCGCCTGTCGATAAATTGCCAGTATGTGATGGGTCGAGCAAAAAACCACCCGATGTATTCGCTGGCGGGTGTTCGGACATCTCGGCGGAAGAGGGGGAAGTCGATTTATTACTGCTACAGGCAGACAACAGAACAAGAAACGGCAAAATAGCTATCAGATGACGCATCAGATATCCATACAACCTGGAAAGAAACAACGTGATAGCACTGTAGCGCATCGGCCCGCATGAAAAAACCGGATTGTGAGTTACGAACAGATTAAGGGATAAAGTAACCTGTTCGTGATGGTCTTTCCCGGCTCGGTTCGGCCCGCTCCGCTTGCAAATCGGCAATCACCACTTGTGCCCCCAGCCGGGCAAAAGCCTGGCTGATTGACAAGCCGATCCCCTGGGTGCCTCCGGTCACCAACAAGACCTGTCCGGCAAAGGCCGTGGCTGAAAAGGTCTGTCTAATAGTACGTTATGAGACATCTCGTTATCCTTATGCGGCGGGGTAATGCGTGCGATTAATTATCTGTGCATGTGCCCCGACCGGAAAATTGCTTAATGTGCTGAAATGTTCATCGCTATAACCCAGGATCTTGCCGTCGGTGATCATCTGCTGTAAATCAATCATCAACACCCCTAGCGTAGGAATGATTTTTTCACGCCAGATGAACAGATAAAGCTGCTTGGCGATTTTGATATAATGACAACGATCTACATCTGCCAGACCTTTTTCCACGCCATCCAGACATTGCCACGCATAAAATGAGCCATTGAGATAAATGTGTTCGTAACGTTCGGTCTCGCTATACACGTACAGGTTGCGCAAACCAATTAATTCATCGGTAGCGGTATGAGGTACATCCTCCTGACGGTACGGTTTATCTAACGTGCCGTGATAGTAGTCCACCTTCACTGCCGTCAATTCCAACCCTTTTCCCACCCGGGTAAACGGGTCTAGATGAATTTGCTGCTCATCAGGTAACAGGCCCTCAACCAGAGTGAATCCTCCTCCGTTGATATCAAGCACCAGACTGACGGTTGTAGAAGCTTTTTCCGGATGTAAAAAATCGATAAAAAATATACCGTTACGGATATTGGTAGCACGGTATTGTATTGCACTGTGACCACCCCAGATTAATTCCTGAGCACTGATGAAGCGACACTCCACCGATTCCAGCGCGTCGAAATGCAGCTGGTAACATTGATTGACCAATGCATCGGTAGTTTCGAGAACATTACTGTGAGGGGCGAAGCCGGTTGCCAGATCGCCTACTTGAATAAAAACGGGTTCCGTCGTCATGGAGATACCTTTGTTTATAATGAGTTAAAAGCCAATGTGGGTACATCGACAATGGTGGATCCGCCGTCTGCCACCAGTGTGGCGCCGGTTAAAATAGACGCGGCTGGCGAACTGACAAACTGGCAGATAGCCGCAATTTCATCTGCTGTAGCCGGTCGCCGTAATGGGACGTCACGGCAGACATAGTGATATGCCTGCTCCAGCGTCAATTGGTGAGCGTCCATCAACGGAAGCATCTCCTCGTCCGCCATTGGTGTTCTGACCCATCCGGGGCATACGGCATTGGCACGAACGCCCAGAGGACCATAATCCCGTGCTACGGAGCGCATCAGTCCCAGTAATGCATGTTTGGCTGTTACATAGCCGCAGACATCCGGTCCTGCCGCCAGTGAAGCAATGGACGCGACAAAAACAATGTTGCCCCGGGTTTTTATCAACTCGGGCAGACAGGCTCTGGCGGTCGCGAAGGCGCTGGTCAGGTTGCTTTCTAACGACTGCTGCCAATCGGCATCGGACATATCGGTGATTTTCCCCATGCCCATCCCGCCCGCGCAGCAGATCACGCGATCAACGATCTGCCCATTGGTGGCGATTTCCTTGCTCAATAACTGCCAACTGGCGGCATTCGATACATCACCAGCCAACGCGATCGCGCCAATCTCTTGCGCCAATGATGCGATAGGCTCGATGCGGCGACCGATCAGGATGACGCGGGCACCCTCGGCGCTCAGACGACGTGCGCAGGCCGCACCGATCCCTGTACCGCCGCCGGTGATGATTGTCACCGGCGACAAGTTGTGTTCTGGCATAATGTGATCCTATTTCTGCGGTTGGAACGTCGATAGATGTCGTCTGAACAACATGATTGCCATCAATAATGTTTTACGTTGTGCCGGTATCAATTTGAGATAGCGCCTCCCTGCCGGCAGGCGTCCGATGACTTCCGATGCCGCGAAGTGTTCAATGGACAATGTCCAGCGCCGCTCAGCTACCGATATTTCACAACGTCGAAAATCAAGGCCCAGCAAGAGGTCCGTTAGCCGCTTATCCTCTTGCAGGCTGGTTGCCAGCATATGGGCTTCGACGGCGGTGGATTTTGTCTGGAAACGCACCGCATTCCGGCGCACCACTCCGGTATGCATGACCGTCAGTATAAATGCGCCGTCGAGGGGGAAAGTGCCGCTACTGCTAAAGGGGCAGCTGACGATGTGGGCCATAAAAAGTCGTTGCACTTGTTCGCGGATATGCACAAAACCGCCATCGGGCAACGTAAGCTGCAAATTTGCTGGTGGCGAAGGTTCCATCTGATGAGGTGCCAGGTTGTCCTGAAGCCGGCGCAACGTCGCACCGGCGAGGTAGCCGGCTGGTAAGCGGTCAGCCCCACAAACACCCGCCCAATACTCACGAAAAGGAGCGAAATTCATCGAATTCATCCTCAATAAAGTCTGTCTTACTGAATTCCTTGGACAACACCTCTTCAAGCGGGACCGGCTGAAACGGATTCACACGCTGGACCACCAGTGTCCAAAACAGGGCGTACAGTGCTGTCAGTCCCAGCATGATGGCAAAAGGTATGTAAATATCCCGGGGGTTCATTCCCGGTGGGGTGATATAGGCGATGGCAAGGAGAATACCTACGCTGGAAACGATTTGTGGTAATGGGAACCAGGGGGACCGATAGGCGCGAGGGAAATCCGGACGTTTAATCCGTAACATCACCACCGACAACGTTACCAACAAATAGGCGAAGCCCCAGGCACAGACAGCGGCCAGGACTAACGGCATGATCTTGTCCAGATTGCCCTTTATCATGAAGGCATGAGTACAAGGAATCAGTACCGCGACCACAATCCCTACCACCGGTGTTTTAAACCGCGGATGGAGATACGCGAAGATACGTGGTAAAGCGCCGTCTAGTGCCATCCCGTATAGAATCCGCGGAACGGCGGCAATCAGCGTATTAATGGTGGCCGCGCCAGCCAGCAGTAGCCCGATACCTATCCAGTATTTGCCAAATTGTCCCATCACCTGATCGGCAAATGCGGGGATCGCCATTGGCGTATCGAGGAGGTGAACAGTGCCTGCGGCGTCCAACGGAATATTTCGCACCTGATGACTTAACGCTGCACCATACAGGAACATACAGCAGGCGACGCCGCACAACCCGAGGGACATGGCGCGAGGGATGGTTTTAGCGGAGTTTTTAATATCCGGCGCCATGGGGGTTACCAGTTCGCAACCGACAAACATAAACATCGCCATACCAATCAGACTGAACACCATCGTTGGGTCACCCCAGGTCAGCGGCGAGCCGAACCAACTGGCCAGTGACACAGCATGTGTCTGAACCAATCCGGCGATACTGAATACCATTAGCGTGGACCACATGCCGAAAGTGAGCACGACTTCCGCTTTGCCAAAGGCTTCGATACCGACGGCGTTGAGCACGCCGAAAATGACCACCAGCCCGACACCCACCATCCACGACGTGTTGTTTTTTTCCATCAGAGTGTTGAGGTGTTCAAAATTAACCAACGCCATAATGCCAGAAAGTATTGTTTCCGCCGTACCTGCGAAAACATGCACGATAAGGTAGGCGGAAAGCGCGCCGGTAATGGCAAAAAAACGGCCCATACCACAGGAAATGTAATCATAGACCGAGCCTGAAGTGGGCAGCATGGACGCCGCTTCTGAAAACGTGGTGAGCTGTGCTTGCATCATGATAAAACCGATCACCATTGCCAGAGCGAACATATTGCCGCCCATACCAAAACCACTGGTTACCGTGAGGATCACCGGGCTTGCCATTATCACGCCTACCGAACTGGCCAGTGTGGTCGGAAAACCGATTACACCCTGTCCAAGATAGGTGGTGAGTTTGCTTGAAAAAGGCATATATCACTCCCCCTGCTGTGAAATGTAAAAGTCGGTATGTGTCCGACATAAGGCGACGGCAGCATGTTGCCACCTTGTTTCGTGCTTGTTTCAATATAAAAACAAACTGAACCGTCCAGCTATCGTTCTAAAGGACGATGGCCGGATCGATAGCCGAGGGATTAATTCGATCGTTGTAAGGTTTAATGGGGATCAGCGGGGGGATTAACTACCTGGTATATTTTTTGCATTGCATATTCTAAATGTGTTTGCTATGCAGGATATGGCTGAACTTTCTGTAGGTAATGGCGTTCATTGAACCACGGTAAGTGGGTGGAATGTATTAAGGTAAAAATAATGTCTTCGGCGCTGATGAGTAGCAATACTGTCATACAGACCTGTCTGGAAACCGTCTCAAGATTAGTGCCGGTTACGGCTAGCGCATTCTATCGGGTTGATAACCAGCTCATGCTACAGCAATTCGTCCTGCATAACATGTCAGTCGGCATTCATCGTCAATATGTCGAAAGTTTTCAAAAAATTGACCCATTACGCCCCGCCAATTTTCTCCATGCCGATGTCAACGTGATAGGTATCAATCAGTTGAGCCAGAAGATGGCACAGGATTATTACCAGGGATTTATGCGGCCTAATGCGATTCGCGATATTACCGAAGTATTTATCCGTCGGCAGGGGCGTATTGTGGCTGGTTTTTCGCTTCTGCGCGACA
Organism: Prodigiosinella aquatilis; assembly: GCA_030388725.1. NCBI lineage: Bacteria > Pseudomonadati > Pseudomonadota > Gammaproteobacteria > Enterobacterales > Pectobacteriaceae > Prodigiosinella > Prodigiosinella aquatilis. The sequence continues at coordinate 890,934 of CP128857.1, forward strand.
GCCTATTTACCGACAAGGAACTGGGGCGGTTACAGGACATATTGCCTCTAATTCAATTGGCCGCAGAGAATCTCTATTCTCAGGAGCTGCCGCCGCAACTGCCGTTAACCGAAAAAGAACGTCAAATTGTCGGAATGTTGCGCGATGGGGCCAGCAATAAGCGTATCGCGTTAAGTCTGGGAATCTCGTTATCTACGGTAAAGACCCATATGCGGAATATCTTTGCTAAAACCTCGGTAGCAAACCGGACCGAATTAGTGACGACGCTCTATATGCATTCATGATATGCCGAACCAGGCTTGGCCACTCTAATCTGTTTTGATGAGTGGCAACCGGAGCGAAAAAGCGTGTTGTAGGTGAAATGTCTGGTGGGGGAATGCCTGTTAATGGTGCAATTGATGCTCTCTTAAGTATCACGCGCTATCTTCGTGTTGTTGATCTGGTGTTGTTGGTGACGTGGCGTATATCTCTGGTAACAAATCACGCTGTTGCCAGCGTAAGCCGTCGCACTATTAAAGAAACGATGGAAATGAGCACCGCTGGCACAAGTGTCGGCGGTGTCAGGAGGGTGGAAGGTTACAATCAGTCAGTCACTATCGCCAGATAGTGCTTCACAAAGCTTTGACTCACCACCTGCCATTTCGTCGTTGTGCCTTGCGTAATCAACCAGCTATCGCCGGATTTAAAATGGAAAACGTCGCCAGTGTCTTCGTTGGTCATGATGATTTCACCCGACAGCAAGGTAGCCTGCTCGGTGAAAGGATAGCGCAGGCGATATGTCCCATGCGGCGTGCCGAAATAACCGGCGCTTACGGGATCGGTGGGTGCCCCCAGGGTCATCCGACCGAAAGCGTCTACATCACCGCCGAGGTCTTCGGCACCGATGGCGCTGAATTTTCCCCAGGAATCTAAATCCTGTAGGGTGAGATCGTGTTTAATGGCTGTCAGGCTCATAGCATTACCTTATGTCATGTGAAGTAAGAATATACGACGATCGGAAGCCTAGCGGCGTCCCTTCCAGTACCCCGAGGTCTGGTGCAAAGCCTTTCCCAAGGTACAAAGCAATGAACGGAAGTTATCTTTGCCGTAAATGGTCTGGCGTGGTATCGAACTGATTAATCGGTAGCGTTCACTTCCACCGAGAATGCCTTCGGCGAGGATTTTGCAAATAATCTGGCTGGGAGTGACACCAAACCCACAATATCCCTGGACAAAGAACGCATTGTCTTTATCGCGCAGGGTGCCGATCTGCGGGAACAGGTTTCGAGTGCTGGCCATCGGCCCGCCCCAGGCCAAATCGATTTTCACCTGGTCGAGATAAGGGAAAATATTCAGCATCCGTTTACGGTTCCACTCCTTTAGATCTTTCGGAATGTAATCAAGAAGCGGCGTGGCGGCGCCGAATAACAAACGGTTCTCTTTGGTCACCCGGTAATAGTCAATTACCGGCCGGATATCGCTGTAAGCGCCGCGAATCGGGCTAATCCGGTTAATCAATTCATCTGATAGTGGTTCAGTCATTAACTGAAACGCATAAGTGTTTATGGTGGTGGGGTGTAATTCAGGCTCCAGTTTATTAAGGAAACTGTCGCAGGCCCATACCAGTTTGTTCGCTGTAACGGTGCCTTTGGCGGTGCGCACACGGATTTTTTTGCCGTAAGTGACCTCAACGACCGGACTGTGCTCAAAAATCTTTACGCCATAGATTTCGCTTAATGCTTTGGCTTCACCCAGCAGCAAATTCAGAGAATGGACGTGACCTCCGCCCATATGCAGAAGTCCGGCATGATAGGTGTCGGAGCCGATAATATCTTTTAGTCCATCGCCTTCGACGTAACGGATTTCATCGCCACTACCGAGAGATTTAAATAATTTTTCCCATTCGCGCAGGGTCTTTGCCTGGCGTTGGTTAAAACCGAGGTAGGCGTAACCGCTGTGGAAGTCGGCATCAATCTGGTAGCGCTCAATACGCTCGCGCATAATTTTCGGGCCCAGTTCGCTGAGCTCGATAATGGTTTTCACCCCTTCTTCGCCAACATCTTTTTTAATCGCATCGAGATCATGGCCGATACCAGCCATCACTTGTCCACCATTGCGTCCGCTACCGCCAAAACCGAGGTAGCGCGCTTCCAGCACCACTGTGTCGGTGACCCCTTGTTCTGCCAGCTCTAACGCGGTATGGATACCTGAAAATCCGCCGCCAATAATCACTACGTCGACATCAACATCCTGTTCTATTTGCGGGAAGTTGAGGTGGTACTTTTTTGTGGCGGTGTAATAGGTCGCGGTTTCATCTATATGCATGGCAGCATTCCAGGTTGAGGTAAATTGTCGCTGCCATTAGTAACCCAGCGTCTGGTGGATGTATTGGATATTTGCGACATCGCTTCTTGGTACGGAAATTGTTAATAATTTGTGATGGTTTGTGGTGATTTGTGATGGGATGCATGGAAAGGGTATGTCATTTAAATAAAATGGCATACGGTTTGCTTTGGCTAAAATATGTGCGTCACGTTTGTGAACATCAGGAAGCCATTATGTTATCTTTATTTCATCGCGTATCTGATCATGATGTCCGCCCTGAGCAGCCCTATTTTGTGGTCAGTGCCAGCCAGCGCTACTATGCGCGAGATATGAGCAATATAAGTAATACGGGCCTGTCACACTTCTACAGCTTTCAGGTGGCGGAAACTGCCGCCTTGACGCTGGCTGTCCCGGATGGTTGTACCGATATTCTGTTTGATTGCCACAATACTCATCCTCTGGCGCGAGTTTGCGGCACGACACTTAAAGCAAAGTCGGTGGAGCTTAAACGTGGACACCACTATTTTGGTGTGCGTTTTATGCCAGGCGTGATGCCGGATTCTCTTGATCTTACAGCAAAAGATCTGCCTGACCGGGAATTTAACTTGCTTGATGTGGCACCGGATGCAAGGGAAACCTTCGAAAAAATTATTGGAAGCACTCATTTTGAGCAACAGATCGCGCTCTTTCGTGATCGATTCGCGCCAAACTGTATGCGCAGGCCATCCCTGGTAACCCAGTTCATTATTCAGTCCATTCAGCAGAAAAAAGGCAATATTCGTCTTGATGAGCTAGAGAGAACAACTGGTTATACTAGCCGTAGTATTCAGCGCTTGTTTCGACAAGATACCGGGATGACCCCTAAATATTTCTGCCGCATCATGCGTTTCCAGTCAGCAATTAATGCCATCAATTGTGCCAGAGAAGGATCATTTTCCACGTTGGCACTGGATTTGGGTTATAGCGATCAGTCCCATTTTTTGCGCGAGTTCAAACAATTAATAAATGCCACCCCCGGCGATTATCAGCGCCATATCACCCGGGACGGCTACACTCATCGTATTCATTTCTGTTAGTACGCGAAGATGATGGTCCGGCAGACATCTACTCACTCTGTTTGCTGTTTCTTTGCGGATGCGACTTACCCAACGTGGGGCAGTGAGACGACTTTGACAGGATGTCCACGTTTCTATCGGAATTGATCCGGCGAGGCCTGATGAGCCTGCATGTGTATCTGGCGGCGAGTGTCTGTGCCTATAAGGATCACTTCCCGGTGGTTTCCGGCCCGCTACGCAATTTCATCGAGTGCGAACGGGTAACACTGTGGGTTCAATTGGTTTATCTCGTTTAAGCATATCTTAAGGTAATGTCGCGATAATCGGTTCAACGTAAACTGAACGGATATGCACTGCACTATGCTTGAAACACTAAATCGTACCTGGTTTTTGTCTATTAATGCTCAACCCGGTACCCCTGAAGGGATCATCACCTTTGCACGATTTTGCGCCAACGGTACGATTTTTTTTATTCCAGTGCTACTACTTTGGCTATGGTTCTTTACTGGGGAAACAGGGCGTCGGCAGGCTTTGTTTTGTGCATTGACTATTGAGATTGCTTTAGGTCTTGGTGCCCTGAGTGGATTATTTTATTTCCATCCTCGCCCTTTTATGATCTCACTCGGCTATACCTGGATTCACCATACACCAGATAATTCCTTCCCCAGTGATCATGCAACCTTGCTTATCAGTGCAGGTTTATCATTATTCATGTCTCGCGCAAGGATGACCGGCAGTATTGTTATGACTCTGGCGCTGTTTGCTGCCTGGGCTCGGGTATTTCTAGGTGTACATTTCCCACTGGATATGGTCGGCGCTGCCGTTGTTTCGGTACTGGCGTATGGGATTGCATTTACATTGTGGAAATGGTGGGGAGACGTGTTGACAACATTATGCGAGGCCATCAGCGCAAAACTTTTCTTTTGGCTCCCAAAAAGATTTACACCGCAATGATACTTTTCTCGCGGGGAGAATCTTATGAGTGAGACACTGAATCATATTCTGCATGCCCTGCTGGCTAATGATGTTACAGCATTAAGCCATCCAGGGATGATGTGGGGTATCAGTATCATACTGTTTATTGCCATACTTCTGGAAAATGGTTTTTTACCATTGTCATTTTTACCCGGCGATACTCTTTTAATACTCTCTGGTGCACTGATATCCAGAGGTGTACTTCCTTTCTTTCCGACATTCCCGTTACTTGTTATCGCCTCGGCAATGGGTTACTGGCTGAGTTATCTGCAAGGAAAATGGTTGCACAGTATGCCGCGGGTACAGGGGTGGTTAGCATATAGTCCATCCCGATATCATCAGCGGGCACATACCTTGTTCAGCCGATATGGATTACCTGCATTGCTGTTTGGTCGATTTCTGGGATTTGTCAGAACGCTGCTCCCTCTACTCGCCGGAATGTCCACATTAAGCCATTCTCGTTTCCAGCTATATAATTGGCTAGGTGCACTGGTATGGGTTTATATCATGACCAAACTTGGGGGCATGATTACCGCTATCCCGAAACTACCCCATCACAGTAATTTGATTATGGAAATACTCATCATCTTACCGGGTGTTTTTCTGGTTGCCGGCGTGGCTACCGCTGCTCTTCTGGTCTGGCGCAAACGGAGGCAGATCAATAAATAGTCAGGAGAGAACCAATAGCAGCAGACCCTTTTCGCGATGAGCATCTGGTTGAGCATTAGCGGTTTCGCTCAATAAAGAAGGATAGACAACGTATGCGATTACTTCTGGTAGAAGATGATCCTATGGTGGGTAAAGGGTTACAACAGGGTCTGAAAAAGAGTGGCTACACAGTAGACTGGGTTCAAGACGGCAGAGCAGCCGTCCTGGCATTGGAAACAACCCCTTATGCACTCTTGCTGCTTGACCTTGGACTGCCAAAGCAGGATGGAATGTCAGTGCTCAAAACGCTACGGCTTCATAACGAAGTGCTCCCTGCGATCATCATTACCGCCCGAGATGCGTTGAGTGACAGGGTCAATGGGCTCAATAACGGCGCTGACGATTACATTGTGAAGCCGTTCGCTCTGGAGGAGCTGCTAGCACGTATTAATGCGGTATGTCGTCGCCAGTCAGGCAGGGCAAAGACCGAACTGGTTGTAGGCGCGATAAGACTTGATCCCGTGCGTCATCTGATATGGTTTCATGATCAGCAAGTCAGTTTATCCGTCAGAGAATTTGCGATCTTACATGAACTGATGCGTGAACCTTATGCGGTCTTGTCTCGCGAGCAGTTGGAAGATCGCCTGTATGGGTGGGGGGAGGAGTTAAGCAGCAATGTGATCGAAGTGCATATTTCCAATCTGCGTAAAAGGCTCAGCCCTGAGGTGATCCGCACCATACGTGGAGTGGGTTATCGCATTGGTGAAGGAAAATGAAAGTCTGGATTCGTCGGCTCCATCTGTGGTTCATGAAATCCCTTCGCCGTCGGTTGCTGTTATGGTTACTCCCGGCAACATTTTTTGCCGGTGTGTTGGCTAGTATTGGTACGTACTGGGGCGCTTCCAGCGAGCTAAATGATCTGCTGAATGATCAAATGCGCTACATTGCAGAACACACCAGCATCTCCGGAGATGCGCAAGTTGCTTTCCTTAGCAAAGTAAAACATAAGAAAAAAGTTGATGAAGACAAAGTCCTGCTACAGGTATGGAGCCAGGGCAAAATGGTGTTTTCAACGGCCCCTTCATTGACACCTCCTGCCCCAAAGGGTGAAGGGTTGCAGAATATCGTTTTTCTGGGACAAACATGGCATACCTTTGTTGAGCGTCGAGGCAACCAGGTCATTCGCGTAGCCCAGGCACAGAACGCACGATGGGAAGCCTTGGCGGGTTTGTCGATTCACCTGTTCTGGCCGGTTCTCTCATTGCTTCCATTATTAGCACTGTTTTTGTGGTTTGGTATTAGCTATGGGTTAAAACCCTTGGGGAAAATCGGAGAGGAACTGGGTAGACGCGATGTCAACAGCCTGACACCGATTGTTCCCGAGTCATTGCCGGAAGAGGTTGAGCCACTGGTATACAGGATTAATGACCTGTTACAACGGCTGGACCAGGCCTTTACTATGCAGAAAAATTTTATCGCCGATGCTGCTCATGAATTGCGGACACCGGCAATGGCAATAGGTATTCAGAATCAACTGGCGCAGCAAGCTGGTAACGAACAGGAACGCCAGCTGGCTTTGGCTGAACTTCAGAATGGCGTTGAGCGATTTTCTCACCTTGTACAACAGTTATTGGCCCTGGCAAGGCTTGAACCCGATGCTCTGGCATCGCAGTGTTCCGTTGATTTGCTATCACTGTGCCGGACTGTAATTATTGAAAACTTACTGAGTTCCGAAACCAAGGCAATAGATCTTGGGCTAATTACCGATGAGAAAATTACCGTAACGGGGGATCCTGAGGCTTTGCATATTTTGCTCAGTAATCTGGTCAGCAATGCGCTCCGTTACACGCCTCAGCATGGTCAAGTCGACTTTGCTGTTTATCGGGATGCGGGGGCGGTTGTGCTGTCCGTCTGCGATACTGGTCCGGGTATTCCGAAAAATGAGCGAGCACTAGTGCTTGAGCGATTTTATCGTGCTCATAATCAGGACATCGCAGGAAGTGGGCTGGGATTATCCATAGTAAAGCGCATTGCTGAATGTCACCGTGCAAGCGTATTACTCGGCTCAGGAGTGGGAGGTCAGGGACTCTGTGTGCAAATACGTTTCCCCTTTCAGTGACTGGCTCTTTACCTGACCAGGATATAAATCAAATATAGCTTTAAGGAAACGTTAAGAAATTGGCAGTAGGCTTGGTGTATGACAAAAAACCGTGGAAAGGAAAATGTATGTTGGCGACTACTTTTAACCTGATGCGTTCTAAAGCACACTTTGTTCACCAGTTCATTAAACATCCTCGCAGCGTGGGCAGTTTGACCCCATCTTCTGTCACTCTGTGTAATACCATGGCTGAGGGCGCCAACTGGTCTTCTGCTATGGCTATCGCTGAATTAGGTGCTGGAGATGGCGTCTTGACTCGCATTTTGCTGTCTCGTATGCAGCCACAGGCCAGACTGGATGCGTTTGAAATCAGTCCCTCTCTGTTGGTAAAGTTGCGAACGATTGATGATCCCCGTTTGAAAGTCCGTCCTTGTTCCGCTGAGTATCTTGCTGGGAAATATGACGTGATTTTTTCCGGCCTGCCATTGCTGTCGCTCCCGGTGAGCGTCCGTGATGCTGTTCTCACCGCCGTTCGGGAGTCACTTGCTCCTGATGGCGTTTTTATTCAGTTTCAATACACGTCGCTGACCCAGCAGGACCTATCCCGTTACTTTATCTGGGAGCGCACGCGTGTTTTAAAAAATATACCTCCCGCCTGGGTTTATCGTTGCATGCTTAACTATCGGGGTTAACTAGAAGATGAGGCGTGTCACTAATACTGAGGTGATATTCACTGTATTTGTTACGGGCTCATTGCCAGACGAAACTCTCGTCTGATCAACGCTCGTGCGGACTCGGGATAAAACTTTCCGTAGTACATTACCCATCACCCATTGCCTGGGTGATATTCATACTACGTAATGTTTCTCCCATCTGTTTGAGCGCTTTCCTGCTGATACCGGGATTAAATCCACTGAATTAAGCATATTACCAACAGAACTTGTTACTGCCCATCGTCATGTATGGTAATGATTCCCAACTTATTGATTGATGATAGTAATACTTTTTTGCATCGGTTCTGATGGCAAGTGTTGATGTTATCTGTCTTGCCGGTGGTCCAGTCGATACAGACAGTTAAAAAACGTTCCTCCGCCCAGCATTACTACAAATAGTTCGACCTCATCACATTGTTTAACTCGCTATCCATACATTGTGGTTATAGCCATCAAGTTTTTCTCCTGCGCGCCGTTAATTCACTTATAGAGCTTTCATCGTCCGAGACGGTCAGCCTGGCTATCCTTTAAGCGATTTTCATCCCCGATTATTCAATCAGGGAACTTTAGCCAAAATAAAACCAAGTATTTGATTTTTTAAGATTTATTACAATCATTTTACGGTAATTGATTTACCTTTTTAAACCGCAATACTTGGGAGTGAAATTCATGCAATTTAAAAATGCAACAGTACGTACCCAGCTTACTCTGGGGTTTGGGATTTTAGTTGCCATTGTCCTGGTTGTCGCCATCCTTTCGGTGGATTCCCTGAGCAAAGCTAACGACAGATTCAAGACCCATGTCCAGCAAGTCTCTGCGCGTGAGTCTTTGGTCAATTTGATCCTTAGCGGCGTCAAAGACAGTTCACTGAATATTTATGGGCTGGTGCTGGTCAGTGAGGCCGCTGATATCGAAGCGGGTAAAAAACAGGTTACAGCCGCTGAAGAGAGAACAGCCGCAGCGATAGCCCAGCTACAAGCAGCAATTGCACAACACTCTGATGTAACAGACAAAGATCGCAATTTTGTGGCGGCGATATTCAAAGCTGAAGAGGCTTATCAGCCCATTGCTCAACACATTGTAGAACTGGCGCTTGATGAGAAAAAGGCCGAAGCGATTGACCGTATGAACCGTGAACTACGGCCTCAATTAATTACCTTACTGAATATTGCCGATCAATATCTGAAGTACAGTAAACAACAAGCCAAAGAGAGCCTGGATACCGCTCAACGTGCTTATCAGCAAACCCGCTTGATTTTTATTATTATCAGCCTGGTTGCTTTGAGTCTGGCGGTTATTTTAGGGTGGATTATTATCCGTGCTCTGGTTCGCGCTCTGGGAGAAGAGCCGGCAGTTTTAGGTCAAGTGGTACAGCGTATTGCCAGTGGCGATCTCAGTCAGGTTAAAGGGGCAAAAACCGCGCCACAGGGAAGCGTGCTGGCAGCGATTGGAGAGATGCAGGAGAAACTGTATCAGTTAGTCAGCCAGGTCGCTGTTTCTGCGGAAAGTATCGTCACCGCTTCAACCGAAATTACCATGGGTAATGAGGATCTGAGCCGTCGTACTGAAGCACAGGCCTCCTCACTAGAACAGACCTCTGCCAGCATGGAGCAACTGACTGCCACCGTTAAACACAATGCTGACAATGCACACCAGGGTAATCTAATGGCAAATGACGCTTCACAAGTGGCGCAACGTGGTGGCAACGTTGTTGAGCGCGTCGTTAGCACTATGCATGAGATTGCCAGCAGTTCAGGCAAAGTCACTCAAATCATTAATGTGATTGAAAGCATCGCCTTCCAAACTAACATTTTGGCGCTTAACGCTGCCGTTGAAGCAGCGCGTGCCGGTGAGCAAGGCCGTGGTTTTGCCGTGGTCGCTGGCGAAGTGCGTACCCTGGCACAACGCAGTGCTACTGCCGCGAAAGAAATTAAAGATCTGATCGGCGAGTCTGTCGACCGGGTTAATATCGGTTCCAAGCTGGTTGATGAGGCTGGCAGTACCATGCAAGAAGTGGTTAACGCGGTTAAAGGTGTCAATAGCCTGATGGCTGAAATTACCCTGGCTTCGAGCGAACAGCACACCGGAATTGATCAAGTTAACAAAGCGGTAGTGCAGATGGACGAGGCCACGCAGCAAAATGCCGCTCTGGTTGAACAGAGTGCCGCCGCCGCCGAAAGCTTAAAGCAGCAGGCGCATATATTATTGCAGGGGATTTCTGAGTTTGATATCTCCCGTGCAGGAAATCTCAACGGCACGACAATTGCGATTCGCTAAGGTATTTTAATGAAAATTTTCTGCGCTTTTGCCGTGGCGGCGGCAATGTTGAGTCCATCAGTATTTGCCAGCAGCAATGCTAATATCACCATCGGTTTAATTACTAAAACAGATACCAACCCATTCTTTTTGAAAATGAAAGAAGGAGCCATGCTTGGCGCGACAGTTCACGGTGTGAAACTGCTAACCGCTGCGGGTAAAGAAGATCAAGATTACGCTTCGCAGATCATTGCGATTCAATCCATGGTGGCTGCTGGGGCCACCACCCTGCTTATCACCCCAAGTGATGCTAAAGCTGTTGTGCCAGCCCTTGAGCAGGCGCGAGCACAAGGTGTACAGATCATTGCGCTCGATTCACCGACGGATCCCACCAGTGCTGTTGATGCACTATTTGCCACAGACAACTATAAAGCTGGCGAATTGATTGGCCAATATGCTCAGGCGGCCATGCCCTTAACCTTTCCTGGTCAACCATTAAAGATAGCCATGCTGGATTTATCGGCTGGGCATTTAGTGGGGGCAAGGCGACACAACGGCTTTATGAAGGGTTTAGGATTACAAGCAGCGGGAGCCGACTCCAGTGAATTGTCTGGCGCACCTGAGATCTTGTGCTCAGGTTATACACAGGGGGCGGAAAAACAAGGACATGATGTCATGGCTGACTGTCTGAAAGCGCATCCTGATATTAATCTTGTCTATACTGTTAATGAACCGGCCGCAGCCGGTGCTTATCAAGCACTACAGGAGGCTGGTAAAGAAAAAAGTGCCATGATTTTATCTGTTGATGGCGGATGTGCTGGCGTAAATAACGTACGTGAAGGAAAGATTGCCGCCACGGCGCAGCAATATCCCTTAACTATGGCCGCGATGGGGGTTGATGCAGCCGTTGCTTATGCCAAACACGGCAAGAAAGCTTCTGGATATGTTGACACCGGCGTAACGCTTATTGCTGACAAACCGATGCCTGGTCTGCCAAGCAAAGATACCCAGGCTGGGCTTAATGCCTGTTTTGGTGCCAAATAATTGCGCTGGGCATCGGCCAGAGTGATTTCGGGATAAGGGCCAAAAGTAAGTTTTGCGCGTTTTTGGATGAAAGGGCGAAAATAGCGGTATTGCCAGACTTTCTTACCGTTGGTTTGGATCAGCAGTTGCAGGCCATCACCATTATGTAGCGTGTAATTACTTCTTTAGGCTTGGCGGTTTTTATCTCTGTATCGGTGAGCGGTTTTGTCAGACGAGCCATAGGTGCCTCTATGATTTAGGTACCCGATAGTTAGGTACCTAGCGGCTGGGTACTGTCCATTCCCCGTTATCTGAGGCACTCCTGATTAGAGTTTTCTAACTGCCCCTCTGGCAGGGTTAGTGCAGGTGGTCGGTAATATATTGTGTCAGGGTATCAATCCCCTGACGCATATCGACGGGCTCGCGCGCCAGCCAGATATGCTGCGGCGTTAGCATAGGGGCAAGGCCTGCATCACGGCCCGCAACTGAGCGGGAAGGCACCTGACCGAACAGCCGTTGGGGAGGTTGAGCGTCACGGTGTCGGCGTCATTATTCTCAGGCAGAACCCGGCGAGCTGGAATGAAGGCGGCGGGAACGGTCACGGTAGCGTCATTGAGATGATGTTTGAGCCAATAATAAAAGGTGGCGGGGTTCAAATCGTGTTGTTGACAATAGTGCTGTTTGGTTAATCCACTCTGTTGCCAGGCATCGAGATGCTGTTGCCGCTCACTGTGAGAATACCGTTTTGCCATATTTCACCTCCGATTCGTTGTATTGAATGAGGGAAGCATGTGGCAGCAGAGTTTTGTTAACAATACGAGTTCGCCGGACGCTTACGATTTAACGGCGTTTACGTAGTCACAGTGGGCAGTCAGGGGACACTGCGTGAGTCGGGGTTTAGGTATGATAAAATTTACTAAGAGGGACGTGTTTTTTATTTTTCGTTGATCAGAAAGTTATTAATCATAACTATGATGATTTTGGTGATTAATTTTTATAAAGTCAGAATGAATTTTAAATCGTTAATTATTTTCTATAATATTTTTAATTATTTTTTTTGATGCCCAATGCTCTTCAATATTTTGAGTAAAGTCAGGTCTTACAAGCTTAGCTCGACGAATTAAAGTGTCTTCATTTTCTAATCTTATATATATACCTTCTGAAGTGTTGCTCGAATAATTGGATTTTTGTATCTTATTGATTATTTCATTTATTGTGAAAACACCTTTATCAATAAATGGTGCGCTGGAAATACCCATTGATATTAATAAGGTGTTTCTTCTTTTTGTTGAAAGGAATTCATTATTTATTTTATCATAAATATCAAAGGCGATATAAAAATCTGGTAGCTTTGTATAAAAGATGGAATGTTTTGCATAACACCATTCGCCAAATAAAATATATTTGTCTTCAATTACATCAAAAATGCTATCAAGTTTTTTGTCAAGCCAATTGTTTAATTCTATCCATTGTCCTGAAAATGGCTTGTTGAGATAATTTCCTCGATTTTGTAGCAGCAATTTGCCATCCTTATCAAAAGAAATACCAAGGTTAGCACCATCAATTTTTTCTTCGAGTACTACTTCATTTTGCAAAAATTCTTTTACCTCGAAGCTTGAAAATGCTTTATCTTTTCGGAAATTGAAATTATGCCCCGCAATTAAATGAAGGGTTTGCGGGAATTTAATAAAATTATCACTCATTACCAAATTTTCTATCGTAAGTTTCTTGTATGTATTTTTCATCTAAGAATATTACTCTTACCCTAACTTCATTTAATGCTTCTTTCCACCCCCACCATTTACAATCAGTTGCTTCATATATTGGGGGAGTGTCGTCATGAGTAACTGAAACAGCAATAAACTTACGGTCAGAAATATCAAAGTCTTTTAGGCCTTTATGCTCAGGAAATTCCGTATATGAATCCCCATTCTTGGTGATAGTAACCAGATCTTTTTTTGGGAAAGACCATTGATTATCATGCACCCATTTCATAAATTTATCGCCAACACCCGGTTGCCCCTTCATTTTGAGTTGTCCTCGATATTCATTGAATATTTCGCCAGCATAATCAAGAACTAATCCATTTTTCTCTTTAACTATTGATTCTATTAATTCTACGCAATTAAGGGCACATTGAAGTAAGTCTTCTGGAGTGGTGCTAAGTGACGATGCAAGATTTGCAGTTTTAGGTACGTTCGTATCAACTAAGAATTTTTTTGGTAATTGCTTTTTCATTTATTTTTAACCTGTGAAATACGTTTTTTTATCGCAGCCTTTGATTGAGCCGTAATATCGCTCATTTCATCACCAAAAAAATCATTAGGCCAATTACTAATATTTCCAAAAACATCTATTTGTAGCGGTTCTAATTTTGAAGGAGTGACGGAGACATTGGCAAAATATGCTGAAACCATCTGGCTATCAATAACATCTTCAGCGATTCTTCGTTGTAACCTTCTTAAAAAATGCTCAGAGTGTGTTTCAATAATAACTTGTATTTCTCTATCTTCTCCATTTTCACGTGATTTTATAACATCAATCATCACATCTGCTAAAGTTGATTGTGCTAGAGGGTGAAGATGTATTTCAGGCTGTTCCATTAAAATTATTGAACCTTTAGGCGCATAAAAACATTGTACTAAAACAGGTAAGACTTGTGAAATACCGAATCCAACGTCAGGTAGATCGACCCAATACTGTGATCCCCGAGTACGAACTTTTACTTCATATTCTTGACGGTGTTCAGATATGGGCTCTACACGGAATGCGTCAATAAGTCCCATTTGCTTAAGCTTTGATGCGATAATTTCCTCAAATGGTTTTGTCGTTTTTTTATAGCCAAGACTTATTTTTCTTTTTCTTGCAGCCAGAATAGCTGCTATTGTACTTTCGCCTTGATATCCAACACTTTCAGGCTCAATTCCTGCCCAAGAATACAACCTTTCAGGCTTTATACGGAGAGGGCCTAAATAACAAAGAGAGCGGAATAATTTTTCGTGTCTTAGATTTAACTCTTGTACAAAATCTGCATTTTGATAATAAGCTACAACTTCTTCTGGAAATCCGTAAAAGCGCACTGCTGCTTTTATAGACCAAACTCGGCCCTTCTGTCTTACTAAGTTATAATTTTCTGTCTCAACCTTAAAATCACCTTTCCCATTTTCGTTAACTTTCAAACCAATTGAAAAAGATAAGTCAGCTTTATTATATACTTTATATTCAAAACTATTTAAATTTAACGTATTTGAGGCTTCATTAAAGATAATATTTGATTTAAAACAAATATTATCTCCGTTAAATATACTTCCGCTGATGGGGTCTTTTGTTTTTAATATATCAGTTAAATTCCACTGATATTCGAAATCTATACAATTTTTTATATCCCTTTGGAAAACCATTTCATGATATGAGCCTAATTGCACGGCTGTGGATTTTCCGCCAGGATAAAGTGCAGTTTTGCGGTCAGGTGATTCAACCGTTTGTTTTAACATCATCAATAATTGGCCAATACTGGATTTACCTGAGCTGTTAGCACCAAAAAATAAAGTAATCGGGGCCATTCGGATGTTACCTGTATCTTTCCATGCTTTGAAGTTTCTTATTCTTAATTTTTGAAACACTTAGTACCTCCATGCGTTAAAATATACTAATTGTCTAATTATTTCATTAGGCATGCTTTTGTTCGTCCGCCCCACCATTCCATTAAAATCCTTCTCTGTTCGATATATATGGAACTATTATAAGCTTCTCTAACTTCATTTTTGCCACTGTGTGCTAATACAACCGCAATCACATACGCATTAAACTCAACCTCATTCATAGCAGTACTGGCGATAGATCGCAAGCCATGCGCAACCAATTTTCCGCCATAACCGATGGGCTTTAACGCAGTGTTAGCCGTTTGGCTGCTCATCGGTTTCTTCGGATTATTGCGGCTTGGGAAAACAAGCTCACGATTACCACTTATAGACTGTGTAGTGTCTCTAGCGCCTATATAGACAATTGAACGATGTGATCTCGCTTTGCTTTCATCCTTTTCGCCATTCCTTGCTCTCAATATCGATCTCAGCCCACGCCGTTGCCAATACCTCTGTAAGAACACCCGTTTTAGTTCCATGCACTTTTTGATATTTCCGGGTTTTTGATCTCTTTCCCCAAATCAATGCCAGTTCGGTATCTTTCTGTTGCAGAATTTCCAGCACCGCCTAATAGCGCTCCGGAGTAATCGTTTTCGCGTGCCGTCATGGATTATACCACTCAGACCTAACGCCTTGTTGCTCACACACGAATAGGTAACACGATGGGCTGGAGGTCGACCACACCGGTTGGTCTGTGCGTTGCTTTAACGGTCGTGGCAACATGGGAATCTATAGATTACAGAAAGCGTGCTTGAGAAATGTTGCTGTCGGTTGCATTTTCATTTAGCGATGTCGGTAAATTCGCCAGACTCCGGCAATCTCAATAACGTATTGAGGAAAGGTCGGGATATTTAAATCATCATACCTTCGTTGGGTATTCTCGGCACATTTAATTGGCGCATTCTTTTGGCACAAGGGGGCGCCGGGAGTATTCGCCAAGAAGATCTAAAAACTACAGGTAGCGTAAAGACCATTCTCCGGAATTGCACTTTCCAACGCCAACGGTAATTATCCAAACAATAGATCATTAATTATCGAAGCCCCAATGAAGTGACCATATCACTTAAAATTACGCTACCTCATCTGGCTGCTACTTGCCCCATCACGTCGCCCCATGTTCTCGCTTCATGGTATGGGGTGAATGGATGAGGCGAGAACATGGGGCGAAAGAGCGTGGCTGCTTTACGACCATGTGCCGGAAGGTATACCTTCCAGCCCGGACGGCATGCGCCAGTTCATGCGGGCTGGACGCCCTTATTCCCTGGCTCATAGGGGTAATGTCGCGGCTGGACGCCACGCCAAAACCCCCAGGGTCAACGGCGGCACACCGTCACGCGCTACGCGCGATCGGCTTGTGGCCGGAGACTTAGCGGCGACGGTGTGCGGGGTAAGCCCCCCCACAAAAACCGGCATTCTGGGGAATGCCTTTTTGCTCGCTGGGGCGGCAAAATTTTTGCGGCTCCCCCCCCGGCTTGCTCGGTTCACTTGGGGTGAACGCTCGCCAGTGGGTTCGGGCGACGCAAATTAACAATTTCTGCGAAATTGAATTGACTCGCCTCACGCCACTTTTTAATCCATGCTAGGCGCATGAATTAAAAAGCCTAAATTCGTTACGTTCTGTGCCGGACCCGCCCAAATACTGCGTAGTTTTTTCTGTGTAGGGGTGATTGTATTTACTATGAGGTGAGTTCTTTCATTACATATAACAAAGAGCCTGCCGTAGTGTTATATGCAACATAACGGCAGGGTAATATTCTCGATTGTTATCCGCTAATCTGAGATTCCATTTCGGTATTGCCTGTGCTGCCCATTGTTATAACGTGAAGGCCAGATCTCTTCGGGGCGTTTATGCAAGGCTTCGGCGATTAAACGTTCTCCTTTAGGCCAATGTCGCGTCAACGCATTCGCCAGAGTGGACGATGCGAGTCCCGCCTCTCTGGAAACCGCAGCCATTGTTGTACCTCTTTTCCTTAAACCAGCGATGATATCTGCCGGATGCCAGTCTTGTTTAATCATCGGAAGTTACCCACAGTTATGACTTATAGATAGAGCCAGAGAAGAATCCTTTTCTGGTTCAGACATGTGCTTACTTCTTCTTTAGGAACTCTAAAGATAATGAATCTTAATGAATGCTAAAGATGCTGTCAACTTAGTCATCAGTGGCAGATCCCTATGATCCCTGAACGTCTTAAAAATGCGAGGCTACGGGCTAATCTGACGCAAGAGCAGCTTGGCGTATTGGCTGGCATTGGCGAAGAGACGGCCTATTCTCGTCTCTCACAGTATGAGAGTGGAACGCATACGCCCTCGTTTAAAACGGTTTGTGCTTTTGCGCATGCATTGAACGTGCCGGAGAGCTATTTCTACACGGTGGACGATGACTTTGCCGAGGCGCTTCTGAAGCTGTATGCCGGTAATACTGTCCAGTGGCAACGCACACCAAATGGCAGATAAAGGGCAAACGGGCACGAAGTTCGCAACCATCTTTATAAACTCTAAAGAAAATTCATATTGAGGAATGCTAAAGATTACCGCAATACATCAACTGCTGGTAATAACTGAATGATTCCTAAGCGTTTGAAGGCAGCCAGATTAAGAGCGAATCTCACGCAGGAGAAGCTTGGTGTACTGGCTGGTATCGAAGAGGCGACGGCCTATTCGCGTCTGTCTCATTATGAAAATGGCACGCATAAACCCACGTTTGAACTAGTCTGCGAATTTGCCCGTGTGCTCAATGTACCGGAGTGCTACTTTTACATTGTTGACGATGAGTTTGCGGAAGATGTACTGAATTTGTACCTTGATCGAGCCCGCCGCAAAGAAAAATAGCACGTCTCCGATTTCACACAATCACTTGCTTATGGTGTGAAATCGGAGAAAAAACACGGCTTCATATTATTACCCCATCGCCTTCAGTCCTCGGATTCCGCCTTCCAGCACACTGCCTTATCCGCTGCTTTCACGAAGTCAGCCCACCATTGCATCATCGGCCGCCGTTGTTCAAGGTAATCACTACGGTTGTAGGCGCGACGTACCTCATTTTTGTCCACGTGAGCCAGCGCCGCTTCTATTACATCCGGTGGAAAACCTTGCTCATTAAGCGCGATGCTGGCAATAGAACGCATGCCATGTGATACCAGAATGCCGCCCAATCCGGCGCGTTTTAGCGCGGCGTTGACCGTCTGGCTATTCATTGGCTGTAACGGTTTAATGCGGCTGGGGAACACATATTCCCGATTGCTGCTTAAAGGCTGCATAAGTTCCAGAATAGCTAATGCCTGTTCTGACAGCGGAACGATATGTACCCGCTTCATTTTCATGCGTTCGGCTGGAATGCGCCATTCTTTAGCGTCCAGATCGATCTCTTGCCAGCGTGTATCAGAGGCTTCGGCAGGGCGGGTGAGGGTGAGAAGCTGCCACATGAACAGACAGCGGGTCGGTAACTCAATATTTGCCAGCCGCATCGTTTGCATCAGTTGCGGCAGTTGATCCGGGCGGATGCTGGGCATATGTTTTTTCTGTGGTTTCTCGAATGCCTTGCTGATATTGACGCTGGGAGCCGCATCGATCAAACCAACATTCATGGCATAGACCATCACCTCGTTGATCCGCTGGCATAACCGCCTTACCGTTTCCAGCGCGCCTCTGGCCTGAACAGTTTGAACGGCCTGAACCAGTGTATGAGCTTTAATATCTGTAACGCTAACGTCGCCAATCGCAGGAAAGATATCTCTCTCAAGAGAGCGCCAGATATCTTCAGCATCGTCCTCTGTCACACTGGCTTTCTTCACATTCCACCAACGTTCAGCCACGAGTTGAAAAATATTGGTTTTGGCTTCCAGCGAACTGCGAAGTTGTTCTTGCTGATGTTCCTGTGGATCGATTTGTTTTGCCAGGAGAGAGCGGGACTCTGCACGGTGGTTTCTGGCATCGGCAAGGGTAACTGACGGGTAGGGGCCTATGCTCTTCTTCGCGAGCTTCTTGGTGACAGGGCGAATATAGCGAAATTGCCAGATTTTACTCCCGCTGAATTTGATGAGTAGCTCAAGGCCATCACCATCATAGAGAACGTAGTCCCCTTCCTTGGGCTTGGTGGATTCGCTTTCTTTAACGGATAGAGGTTTGGTTTGTCTTGCCATTGCTGGGTTTCCATAGTTTTAGGCACCTCAAAAACAATAAAGCTTTACGAGGTGCCTAAAAGGTTCGGATTTAATTAGTTCTCTTCGGACTTCGCAGGACAAATCGAGGACACAAAAAAGCCCGCAGGGCTTGTGCCATGCGGGCTTTTCGTACTTCATCGGACTTATCTGGTAATACCCGATGTCTAAATTGGTGGAGCTGGGGGGATTCGAACCCCCGTCCGGAATTACTCTACCGTCGGCACTACATGCTTAGTCTAATCTTTACATTCGCCTGCCAGCTGCGGATAGACACGCCACTAACAAACTAGCCTGATTGTATTTAACGCTTCAACCCCAGGCAGGGCATCCACGCGATCTCTTTTAGGTTTGACCTCTCTTGATCCCCGTCCTAAGAGCGGAGGCTAGGGAGAGAGGGCTCTAAGCAGGTTATTAAGCTGCTAGTGCGTACGTTTCGTCGTTTGCGACTATTTTTTTGCGGCTTTTTACGAGGCCAACCGCCCCTCGGCATGCACCTTGGGCTTTGCAAATCCCGTCGAATCCAGGATCAGCCCCAGGAGACTTTCGCCAGTATACCAGAATCTACCGCTACTAAGCCACTGATTAGCGGTTAGCGTTCTTCATGATACGGGCTTTGTCTAATTTCCATTCACGTTCTTTAATATCGTCACGCTTGTCGTGGTCTCTTTTACCTTTCGCTACGCCGATTTTGACTTTGCTCCAGGCATTTTTCCAATACATCGACAGCGCAACAACGGTGTAGCCTTCACGGCTGACTCGTCCTATCAGCGAATCTAACTCGCGTTTGTTCAGTAATAATTTACGCGAGCGGGTCGGATCACAAACAACATGTGAAGACGCGACGTTGAGTGGCGTAATCGTCGCACCAAAAAGGTAGGCTTCACCATTCATGAATGTGACATAGCTATCGCTGATATTGGCTTTGCCTGCACGCAGTGATTTTACTTCCCAACCTTGCAGCGTAAGCCCTGCCTCAAATTCTTCTTCGATGAAGTATTCATGGCGAGCGCGCTTATTTTGCGCAATGGTGGCGGAACCGGGTTTGTACGCTTTTTTCTTTGTCATAGTGTCGTCATTATACTGGATGTAAAGGGGAATGAAATCCCTGCGGTGCGTCTAAAGCAATGTTGATGATATCTTGCGATAACGTTCGCATAATTTTTATCTGACCGCGTATCAATGCTATTATTTTGCGCGTTTTATGACTCACGGAAAATTGTATGCCCAAGATAAATCGATCGGCATTGGTCCCATTCAGTGCGGAGCAGATGTATAAACTGGTCAATGATATCCCTTCTTACTCTGATTTTTTGCCAGGGTGCACGGGGAGTCGGGTTTTGTCCTCTACACCGGAGGAGATGACCGCGGCTGTTGATGTATCAAAAGCCGGTATTAGCAAAACGTTTACCACCCGTAATAGGTTAACCAGCAATCAAAACATTGCCATGCAACTGGTTGATGGTCCATTTCGTCAGCTAAATGGAGGTTGGCACTTTACGCCACTTAGTGTAGATGCCTGTAAAGTCGAGTTGCATCTGGATTTTGAATTCAAGAATGCATTGATTGAACTGGCCTTCGGAAAAATTTTTAAAGAACTGGCAAACAATATGGTTCAGGCATTCACGCAACGTGCCAAAGAGGTTTACCGTGCCTGAACTTCACGTGGAGGTCGTTTATGCCTTACCGGATCGTCAGTACCTGAGGTCATTAACCCTGGCGGACGGCTCTACAGTTGAACAGGCCGTTGTTGCTTCTGGATTGTTAGAATTACGGCCAGATATTGATTTGAGCATTAACAAAGTCGGCATCTATAGCCGACCTGTCAGGTTAACTGATGTACTCAGTGAAGGCGATCGTGTTGAAATATACCGACCTTTGATTGCCGACCCGAAAGAACTACGTCGTCAACGTGCAGAACGCGCAAAAAAATAAGGCACGCAAGTACCTTATTATCTGTCTATTTGTCGGCGCAGTTCACCACTAAGTGAATAACTTTCTATCGCCGACAATATCTGGGCATTGTTACAGTGCAGGCTTGTTATTCAGGTTTGTGAGTACGCCGTCACTGTTAAACGTCAATGTCAAGGTTTGCTGTTTTACTGCTTCGTGACCAGGTTGTTGGCGGAAGACATAATACCAGGTATTGCTACCAAACGGATCTTTCAGCATCGGTGTACCCAAGATATAGACAACCTGTTGTTTGGTCATACCGGTGTGAATTTTGGCGACATCAGCCGGTGCCAGATAGTTTCCCTGGTTGATGTCCGGCCGATAAACCACTTTTTCTAGCGTGGAACATCCGGCAGTCAGCATAACAACAACCACCGTGGCGACGATAGTTAGCGTTTTACAGCGCATAGTGATTACATTCCTTAAGGGCATAGGTTGCAGATGATAATAGACCTTGCCTGACTTGAAAACCTGCAAGACCCATGTAAGACCTCGGGAAGTCAAAAAAGTTGGGCTTTTTTATGGCATCCATCTCAACAACCACCCCGTAGGTCGTTACAGTGCACTGTTAAAAAACACATTCAATGTTTTTATGCGGCTAACAACTCTTTTGCGTTTGCCAGCGTATTTTTCGTTACGGCACTGCCACCCAGCAGGCGAGCGAGTTCCTGTAATCGTGCCCGCTTATCCAACGGCTGCATCAGGGTTTCTGTTTCCGAACCGTCAGTTTGTTTGCTGACAAAAAAGTGGTGATGGCCGCAGCCTGCGACTTGTGGCAGGTGGGTAACACACATAACCTGAGTGGATTCCCCCAACTGACGCAACATCTTACCGACAATAGCCGCCGTTGGGCCACTAATACCGACATCGACTTCGTCGAAAATCAGCGCCGGAGTATCCATTTTCTGTGCTGTAATGACCTGAATGATCAGAGCAATACGAGAAAGCTCGCCACCAGATGCTACTTTCACCAGTGATTGGTGGGGCTGGCCTGGGTTAGTCGTCACGCGGAATTCAATATGGTCTGCACCATTGATGCCGAGAGATTCCGGTGCAAACTCGACGTTTATGCTGAAATGCCCGTGCGGCATAGCCAGGGCATGCATATTGGTTGTGATCAACTGTGCTAGCTCACTAGCATGGTGGCTACGGCGAATATGTAATTGTTCAGCCAAATGCAGGGCTTGTTGATGGTACTCACTCACTGTGCGACTCAGCATTTCATGATCGCTTTCCTGCTGATCCAGTTGCTGTTGCTCATTAAGCATTTGTTGATAAAAAGTGGGTAGATCTTCCGGTGCAATGTGATGCTTTCTGGCCAGTGTTAATTGTCGGGAAATGCGCTGTTCCAGTTCGTACAATCTGATTGGATCAAGGTCCATCTGGTCGCTGTAATGACGCAACTCATCACTGACCTCGCTGATTTGGATGTCGGCTTCTTCCAGTAATGTCAGTGTTCCAGCGAGTTTTTCATCCATGCTGATCAGTTCAGAAAGCTGATGTTTTGCGGTGTGCAACATACTGAGCAAGTTTTGTTCTTCACCTTCACTAAGCAGTTGTAGCGCTTGTTGGCTAAGAGCGAGCAGCTGTCCGCTGTTGGACAGACGCTTGTACTCGGCATCAATCTGTTCATATTCTCCGGCCTGTGGAGCGAAGTCATTCAGTTCTTTCAGTTGGTATTGCAGAAGTTCCCGGCGTGCTTCCCGTTCAATGGTTGCCTGCTGGTGTTGGGCCAGTTCACGACAGCTTTGGTGCCACTGTTGCCAGACTTGCTGCATGGCAGAAAGTAATTGAGGTTCATCGGCGTAGGCATCCAGCAGATGGCGCTGATGTTCTGGTTTAAGCAACAGTTGGTGTGCATGTTGACCGTGTAGTTGGATCAGATGTTGGCCCAGTTCCCGTAGTTGGGAAAGCGGAACAGCGGTACCGTTAATAAAACCACGGGAACGTCCGTCGGCACCGATAACTCGTCGCAGCAGGCATTCATTGCTGTCATCAAGCTGGTTTTGCTCCAGCCAGACCAATGCCGCCGGGGTGTCAGCCAGTGAAAAACGGGCGCAGATATCTGCACGTGCCGCTTCCGGACGAACCATGCTGGCATCAGAACGGTTCCCGAGGCAGAGACCGAGAGCATCAATCGCAATGGATTTACCTGCACCGGTTTCGCCGGTAATGACGCTCATCCCGGCTTGAAAATCAATTTCCAGTTCGCGCACGATGGCGAAGTTACTGATAGTGAGTTGCGCCAGCATGGTAGTTTCCTGTATGTAACAACAAGTGTGATTACGTACAGTATAAACTGGTTTTTTATACAGTAAAGTGGCTTGCGGTCATTTTTAGAACAATTTTTTAGACCATCCGAGTTTGCTACTTAATGTATTGAAATAGCTGTAATCTTTGGGATGAATGAGGTTGAGGTGATGTTTGCTGCGGCGGATGAAAACCTCTTCGCCCTCCTGTATTGGCAGCGAGATCTGGCTGTCACAGCTGATTTCCAGATCGTTAGTGATTTTGGAGAACTTCAGCCGAATAGTACTGCTGCTGTTAATTACCAGCGGACGTGCCGACAGTGTGTGCGGGAACATGGGAACCAGTGCAATGGCATCCAGCGTAGGGGTAAGAATAGGGCCGCCTCCAGAAAGGGAATAAGCGGTGGAACCGGTAGGGGTGGAAATGATCAGACCATCTGAACGTTGAGAAAAGGCAAAGCTATCATCGATATAGACTTCAAACTCGATCATATGAGCGACTTTCCCCGGATGAAGAACGACTTCGTTGATCGCTGTGCTAATACTGTTGGCCTGCTTTGTGCGGCATACCTGTGCTTCCAGCATGAAGCGGCTTTCGCAAATATAATGACCTGCCAGCACATCACTGAGCTGTTGCTGAGTATGGTCGGGATCCAAATCAGTGAGGAAACCAAGGTTACCGCGGTTAACACCGATCACGCTAACATCATAACGTGAAAGTATTCGTGCTGCTCCCAGCATATTGCCGTCCCCCCCAATCACGATGGCCAGATCTGCCTGTCGCCCGATATCATCCAAATTACCGGTTACGGCGTCTTTCAGATTGAGGGCGTGGGCAATCTGTGGTTCGAGCAGCACGGAGTAGCCTTTATCGCTCAACCAGTGATATAGCATGTCATGAGTGGTCAGTGCCGTGGGATGGCGCGGATGACCGACAATGCCGATGCAGTTAAATAGTTTGTTCATTGAATCGATTATCCTCACCAAAGTGTCCGGCACTCCGTGTTTTAAGGCAATATGTGAATCGTTCCCTTGAAACCCCGCGTTTGATCCCCATAATAAGCGAACTAGCGAGAACAATGCTAAAACCGCGGAGAATTTCATGAGTAGTAAAGATCAGAAGTCACCTGACGAGCAAGTCTTGGATCAAAAGGAAACGGCAGAAGGGCAGAAAGCGGAAGCCATGCCGGAGATGACAGAAGTGGTTGACCCGCGTGATGAGCGTATTGCCGAACTGGAAGCACAGTTGAACGATGTGCAGCAGCGTGAACGTGATAACGTGATGCGTGCTCGCGCAGAGATTGAGAATATTCGTCGCCGTACGGATATTGACATTGAAAAGGCCCACAAATTTGCATTGGAAAAGTTTGCGGGTGAAATGTTACCGGTGATTGATAATCTGGAGCGCGCACTGGAAATGGCCGACAAGTCTGATGAAGCACTGTCTGCCATGATTGAAGGTGTTGAACTGACGCTGAAATCTCTGTTGGCGGCAGTGCATAAGTTTGGTATTGATGTGGTTGACGAGGTCAATGTACCGTTCAATCCGGAAATCCATCAGGCCATGACTATGCTTGAATCTGCCGATCATCAGCCGAATCACGTCATGATGGTGATGCAGAAAGGTTACACGTTGAATGGTCGACTACTGCGTCCGGCAATGGTGGCTGTGTCTAAAGCCAAAGAATAATATTTCCTTTTCTCCGAAGACAATGGCTTCGCGGCGGTTGTCTTCGAAGAGAGAGCGTTCAGAATTCTGTGTCACGTTAAAAACTCTATAGCGTTATCACACTATTCAGTCGTCCTTCAAAATAAATGGCTAACTGCGACAATGTCAAATTCCAGTTCTGGATCGGCATTGTCCATTTCTCCCGTGCATTCATCAGTCCCAGATAAAGCAGTTTCAACAGGCTGTTTTCATTCGGAAAAGCGCCTTTGGTTTTGGTCAGTTTCCTGAACTGACGGTGCACCGATTCTATCGCGTTGGTTGTGTAGATCACTTTGCGTATGTTAGCCGGGTAGCGGAAGTACGCTGACAGGTTTTCCCACTTGCGCCGCCATGACTGGAGCACCACCGGATATTGCTGACCCCATTTGGCCTCCAGCTCATCCAGTGCCGTTTCTGCGGCTTCTTTTGACACCGCACGATACACCGGCTTCAGGTCGGCCATGAAGGCTTTATGGTGCTTTGAGGCCACGTATTTAATCGAGTTGCGTATCTGGTGAATAACGCACAACTGCACCTCTGTCTGCGGATAAATGCTGTTTATCGCCTCCGGGAACCCAGTCAGTCCGTCCACGCAGGCTATCAGGATGTCTTCAACGCCACGGTTTTGCAGATCGCTTAATACAGATAGCCAGAAGTTTGCCCCTTCGCTTTCCGACAGATACAGACCCAGAACTTCTTTTTTGCCTTCCAGATTCAGCGCCAGCACAGTGTAAACGGCTTTGCTCTGGTAACGGCCATCCTCGCGGATTTTATAGTGAATGGCGTCCAGCCAGACGAAAGGATAAACTTTCTCCAGCGGGCGCTGTTGCCACTGTTTTAACTCAGGAATGACTTTATCGGTGACGGCACTGATGGTGGCGGTAGACACGCTGAATGCGTATAAATCTTCAATCTCCCGGCTGATATCCTGGTAACTCATCCCCAGCGCAAACAGACGAATGATTTTGCGCTCGATCTCATCGGACAGTGTGGTCTGATGCTTTTTCACCAGTTGAGGCTCAAAAGTGCCATTACGATCGCGCGGAGTCGTCAGTTCGAAGCTGCCGGTCGGGGCTTTAATGGTTTTTTTACCAGAGCCGTTTTTACGGTTGGCTTCCACATCTGAAGCCAAATGGGAGTCAAGTTCCGCAGACAGGGCTGCTTCAGTTAACTGTTTGATTAACGGGGTTAAGATGCCATCTTTGCCGGTCAGGGACTGACCGGACTGTAGCGCTTTCAGGGCTTTGTCAAAATCAAAGGGCTGGGACATTTGTCATTCCTTTTTGATGATATATTACTGGAATGACACGGAATTTCTAACACTCCCTTCGAAGATTTCCATTCAAATTTTCCTGTCTTTCATCCTGTAATCCTTCTGTTTTTTATTGTGTTCATGTGGTGTTTTTCGCATGAAATAATAAGTATTCTTGAATTCTAAATAATTGCGTTTTCTTGTTTATAATTTGTTAATATTCGTTTGCTAAATCCGGTGTTTTTCATAGGGTAAATGCATCATTATCTTTACCTATTAGAGTAATAATTATTGCTGTTCTAAATGCACTTGATAATCATTATCATTAATGTAAAAGTAGTAAAACAACAGCTTTAGAAGGGTCACTCATATGCCGGGAAGTCGTGTAGTCGAATCAGTCAGCCGCAAATCGAGAAAGGTTAAACTTTCTTTGATGGGGCCGGCTTTCATCGCAGCGATCGGTTATATCGACCCTGGTAACTTCGCCACCAATATTCAGTCGGGTGCTTCTTACGGTTATCAATTGCTGTGGGTCGTGGTTTGGGCCAACCTGATGGCGATGCTGATCCAATTACTTTCAGCCAAGTTGGGCATTGCCACTGGGAAAAATCTGGCGGAGCATATCCGTGACCGTTTCCCGCGTCCTGCCGTATGGGCTTATTGGGTTCAGGCTGAGATCATTGCCATGGCAACCGATCTGGCTGAATTTATCGGGGCAGCCATCGGCTTTAAATTGCTGTTTGGCGTGTCCCTGCTGGAAGGGGCCGTACTCACCGGTATTGCGACTTTCTTAATCCTCATGCTGCAACAGCGTGGACAAAAACCACTGGAAATGGTGATTGGTGGTCTGCTGCTGTTTGTTGCGGCAGCGTACATTGTGGAATTGATTTTCTCACGTCCAGAGTTAGTGGCATTGACCAAAGGAATGGTTATTCCCAGTTTTCCGACCTCGGATGCGGTATTGCTGGCTGCCGGGGTATTGGGTGCGACTATCATGCCGCATGTGATTTATCTGCACTCATCCCTGACTCAACGGGAAGGGAAATATACATCTGCAGAGCGTTATACCGCGACTAAAGTTGATGTTTCCATAGCGATGACCATTGCGGGATTTGTGAATCTGGCGATGATGGCGACGGCGGCTGCGGCATTTCATTTTAGTGGTAATACTGGGATTAGCGATCTCGATCAGGCTTACCTGACGTTGCAACCATTGCTGGGGCATGCTGCCGCGACCATATTCGGCTTGAGTCTGGTGATGGCAGGGCTGTCATCAACGGTTGTGGGAACGCTGGCGGGTCAGGTGGTGATGCAAGGTTTTGTGCATTTTCATATACCGCTGTGGTTACGCCGCTCTGTTACTATGTTGCCGTCATTTATTGTGATTTTGTCTGGTATGGATCCCACCCGAGTGCTGGTATTGAGTCAGGTTCTGCTGAGTTTCGGGATCGCCTTGGCATTAATTCCACTGTTGGTATTTACCGGAAACCGGGAATTAATGGGTAATCTGGTCAACAGTCGGTTGATACAAAACACGGGGAAACTGATTGTATTTATCGTTGTTTCACTGAACCTCTATCTGATTGTCGATACGCTGCTGGCGCGTTAATCGCGCCTGTATTCCTGGTAGTATCGCGTGCATTCCTGTTTTACTACGCTTATTATTTTTCGCGGATTCTTTGTATGCCGGGGCTCAATTATGTCGTCACCCATCACAATTATTGAAAAGAAGATTTTATCCGACCACTGGTTTGTTCTGAATAAATATATATTTGATCTGAAAAGAAAAAATGGCGGGATAGTTCGCCAGATGCGGGAAGTTTACGACCGGGGGAATGGCGCGGCGATTCTGTTGTATAACCGGGATAAAGGAACTGTTGTGCTGACACGGCAATTCAGGATGCCGACATATGTTAACGGTAACGACAGCGGGATGTTACTGGAAGTCTGTGCCGGATTGCTGGATGACCAGTCGCCGGAGGCCTGTATCCGTAATGAAGCGATTGAAGAAACTGGATACGCGATAGGAAAAGTGGAAAAGTTGTTTGAAGCGTATATGTCGCCCGGAGGGGTGACTG
This sequence comes from Prodigiosinella aquatilis, assembly GCA_030388725.1. Lineage (NCBI taxonomy): Bacteria > Pseudomonadati > Pseudomonadota > Gammaproteobacteria > Enterobacterales > Pectobacteriaceae > Prodigiosinella > Prodigiosinella aquatilis. The sequence goes on from CP128857.1 coordinate 919,044, forward strand.
AACTGATTCATTTTTTTGCAGCGGAATACGATGAATCGCTGCGAGAAATGCGGGGTGGTGGCGTGGATGATGAAGATATTGAAGTTGTTGAGCTACTTTTTACCGAGGCCATGGCTCTGCTCAAAGATGGTCATATCAGAGATGGTAAGACTATTATGTTATTACAGTACGCCCAGATTCAAGGCTGGTTTACTGAACGATAGGCTGAGAGTTCAGTCATCGATAAGGGGCGATGGCGCCCCTTTTTTGTGTCCCTTACTGTGTGCGGTGAGCCATCCGATATTACAGTTTTGCAGCCAGCAACGTTTCCAGTTTCTGCTGATCGGCGGCAAACAGGCGTATACCTTCAGACAGTTTCTCTACCGCCATCGGATCCTGATTGTGCTCCCAGCGGAATTCAGCTTCCGATAGTGATAATGGGTGATGGAAACCCTCGGTGGATGGCCTGAGTTTGCGTTCTACCGGTGCGTCGTTATTTTTCAACTGTTCCAGTAGTGCAGGGGAAATGGTCAGACGATCGCAGCCCGCCAGCGCCAGAATCTGTTCTATCTTGCGGAAGCTGGCGCCCATGATGATAGTCGGGTAGCGGTATTGCTTGTAATACGTATAGATTTTACGTACCGACAGTACGCCTGGGTCCTGTTCGGCATCGTATTCGGCAACGGGTTGTCTGGTTTGATACCAGTCATAGATACGTCCGACAAAGGGAGAAATCAGGTAAACGCCAGCTTCAGCACAGGCGCGAGCCTGGGCAAAGGAAAAAAGCAGAGTCAGATTACAGTTAATACCTTCCTTCTCCAGCTCTTCGGCGGCACGAATCCCTTCCCAGGTCGCCGCCAGTTTGATCAAAATACGCGAGCGGTGAATATCTTTTTCTTCATACATGCCAATGAGCTTGCGGGCTTTGGCAACACACATCCCACGGTCAAATGACAAACGGGCATCCACTTCGGTAGAGATTCGGCCGGGAATACTTTTCAGCACTTCCGCACCAATGTTCACCGCCAGGCGGTCACTGGCGTTAATCAGTTGGGTTTCACGGGAACCGCCCTGCTTGCGGGCATAAACCAGCGCGTCGTCAAACAGTGGTTGGTATTGTGGCAGGCTGGCCGCTTTCAGGATCAGGGATGGATTGGTTGTAGCGTCCTGTGGAGAGTAATGACGGGTAGATTCGATATCGCCACTATCAGCCACCACAACGGTCAGCTGTTTAAGGGCTTCTAATTGGTTCATCGCTTAACTCCTTGAACAATAATATGAAAATAAAAACGCAGGGCAACACACTGCATCATTACCGGGAAGAGTGACATGCGCTTTCTCTGATTGCTGCGACGGGAAATGTCGATGACACAGCATAAGGCAGGCTGTCGTGCTGCATTGTGTTATCTGTTTTCTGTTGCTGGATATTTGCAGGAGAGCGGTCCCGGAGTGGCTATCTGCATTTCCCAGACTTTGAGCATAGACTCGTCCGAGAATTTATTCCTGAAGGGCGCTCGATAACTGATTTTTCCCCTCATTAATTAATTATATTAAGCGATATTCACTCTTGGATTTTGTAATGCGTCATGGTTTAACCAAAGGTGAACACTATACTTAAGTAACTCGCAACCCTACTTGAACAACAAAGCGAAAAGGTAAGGTAATTAAAAATGGATGAACAACTAAAGCAAAGCGCACTGGACTTCCACCAATATCCGGTACCGGGAAAAATTCAGGTTTCACCGACCAAACCGCTGGTCACTCAGCGTGATTTGGCGTTGGCCTATTCTCCTGGCGTTGCCGCACCCTGTTTGGAAATTGCCAAAGATCCGCAAGCTGCCTATAAATACACCGCACGAGGAAATCTGGTTGCGGTTATCTCCAATGGTACAGCGGTGCTGGGTTTAGGGAACATTGGCGCACTGGCAGGCAAGCCAGTCATGGAAGGCAAAGGAGTGTTGTTTAAAAAATTCTCAGGTATTGATGTTTTCGATATTGAAGTAGATGAGTTGGATCCAGACAAGCTGATTGACGTGATTGCTGCACTGGAACCCACGTTTGGCGGTATCAACCTGGAGGATATCAAGGCACCGGAATGTTTCTATATTGAGAAGAAACTGCGTGAACGGATGAAGATTCCGGTATTTCACGACGACCAACACGGTACGGCCATTATCTGTACTGCCGCCGTACTTAACGGTCTTCGAGTAGTGAAAAAGGCTATTTCTGATGTACGGTTGGTGGTCTCTGGTGCTGGTGCTGCGTCTATCGCCTGTCTGAATTTACTGGTGGCGCTGGGGCTGAGACACGAAAATATTGTGGTTTGTGACTCACGTGGCGTGATTTACAAAGGCCGTGACGAGAATATGGCTGAAACCAAGGCCGCCTATGCTATTGAGGATAATGGTTGCAGGAAACTGGCTGATGTTATTCCTGACGCCGATATTTTCCTCGGTTGTTCCGGTCCTGGCGTGCTGACTCAGGATATGGTCAAAACGATGGCGCCGAATCCATTGATTCTGGCGTTGGCCAACCCGGAACCGGAAATCCTGCCACCGTTGGCGAAGGCTGTCCGCCCGGATGCCATTGTCTGTACCGGCCGTTCGGATTACCCGAATCAGGTTAACAACGTACTGTGTTTTCCGTTTATTTTCCGCGGTGCGCTGGATGTGGGCGCGACCGTTATCAACGAAGAGATGAAACTGGCTTGTGTTCATGCGATTGCCGATTTGGCTCTGGCGGAACAGAGTGAGGTGGTCGCCTCTGCCTATGGCGATCAAGAGCTCTCCTTTGGTCCGGAATACTTGATTCCCAAACCTTTCGATCCGCGCTTGATCATCAAGATTGCACCAGCCGTGGCGAAAGCGGCGATGGATTCAGGGGTGGCGACACGTCCTATCGAGGACTTCAATGCTTACACCGAGAAACTGACCGAGTTTGTCTACAAGACCAATCTGTTCATGAAACCGGTGTTTTCTCAGGCCCGTCTACAGTCGAAACGCGTGGTGCTGGCCGAAGGGGAAGACCCGCGTATTCTGCATGCAACTCAGGAATTGGTCACCCTGGGGCTGGCGTTCCCGATATTGATTGGCCGCCCCAGCGTAATA